>NZ_JBIUVX010000008.1:117938-168071 GCF_044743175.1 Pseudomonas sp. NPDC087690
GTGGCAGCATGTATGCCTTGATCGCCATCGGCTACACGAGGGTTTACGGCATCATTGGAATGATCAACTTCGCCCACGGCGAGGTGTACATGATCGGCTCCTACGTGGCGTTCATCGCCATCGCCGGGTTGACCATGATGGGACTCGACAGTGTCCCGCTGTTGATGACTGCGGCGTTCATCGCCAGCATCGTCGTCACCAGTTCCTACGGTTACAGCATCGAACGCATTGCCTACCGCCCCCTGCGCGGCAGCAACCGTCTGATCCCGCTGATTTCCGCGATCGGTATGTCGATCTTCCTGCAGAACACGGTTCTGCTGGCGCAAGACTCCAAGGACAAAGCTATCCCCAACCTGATTCCGGGCAACCTTGCCTTCGGCCCAGGTGGCGCACAAGAAGTGCTGATTTCCTACATGCAAATCGTGGTGTTCGTGGTGACGCTGATCGCCATGCTCGGCCTGACACTGTTCATCTCCCGCTCTCGCCTGGGTCGCGCCTGCCGCGCCTGCGCCGAAGACATCAAGATGGCCAACCTGCTCGGCATCAACACCAACAACATCATCGCCCTGACCTTCGTCATTGGTGCCGCGCTGGCAGCCGTTGCGGCTGTACTGCTGAGCATGCAATACGGGGTGATCAACCCGAACGCCGGTTTCCTCGTCGGCCTCAAAGCCTTCACCGCAGCGGTACTCGGCGGTATCGGCAGCATCCCTGGCGCCATGCTCGGCGGGTTGGTGCTTGGGGTGGCGGAAGCGTTTGGCGCCGATATCTTCGGCGACCAGTACAAGGACGTCGTGGCTTTCGGCTTGTTGGTTCTGGTGCTGTTGTTCCGTCCGACCGGCATTCTGGGCCGTCCGGAGGTTGAGAAAGTATGACTAGGAATCTTAAACAGGCGCTGTTCAGCGCTTTGCTGGTGTGGGCCGTGGCCTACCCGGTACTCGGTCTGAAACTGACCATCGTCGGCATCAACCTGGAAGTGCACAACACCAGTCCGACCGTGCTGGCGACCATCGCCATCTGCTCGGTGCTGATGTTCCTGCGGGTGCTGTTCAACCAGCAGATCAGCAAGGCCTGGCGTTCATCGCCGGGTCTGCCGCTGATCCCGGCCAAAGCGAGCAACTTCCTCACACTGCCAACCACCCAGCGCTATTTCATCATTGCGCTGATCCTGGTGGCGCTGGTGTGGCCGTTCTTCGGTTCCCGTGGCGCGGTGGACATCGCGACGCTGATCCTGATCTACGTGATGCTCGGCCTGGGCCTGAACATCGTCGTCGGTCTGGCCGGTCTGCTCGACCTTGGTTACGTCGGCTTCTACGCCGTCGGCGCCTACAGCTACGCGCTGCTGTCGCACTACTACGTCCTGAGCTTCTGGATCTGCCTGCCGATTGCCGGCCTGATGGCGGCGACGTTCGGCTTCCTGCTGGGCTTCCCGGTGTTGCGTCTGCGCGGTGACTATCTGGCGATCGTGACCCTCGGCTTCGGCGAGATCATCCGTCTGTTCCTGCGTAACCTGACCGACATCACCGGTGGTCCGAACGGCATCAGCAACATCGAGAAACCGACGTTCTTCGGCCTGACCTTCGAACGCAAGGCCGCGGAAGGCATGCAAACCTTCCACGAGTATTTCGGCCTGCAATACAACTCGATCAACAAGGTGATCTTCCTTTACCTGGTTGCCCTGTTGCTGGCGCTGGCGGCGCTGTTCGTCATCAACCGCCTGCTGCGCATGCCGATCGGCCGTGCGTGGGAAGCGCTGCGTGAGGACGAAATCGCTTGCCGCGCACTGGGTCTGAATCCAACGATCATCAAGCTGTCCGCGTTCACCCTCGGTGCTGCGTTTGCCGGTTTCGCCGGTAGCTTCTTCGCTGCGCGTCAGGGGCTGGTGACGCCGGAATCGTTCACCTTCATCGAGTCGGCGATCATCCTCGCCATCGTCGTATTGGGTGGCATGGGCTCGCAGCTGGGCGTGATTCTCGCGGCCGTGGTGATGATCCTGTTGCCGGAAATGATGCGTGAGTTCAGCGAGTACCGCATGCTGATGTTCGGTGCCCTGATGGTATTGATGATGATCTGGCGTCCACAAGGTCTGCTGCCGATGCAACGCCCACACATGGAGTTGCGAAAATGAGCCGCGAGATCTTGAAAGTTGAGAACCTGAGCATGCGCTTCGGCGGCTTGCTGGCGGTCAACGGCGTGGCCCTGACCGTCAAAGAGAAACAAGTGGTTGCACTGATCGGGCCGAACGGCGCCGGCAAGACCACCGTGTTCAACTGCCTGACCGGTTTCTACCAGCCAACCGGCGGTAGCATCCTGTTGGACGGCGAGCCGATTCAAGGCCTGCCGGGGCACAAGATCGCGCTCAAAGGCGTGGTGCGCACCTTCCAGAACGTGCGTTTGTTCAAGGACATGACGGCGGTCGAGAACCTGTTGATCGCCCAGCACCGTCACCTCAACACCAACTTCCTGTCCGGTCTGTTCAAGACTCCGGCGTTCCGCAAAAGCGAGCGCGAGGCCATGGAGTTTGCCGAGTACTGGCTGGAAAAGGTCAACCTCAAAGAGTTCGCCAACCGTACCGCCGGCACCTTGGCTTACGGTCAGCAACGGCGTCTGGAAATCGCTCGCTGCATGATGACCCGTCCACGGATCCTCATGCTCGACGAACCGGCCGCCGGCCTGAACCCGAAGGAAACCGAAGACCTCAAGGCGCTGATCGGCGTGCTGCGTGAAGAGCACAACGTCACCGTGCTGTTGATTGAGCACGACATGAAACTGGTCATGAGCATTTCCGACCACATCGTCGTGATCAACCAAGGCACGCCTCTGGCCGACGGCACGCCGGAACAGATCCGCGATAATCCTGAAGTGATCAAAGCCTACCTGGGGGAAGCGTAAATGCTGCAGTTCGAAAACGTTTCCACCTTCTACGGCAAGATCCAGGCCCTGCACAGCGTCAACGTCGAAGTCCGCCAGGGCGAGATCGTGACCCTGATCGGCGCCAACGGTGCCGGCAAGTCGACGCTGCTGATGACGCTTTGCGGTTCGCCGCAGGCGCACAGCGGCAGCATCCGCTACATGGGTGAGGAACTGGTCGGCCAGGACTCGTCACAGATCATGCGCAAGAGCATCGCGGTGGTGCCGGAAGGTCGTCGGGTGTTTGCCCGTCTGACCGTTGAAGAAAATCTGTCCATGGGCGGCTTTTTCACCGACAAGGGCGACTATCAGGAGCAAATGGACAAGGTTCTCGGCCTGTTCCCACGCCTGAAAGAACGCTTCAACCAGCGTGGCGGCACCATGTCCGGCGGCGAACAGCAAATGCTCGCCATCGGCCGTGCGTTGATGAGCAAGCCGAAACTGCTACTGCTCGACGAGCCGTCGCTGGGCCTGGCACCGATCATCATCCAGCAGATTTTCGACATCATCGAAATGCTGCGCAAGGACGGTGTGACGGTGTTCCTGGTCGAGCAGAACGCCAACCAGGCGCTGAAAATCGCTGACCGCGCCTACGTTCTGGAGAACGGTCGTGTGGTCATGCAAGGCACCGGTGAAGCACTGCTGACCGACCCGAAAGTGCGCGAGGCGTACCTCGGCGGTTGATGCATTTCACTGAACAAAAAAACGGCCTTCGGGCCGTTTTTTTTTACCTCACACATCCCCCCGTAGGAGCTGCCGAAGGCTGCGATCTTTTGACTTTGGTTGTTAAAAACAAGATCAAAAGATCGCAGCCTGCGGCAGCTCCTACAGAGCATCGGTGTCAGTACGGATTGCAGTGCTGTGCTACCGCCGTGGCCTGATCGACATACGGACGTGCCGGTTCCAGATTCCATTCAGGCTTGTTGCGCACAGGCTTGCCCTCGTACGTTGCCGCGAGGTGGCAAACCATCTGCCGACGCAACGAGCCACCATTGACGCTGTACTGCCGCCACTGCTGATCGTCTTTGTGCTTGTTGTACAGCTCGGCAAACATGCGATCAGTCTGGTCATCCTTGATCGCGCGACCGCAAGCGGTCGGTACCACCGAGAGTGACCAGGTGTTCGGCCCCAGTTTCGGATCAGGACGCTGTGTCCAGGTGCTGGATTCGATGTACTTGTCGCAGAATTTCGGTTCTGCCGGCGTCGAGGTCTGGATGCACGAGAACGAAGCCTTGGCGACCGGGGTTCGCGGGAAGTCGATCTTGATGATATTGCGGTCCTTGCCAGTCTTGGCTTTGTAGTCCTTTTGATTGGCCAGTGCGTCATTCAGGCCGCGTTGATCGCTGTAGAAAAACGCCAGAATCGGCAGCTCATCGGTTTTCGGATTGCCCAGACGCAGCTCCGTCTGCGTTTGAAACTCGCGGCTGTTGATGACTTTGCGCGCGCCCAAGAAATTGCGAAAGGCATCGACACGCTCCCTGCTGCTCATCGGATTGCGCATGTTGAAACCACACTGCAACTGATCCTGCTGCCGATTGTTGTTGTACTGGGTGAAGTGTGCGACCCAGGCATTCGGGCTGGTGATCGGTGGTTTCATGGCCTGGCAAACCGCTTCGGCCGGCGCAGTGTTTTTGTTGTCGCCACAGCCGCGGTCGTTTCGATAGTCGGTCCAGGCATCATTGGGAAAGGCGCAATAGACGTGCACGGGTGTTTCCGGATCGCGGATCAGATCTCTTGGTGTAATCAGATAGCCGTTTTGCGTACTCATGCCGGGGTCTTCATAGCTGATGCCGTCGGCACGCATATACGAAGCGGCGAACGTGCCCAGCTCCACGGCTTTCGGGCTGGGATTCCACACATCCCATTTCTGCCCCTTGGCCGGATCGGCGCGGTGGGTGCCACGAACCAACAGTCCCGAACAGTCCGACGCGGGGTCCTGACCGCAACTGTCGACGGTTTTGTTGTACAGGCTTTCGACCTTCTTCAGCGTCTCGTCGCAAGATTCGGCACGGGCCCATGTCGCGTGCAACAGCAGCGGCAACATCAGCAATGGAGCGGTCCTGATCAGACGTTTTTTCATGGCTTGCATCTCCTTGATTAGCCAATACACACTCAACGGGGAACGGGGTTGCAGCCGGCCGCCCGGGTCTCGGCGTCCGATAACGCCGGCCGGAACGGCTCGAGATTCCACGGTGTCTTGTTGCGATAATTGGCCAGGACACAGCCCAATTGCTGACGCATGCTGCCGGCCGACGTTTCGTTATCGCGCCAATGGCTGTCCGCGCCCTTGAGGGCGAACAGTTGCGCATAGATCGCCTCGAGTTGCTCGTTGGGCAAGGCACGTCCCGTCGCCGTGGGCACGATGCTCAGGCTCCATTCCTCCTTGCGGGTGCCGGGGTCGAAACGATTGACCCAGTCGGCCGAGGCGATGTATTGCGGTGACGCAGCCGCCACCGGATTGCACCCGGCCTTCGCCGCTTGCTGCGGGCTGACAGCAGGACGGAAGGGTTCCAGATTCCATTCGGTCTTGGCCGGATAGTTCTGCACCAGACAGGCCAGTTGCTGGCGCATGCTGCCCGCCGACTTTTCGTTGTCGCGCCATTGGCTGTCAGCCCCCCGCAGCGCCAGCAGTTCCTGATAGACAGCATCCTGATTGCTGGCCTGAATCGCTTTGCCCTGGACGGTCGGCGTCACGCTGAGCGACCATTCGTTTTTCTTGCTGCCCGGGTCGTAGCGCTCGATCCAGATGGCGTTGGCGATGTATCTCGAGGTCGGTGCATCCGGTGGCGGCCGGGTATCCCCCGTCACCGTCAGATCAATCGCCTGATCGGCGGCGACATAACTGAAACGCTGTTCGGCAGGCTTGGTGAAATCCAGCCGCAGGATCGGCACGCTGTAGCCTTGCGCCTGAAGTTTTTTCTGAAAGTTGCGCGCACTGTTCAGGCCGTTCTCGGGCTTGGGTGGCGCCTGATCACCGCGGGTGGCGAAGTTCTGCGTGCTGTTGACGTTGTAGATGAAGGCGTCGATGTACTTCATGTTTTCGCTGCCATCGTTGGTTGCCGTGGCATTTTTCAACATGAACTCGTTGACCTGGGCGCTGAAGGCAAACGGATCCTTGTTGGTCGTGTTTGGCCGCGACTCGTGCACCCGAATCATTGCGTTCCAGTCGCTGGGTTTTTCCGCGTTCCATGAGCATTGGCCGTACTGAATCGGCCCCTTCATCAACCCGGTGTATTTCTGCGTCCATTGCTCGGCCGTGCTGACCCCCGCCTCGGCGCAAGTGCCGTAGGCCAGTGCAGCATTGCGATTGTTCATCGTGCCCTGAGCCGCGCGCGGCGGTTCACGGCTGTCGAAGAAACCGCAGCCATACCATTTGCGCTCCGGTCCGGTACCGCCATCAAAGGCATAGATGCAGGTAAAGCCCTGCTCCTTGACCGGTAGATTCAGCGCCGCCGCATCGGTGGGTGTACGCAGGATGAAGCCGGCCGGATGAATGAGAATGCGCGTGCTCAGATCCTTGCGGATCCATGAGTAGGAGGTCGCGCCAATCCTGATCGCGTAAGGACTGTAGTCCCACGGATTGAAAGGCCCGTCATTGACCATGCGTAGCGTCACACCGCTGCAATAGTAGAGACCGCGCGCGGCACCGGTATCGGGCTCCTGGCATGAGTCCTTGAGGGTGTTGTAGTTGTGATTGATACGCTTGAGTGTGTCCTGCGGATCGGCTTGCGACTGGGCGTGAACCGTGGAGAACAGCAAAGGCAGCGTGCAGGCCAGAGCAAACGATGAAGCCTTGCGCGACAGCACAGCGAAGACTGAGCGATCCTTGGTCATGAGATACCGTCCTGGTAAATCGGCCTGTTGGAGTGGCCGTTGAAGTGACTATAGAACACTGCCGGCAACTCGGATAAATCACTGCAGGAGCTGCCGCAGGCGGCGATCTTTTGATTTTGATTCACCAGGTAAAAAGCCAGATCAAAGGATCGCAGCCTGCGGCAGCTCCTACAGGGGTTTTGCATTATCTGGAAAAAAATTGCTGTGGGCTGTAACGCATCGTCGACTGGTTTCTCTAGAGGGGTAAGCAAGCGCAAATCGCTTGTAAAAACCCTGACAAGACTGGAGAAACATCATGACTGCTACCACTCGTACCCTGTCCGCCACCGCCCTGGTTCTGGCCCTCGGTTCTGCCCTGAGCATGGCCGCCGTCTCCACCGCCCACGCTGCCGACGACATGGAAAAATGCTTCGGCGTGGCCATGAAAGGTCATAACGATTGCGCCGCAGGCGCAGGCACTACCTGTGCCGGCACGGCGAAAATGGACTACCAGGCCAACGCCTGGAAACTCGTCCCGAAAGGCACCTGTGCTACCACCGAAAGCAAGACCTCGCCGACCGGCTTCGGTCAGATGGAAGCGTTCAAAGCCAAGTCCTGATCCGCGATCTGCCTGAGTGACGATCATGTTCACAACACAACAAACTCCTCTACCCGGCACCCAGGCAGCCCTCACAGAACTCCCGCCGCGTGCCGGGCTGGGGCTCAAGACCGGGCATTTTCGTGAAGTGCTCGGTTTGCAACCGGACCTCGGTTTCTTCGAGGTCCACGCCGAAAACTACATGGTCGACGGCGGCCCGTTTCATCATTTTCTGGGTTTGATTCGCCAGCAGTATCCGCTGTCGCTGCACGGTGTCGGGTTGTCCATCGGCGCTGAAGGGCCGCTGGATAAAGACCATCTCAAGCGTCTTGCCGAGCTGAACCGGCGCTATCAACCCCAGTCCTTTTCCGAACATCTGGCCTGGTCCAGCCATGGCCCGGTGTTTCTCAATGATCTGCTGCCACTGGCCTACGACATGCCGACACTGAACCGCGTCTGCGCGCATATCGATCAAGTGCAGGACTGCCTGCAACGGCCCATGCTATTGGAGAATCCGGCGACTTATCTGGCGTTTCAGCGCTCGACCATCGATGAGCCGGAATTCATCGCCGAGGTCATTCGCCGAAGTGGCTGTGGCCTGTTGCTCGACGTGAACAATGTCTACGTTTCGTGCATCAATCATCAGCGCGCTCCGCTGGCCTATCTCGACGCACTGCCGTTGCACCGGGTGGGCGAGATTCATCTGGCCGGGTTTGCCGAAGATTCCGACAACCCGGGTGAGCGCTTGCTGATTGACGATCACGGCGCAGCGATCGATGACGCGGTGTGGGATTTATACCGGCAAGTGCTCGAACGCATTGGCCCGGTAGCCACGCTGATCGAACGTGACAATCAAGTGCCAGCGTTCAATGTGTTGCTGGCCGAAGCACAGCAGGCCGATGATTTTTTGCTGCAAGCGAGGGGGCGCGCATGAGCACGCACAGCGCTTTCGCTGCCGCGCTCATCGACACGCGACTAACCTGTCCAGAGGGCTTGTGCAGTGCCAGCGGCGCCGATCCGGCCAGGCGTTTCGCGGTGTATCGCAACAACGTGCAAAGCTCGCTGATCAACGCATTGGCCGACAGTTATCCAGTGGTCAGGCAATTGGTCGGCGAGGAGTTCTTTCGGGCGATGGCGGCCGTTTTCGTTCAGGCCCAACCGCCGCAAAGTCCGCTGATGAGCCGTTACGGCGAAAATTTCGCTGACTTCACTGCCGCGTTCGAACCGGCGTCCAGTGTGCCCTATCTGGCCGATGTCGCGCGCCTTGAGCGTTTGCGCACCTGTGCTTATCACGCGGCCGATGCGCTTGCGGTGCGGCCGGAAGAAATCACTGCCGCATTCGCCAATCCGCACTCCCTGAGCGCACTGACCGTCAAGCTGCATCCGTCGCTGCATCTGCTCGACTCGCCCTGGCCGACGGTGGCGATCTGGGCAGCACATCAACGGCAAGCAACGCTCGCGGGCCTCGACTTGCAGCAAGCACAGCACGCGCTGGTACTGCGCAACCATCTCGACGTCGAAGTGTTTGTCATCGAACCCGGCGCCAGCGCGTTTATCCGCCATCTCATCGATGGCCAGCCATTACTGGCGGCAGTTGCACACAGCCCTCCCTTCGATCTTGCACAAACCCTCGGCTTGTTGATCGCGCACAACGTCATCACCCACTTGAGCTACAAGGAACTGCCATGAGCAACCTCATCACCCGCGCCATCGCGCTGCTGGAAAAAATCCCCCACAGCCTGATCGCCTTCATCGCGCGCTTCTCGATTGCAGCGGTGTTCTGGAAGTCCGGGCAGACCAAGGTCGAAGGGTTGGCCATCGACCTGATCGACGGCACCTTTGAATTAGGCTGGCCACGACTGGCGGACTCGACGATTCCGCTGTTCAAGAGCGAATACCCTGTGCCGCTGTTGTCGCCAGAGATTGCTGCGCACATGGCCGCATTCGCCGAGCACTTTTTTCCGGTGTTGATCCTGATCGGTTTCGCCACACGGTTTTCTGCGTTGGCATTGCTGGGTATGACCCTGACGATTCAACTGTTTGTGTACCCGGATGCGTATCCGACTCACGGCACCTGGGCGGCGGTATTGCTGTACCTGATGGCGAGCGGGCCTGGGAAGCTGTCGATCGATCATCTGATTGCCAGACACCACAACCGCTGATATTCCTCCAGCAGGCTTCGACAGCTCCAGGGAATGGGTTGGCAGGGAACGGGATAGCAGGGGATGGTCAGCGCTGGAGACGATCCAGCGCCTCTCCGCTGCGCTTGAACCAGCCGATCAGATAGTCCGCCAGCACCTGCGTACGTTTGGGCAGCCCTCCCTGATACGGATGCACCAGGTACATCGGCATGCGTCGGGTCTGAAAATCGCGCAGCAGCCATTTCAATCGCCCGTCCGCCAATTCCGCTTGCAGCAGGTACGAAGGCAATCGAGCGATGCCGGCGCCGGACAGCGCAGCTTTTTTGAGCAGGCTGTAATGGTTGCTGGCGAACGGCCCGGACACCCGCACCCGCAACAGTTCGTGCTGCAGGTGATATAGCCACTCTTCGCGCCCGCTGTAGTGGCTGTTGAGCAAGCAACGGTGTTCGGCCAATGCCTGCGGCATCGTCGGCTCACCGAAACGCTCAAGATAAGCCGGGCTGGCGCAGGTCATTTCCTGCCAGGCCAGCAGCGGCTTGGCCACCAGCCGCTGATCATTGGCGACCTCGGAACGAATCGCCAGATCAAAACCATCCCGCGACAGGTCGCGATAACTGTTGTTCAGTTCCAGCTCGATCTGCACCTCGGGGTATTTCTGCGAGAACTCCAGCAGCAAGCCGTCAAAGAAGGTTTCCCCCAACGACACCGGAACCGTCATACGCACGGGACCGGCCATATCGTCCTTCAAACGCGCCAATGCCTGACGCGCCTTTTCGACCTGGACTACCAGCGCCTGGGCCTGCGGCAACAACGCCGCGCCCGCGGCGGTCAGGCTCAAACGCCGGGTGGTCCGTTGCAACAACACCACAGAAAACTGCGCTTCGAGCTGGCTGATGCGCTTGGACAACTGGCCCTTGCTACAGCCCAGTTGCTGCGCCGCCAGGGTGAAACTGCCAGCCTCGATCAGCACGGCAAACGCCGCCAGATCATCCATTTCGCTCATGGATTGTTTCCATTTGAAAACCAAAGGTTGCCTATTAGTGCGCTTATCGGCAGAAAAAACCACTCTAGACTGAAACCTCGTTCAATCACTTGAGGCACAGCACGATGAAAATTCTGTTGATAGGCGCTGGCGGCACCATCGGTTCGGCCGTGGACAAAGAACTGGCGCAACGCCACGAAGTCATTCGTATTGGCCGCAATAGCGGTGACTTGCAGGTGGATATCAGCGACAGCACCTCGATTCGCAAGCTGTTCGAAAAAACCGGCAAGTTCGATGCACTGGTCTGCGCCGCGGGCAACGTGACCTTTGCCTCGCTGGATGAAATGACTGAAGACAGCTTTGCCCTCGGTCTCAAGGACAAACTGATGGGCCAGGTCAATCTGCTACTGATCGGCCGTGAATTCGCCAACGACGGCGCCTCGTTCACCTTCACCACTGGCGTGCTCAGCCACGATCCGATTCGCAGTGGCGCATCGGCAGCGCTGGTCAACGGCGCACTCGACAGTTTTGTCCGCGCCGCCGCCATCGAACTGCCACGCGGCCTGCGGGTGAACTCGGTCAGCCCGACCGTATTGCTGGAAGCGATGGGTAAATATGCGCCGTACTTCCGTGGCTACAAGCCAGTTGCTGCGGCAGATGTGGCGTTGGCTTACGCGAAAAGTGTCGAAGGCTTGCAGACAGGTCAGACGTTTCACGTCGGTTAAGATCAAAAGATCGCAGCCTGCGGCAGCCCCTGCAGGAGAATGTCGGGGCGGCGATCTTTTGCATTTGCCTGACAGGCTGCGTAACGTGGCGGCACTTGTCTGGAGAGCCGAAGATGCGTGTTGCCCGATCGTTAGCCGTTGTTGCCCTGCTGCCGTTGTTTGCCGCCTGCCAGTTGTTCGATGGCCAGCGAGAAAGTGCCTCGCACGTCGGGCAGACGCGGATGCAAGGGCAATTGACCGCCGCTGACGGCAAACTGGTGTTTCAGCCGTGCCAGGATCAGCGCCAATTGGTGGTCAATGACATCGGCGGCACCAGCGTCCTGCAAGAAGCCGCCACTCTGGCCGACGAGCAAGGCAAACTGTTTGCCGATGTTCGCGGCAAAGTCTCGGGCGATCGACTCGATCTGACTCAGTTGTACCGCGTCGAACGCTCCGGCACAGCCTGCGACGACCCCAATTTCAAACTGCTGATCCTGCGCGCTGCCGGCCATGGCCCGGAATGGAACGTCAAGGTCAGCGGCAAAGGCATGGTCATTGACCGCGAAGGCCAGCCACCACTCGCCGTACCTTATGTTGAAGAACAACTGGGCGACGGCCGCTTCAACCTCAGCAGCGAGGCCAACAACCAGCGCATCGAATTGTGGGTCGCGCCGCAACGCTGCGTCGACAGCAGCACCGGCAGCGTGCAGCACATGAGCGCCGAGTTGCGCATCGACGGCCAGGTGCAGCGCGGTTGCGGGTATTTCGGCGGATCGCGCAACGACTGAGCGTTTTAGCCTCACCGGATCCGGCCTTTGCGGCTTATAATCGCGGCCTTCAAACGCCTTGGCGCAGTTGTGCGCCCCGCGAACCCGGATCCTCGCCATGTTACGAATCACTGAACTCAAGCTGCCAATCGACCATCCCGAAGAAGACCTGCGCCCTGCCATCGTGCAGCGCCTGGGCATCGCCAGCGATGACTTGCTCGATTTCACCTTGTTCAAGCGCAGCTACGATGCGCGCAAAAAGTCCTCCGAACTGTGCTTCATCTACACCATCGACCTCCAAGTGCGCGACGAGGCCAAAGTGTTGGGCAAGTTCGCCGACGACCGTAACGTCAACGTGGCGCCGGATGTCAGCTACAAATTCGTCGGTCAGGCGCCGAGCGACCTGAGCCAGCGCCCGATCGTCGTCGGTTTCGGCCCGTGCGGAATCTTCGCCGGCCTGCTGCTGGCGCAAATGGGCTTCAAGCCGATCGTCCTCGAGCGTGGCACGGAAGTCCGTCAGCGCACCAAGGACACCTGGGGCCTGTGGCGTAAAAGCGTACTCAACCCCGAGTCCAACGTGCAGTTCGGCGAAGGCGGCGCGGGCACGTTCTCCGACGGCAAGCTGTACAGCCAGATCAAGGATCCGAAATTCCTTGGCCGCAAAGTCCTGCACGAGTTCGTCAAGGCCGGCGCGCCGGAAGAAATCCTCTACGTCAGCAAGCCGCACATCGGTACGTTCCGTCTGACCGGCATGGTTGAAAACATGCGCGAACAGATCCGCGAATTGGGCGGTGAAGTGCGCTTCCAGGAACGCGTCACCGACGTGCTGATCGAAGACGGCCAATTGGTCGGCGTCGAATTGGCCAGCGGCGAAACCCTGCATTCGAAACACGTGGTTCTGGCCCTCGGCCACAGCGCCCGCGACACTTTCCGCATGCTCCACAGCCGTGGCGTGTTCATGGAAGCCAAACCGTTCTCGGTGGGTTTCCGCATCGAACACCCGCAATCGCTGATCGACCGCGCGCGTCTGGGCAAATATGCCGGCCACCCGAAACTGGGCGCCGCCGACTACAAACTGGTGCACCACGCCAAAAACGGCCGTTCGGTCTACAGCTTCTGCATGTGCCCGGGCGGCACCGTGGTCGCGGCGACTTCCGAGCCAAATCGCGTGGTCACCAACGGCATGAGCCAGTACTCGCGTAACGAGCGCAATGCCAACTCCGGCATCGTCGTTGGCATCACCCCGGAAGTCGATTATCCGGGCGGGCCGCTGGCCGGGATCGAGTTGCAGGAACGTCTGGAATCCCACGCCTTTATCCTCGGCGGCAGCGATTACAAGGCGCCGGCGCAACTGGTTGGCGACTTCATCAACGACATTCCTTCGACCGAACTGGGCGAAGTCGAACCGTCGTACAAACCGGGTGTGGCGCTGGGTGATCTGGCCTTGGCCTTGCCGGATTTTGCCATCGAGGCAATCCGCGAAGCGTTGCCGGCGTTCGAGAAGCAGATTCGCGGTTACTCGTTGCACGATGCGGTGTTGACCGGGATCGAGACCCGCACTTCCTCGCCGCTGCGCATTACCCGTAACGAGACGCTGCAGAGCATGAACGTCAAAGGCTTGTTCCCGGCCGGTGAAGGCGCGGGTTATGCGGGCGGGATTCTGTCGGCGGGTGTGGACGGGATTCGCATTGCTGAAGCCGTGGCGCGCGATATTCTCGGCCTGACTGACTGACTG
This sequence comes from Pseudomonas sp. NPDC087690, assembly GCF_044743175.1. NCBI lineage: Bacteria > Pseudomonadati > Pseudomonadota > Gammaproteobacteria > Pseudomonadales > Pseudomonadaceae > Pseudomonas > Pseudomonas sp. NPDC087690. The sequence goes on from NZ_JBIUVX010000008.1 coordinate 131,589, forward strand.
ACACAAAACCCTGTAGGAGTGAGCCTGCTCGCGATAGCGGTAGTCCATTCAACATCAATGTTGAATGTTATTCCGCCATCGCGAGCAGGCTCACTCCTACAGTTGATTTCGGTGTGTCAGATATTGGCACGCAGGACTGAAGTCGGCAGCGCCTCACCGCGCTCGGCACTCGCCGCCACCGCTTCGATCAACCCAGCCAGCTCATACCCCTGCGCCTGCAGCCAATCCTGATCGTAATACGTGTCGGCATACCGCTCGCCGCCATCGCACAGAATCGCCACGATCGACCCCGACTCCCCCGCCGCTTGCATCTGCTGCGCCGCCATCAAGGCGCCGATCAGATTGGTCCCGCTCGATCCGCCGACATGCCGGCCCAGACGCTGCGCCAGATAATGCATGGCCGCCAGCGACAAGGCGTCCGGCACCTTGACCATCGCATCGATCACCTTGGGCAGAAACGACGCCTCAACGCGAGGCCGACCAATGCCTTCAATGCGCGACCCACAATCCAGCCGCAAACTGGCATCGCCAGTCTGGTAGTAATCGAAGAACACCGAACGCTCGGCATCGGCGCACAACACGCGAGTGCAATGCTGGCGATAGCGCACGTAACGACCGAGGGTAGCGGTGGTGCCGCCGGTGCCCGGACTGGAAATCAGCCAGCTTGGTTCCGGGTGCTTTTCGTAGCGCATCTGCTGGAAAATCGATTCGGCGATGTTGTTGTTCGCACGCCAGTCAGTGGCGCGCTCGGCGTAGGTGAACTGATCAATGAAATGGCCATCGTGCTCACGGGCCAGACGCTCGGATTCGGCGTAGATCTGCGTCGGATCTTTTACCAGATGGCTTTTGCCGCCATAGAACTCGATCTGCGCGATCTTCTCTTTGGAGGTGGTCGCTGGCATTACGGCAATGAATGGCAAACCGAGCATCCGCGCGAAATACGCCTCGGAAATCGCCGTCGAACCACTGGACGCCTCGATCACCGGCGCACCAGGTTTCAGCCAGCCGTTACACAGCGCGTAGAGAAACAGCGAACGGGCCAAGCGATGTTTAAGACTGCCGGTCGGATGGCTGGACTCATCCTTGAAGTACAACTCGATGCCCGCAAAACCTGGTAGCGGCAAAGGGATCAGGTGGGTGTCGGCGCTGCGCTGAAAATCCGCTTCGATGATGCGGATGGCTTCGCGGGCCCACTGTCGGTTGTCGCTCATGGTGATGGTTCTCGTTGAATCGGCAGGAGATGAACCTGTTCGAAAGGCTCACTCATCAGCTTAGGAAAATTCCGATAGCGCGCACAGATACAGCTGAGTCTCAATATGTCAGGCAACTGCTAGGCTCAGCGTGGCTTGGGCCAGACACCTTGTAACGACATATAACAAAAAAGAATATAACTTTTGTTTTAACAACTAACAGTACGGGTTAGGGTGTCCCACCTTTTTGACGATTCGATGGAGAGCGACCTTGCCTCTGCGTAGCACTTTCACGCGTTTCTTTCAGTTGGAAGCTGCCAGCGGTCTGTTATTGATCGCCGCAGCCGTCCTGGCCCTGATTATCAACAACTCGCCGCTGTCGTGGCTGTACACCGGCCTGCTCGACACCCCCGTGGTGGCGCAGATCGGTGCGTTGAAAATCGCTAAACCCCTGCTGCTGTGGATCAACGACGGTCTGATGGCGATGTTCTTCCTGCTTATCGGCCTGGAAGTGAAGCGCGAAGTCCTCGACGGCCAACTGTCAAAGCCCTCGCAAATCGTCCTGCCCGGCGCGGCAGCGATCGGCGGCATGCTGGTACCGGCGCTGATCTACTGGTTCCTCAACCGTGACAACCCGGCAGCCCTTGATGGCTGGGCGATTCCGACCGCGACCGACATCGCCTTCGCCCTCGGCGTATTGGCCTTGCTCGGCAAGCGTGTGCCGGTATCGCTGAAACTGTTCCTGATGACCCTGGCGATCATCGATGACCTCGGTGCCATCGTGATCATCGCGATCTTCTACTCCGGCGAACTCTCGACCCTGTCGCTGGGTCTGGCGGCGGCGTGCATTGCGTCGCTGGTGGCGATGAACCGGCTCGGGGTGGTCAAACTCGGGCCGTACATGATCATCGGGTTGATCCTTTGGGTCTGCGTCCTCAAGAGCGGTGTCCACGCGACGCTGGCCGGCGTGACCCTGGCCTTCTGCATTCCACTGCGCACGAAAAACGCCGAGCCGTCGCCACTGCTGACCCTGGAACATGCGCTGCATCCGTGGGTGGCCTACGGCATCCTGCCGCTATTCGCCTTCGCCAACGCTGGCCTGTCGCTGAGCGGCGTCACCATGGAAAGCTTCACCCATCACGTGCCGATGGGTATTGCGGTCGGCCTGCTGCTGGGCAAGACCGTCGGTGTGTTCGGTCTGACCTGGCTCGCGGTCAAAACCGGCATCGCCGCCCTGCCGCAAGGCGCCAACTGGGGTCAGGTGCTGGGCGTGGCGATCCTCTGCGGCATTGGCTTCACCATGAGCCTGTTTGTCGGCTCGCTGGCGTTTGAGCCGGGTGTGAGTGACTACGCAGGCATGGACCGGATGGGCATTTTGACCGGGTCGATTCTGGCGGCGTTGATTGGTTATGCGGTGACGGCGGCGGCGAGTCGCCGGAATACTCTGCAAAACGTCTGAAACGCTTCCTTAAGAAATCATAGCCCTTCTATATAGAGGGGCTTGGCTCTGAACCTTGCAAGTGTGCTATATCTTTCATTGACAGCCACACCTACGCAACATCGTTTCTGGAGTCATCCATGTCACGTAAAGCAGAAAAACGCCCAATGACGGACGATCAGATTTCCGTACAGGAATCGCGAATTCCGGATATCGCTCTGAAGGCATTCAGCAACGCGTACAAGATGGCGCTCGCCAATGGCGCCCGCCGCGGTGCTCGTTGCTAAAGATGGTCAGCTGTTTGAAGTGACAGAGAAGAGTTCTGTCGCTTTGCGCACAATCGGTACCTATGGAAACCTGAAAAGCGGCACTCGCCTGCACATCAACAAATCCTCGAAACAGGTCACTTCTTGAGCACACCGAGAATACGGATATTCGCTGGGCCCAACGGGTCAGGAAAAAGCACTTTCAATCGACTGGTTCCCGCGCATTTGCTGGGCAACTACATAAATCCTGATGACATATAGCGCTCAATCAAAGATACCGGTTTTTTTGACTTCACCTCTTATCGTATCGAAGACCACAAGAAGACATTTTTGAGTTTTTCCGTGAGCACGCTTTGCTCAAGAAAGCCCCTCACTCATTGGCAAAGCTGGATTCTCTGACAATTGACGGTGAACGGCTCAGCTTCGCAAATACTGAAATCGACTCCTACGTCGCATCAGCCCTTTCCGACTTCATACGAAGATCTTTGATCAAAGAGCGCATCAGCTTTACGTTTGAAACCGTCATGTCGTCCTCTGACAAGGTCAAACTGCTCGCTGAAGCTCACGCCTCCGGTTACAGAGTGTATGTTTACTACGTCGCTACCGCCGATCCTCAGATCAACATTGCCAGGGTCGCCTATCGAGTCTCACAAGGCGGGCACAGCGTTCCCCCTGAAAAAATAGAAGCGCGGTATTGGAGATCTTTGGAGCTTCTATCTGATGCCATCCTGACCTCCAACAGAGCTTATATTTTCGATAACTCGGATGAAGGTAGCGAGGGCCTCACGCAGATTGCGGAAATCACTGATGGCGAGTTGATTGAAATCAAATCAGATACTCAGCCACCGTGGTTCAAAGAGTTCGTGCTCGACAAATTACTGTAGTGCGCTGAACGAATTTTTCCTGAGGGCTCAATCCTCTGAGTCTCGAACAACAGCCTATCTACAGATCAGAATCCGTCGAACAATCCCCACGTCTTTAGAGACGCGTCCTACAGCCACCATTTTCCTCCTTCGTTAACGTTGCGCAGCCCTTTGCGAAGGGCTGTCGATGGATGAGCGAAAGGACGATCAGTGGCTCGCAACAAGGAGATTCCTCGGGTTCAAAACCCACCGCAAGGCGACGGGCATCACGTCACCTACCGCCATATGACGGCCACTGAACTGGCCGAGCGCGACGCCAGACAAAACGCTTACGACGGCATGCTGGCGCGGCAGGAGGCTTTCGAGCGCAGCCGTGAGGTGGCGGTCAAAAAGACAGAGGCCGTTCGTGCCGGCTGCGTATTCGCCAAGTCCTGCAAATTGCCGGATGCGATTATCGATTACTCCAGTCCTTCGGGGATGGTGCCGACTGACAGCCTGAAGGATTACGGCGACCTGATCCTGCTAGGCGCGCGTGAGGCCGATGAAAACGGCGCAGTTCCTCTAAAGAAAATCGGTGCGACAGCTATTCCAGTTGGGTTTGGCAGTCTGGCGTTGGCGGGATCGGTGTTTGAAGCACTGCCCGCTGCTTTATCTAGTGCGGCTGTTGCGCCTTTAGTTGGTTTGGTTGCGCTGTTCATGCCATCGAGCCTTGGTGACAGCGCGCTCTATACCGACGAACAACTGCGTGGACTTGAACAGGCGCGAACGCGTGTTCGGTTGAGGGTCGAACAGCAGGCCGACGGCTGCCTGAAGGGCTACGGCTTCTACACCGGCAAGAATCGCGATTGGGAAATGGTTGATGTCGTGCAGTTCAAGTTGCGTGGCAGCCAGTTCATTGCTGACTTGGGCGAAGGCGTAGAACTGATCTGGACGCCTGCTGTAGATGGCTCGGACATCCTTGGTATTCCCGCGCTGGAGGCTGCACCGCAGGCACCGAACATCTGGGTTTATCCGCCGACGAAAGCGGCAGAAGGGATTCTGGTTAACCCGGTTTATCCGCCGGAGTACCGGGATTTTATTCTGGTGTTTCCCCCTAACTCCGGGGTTCGGCCGGTTTATATTGTTCTAAATGTTCGACGCCACGGTACCGCCGAAGCTGGACATACCTACCATCCTGCTCCCGAAACACGCGATATCACTGCATTTCCCGGTTTGAGAAGAGCAAAAAAGAAAACCCCATACGCGGGTGGTCTCCGAGATCGCTGGACGGATGCGAAAGGCAGAACAATATATGAATGGGATTTTCTACATGGAGAACTTGAGACGTACCGGGCAAGTGATGGCACTCACTTGGGATCGTTCGACCACAAAACCGGTAAGCAGTTAGATCCGCCAAAAAAGAAGAAACGCAGCATTAAGAAATTTCTATGAGGGGTCTATGGGATTAAGAGCCAGGCTTGAATGGTATGACAAGAAAACTGAACTGGGCGAAGGAGAAGAGTTATCGAAAGACTTCGGTGACGACGGTTCAATTATCGAATCACTTGGAATGCCAATCGAAAATAATGTGAACAACGGAGGATTCGATGTGCCCTCGCAATGGGTCAATATCCTGCAACCCCATTTTAGACAAACCATTGATTTATCCTCTTTCGACTTTCAGGTCGCTTTCGTCTACCGCGACCATTGGTAAGCGACCAACAAAAAACCCCGACCAGTCACCTGATCGGGGTTTTCTTTACCTTGAATTCCGCTTAGTGCGAAACGCGGCTGGTCCCGCCAACGGTGGAGATGCGCACGCGCTCGCCAACGCGGAACACTTCATTCTCCTGAACCTGCTGCACGTAGGCACGCATGCTGCCGTCGTCTTCACGCACGGTGATTTCCACACCTTGGGTACGGGTCAGACCTTCTTCAGTCGCCGAGCCGATCAGGCCACCGGCCACCGCACCGATGACCGCAGCAACGATGCTGCCCTTGCCGCCGCCGATAGCGCTGCCGCCAACACCGCCGACTGCCGCACCGGCGAGGCCGCCGATCGGGGTTTTGGTGCCTTCGATCTTGACCGGGCGCAGGGATTCGATGGTGCCCATGCGAATCGTCTGCACGCGACGCGCTTCGTCACGGGAGTAGGAGTCACCGGTCAGGCTCGATTGGCAGCCGGTGAGCAACATCGCCATCGTGGAAAAGGAAGCAACCAGCAGAACAGACTTACGCATAGCATCAACTCCAAAGGAACATATATTCATTAAACTCCGTGGCTTGACGCCTGTCACGACGCAGCCCGGACAAATTCGCTTTCATTCAGGCGCGGTACAGACGCCGCACGCATTCCCTGACATAGCCCTACAGTAGCGCCAAATTGCCGATTCTGCGCCACCCGACCCCAGGATTTTCATGGATTACTTCATCATCGTCGTCACCACGGCCGCCGGTTTGTACTTCCATTGGTGGTTGTACGTGCGGATCAAACGCTGGATGGATCGCGACCTGGCGCTGTCATTGGCCGGCAAGGACGAGGGCAAACGTGCCTTCATGCTCGAACAGTTGGCGAACGCTCAGGCGCAGAAGATCAAGCGCCGGGATCTGCCGAAGTGGCTGGAGGCCGCTGCGGCAGGCTATCCCGCTCGGTAGACTGCTTAGGGTGCCAGTCGTTCAAGAATCCAGTCGGCGCCCTGCACACGGTAGTTGAGGCGATCGTGCAGACGGCTCGGACGGCCCTGCCAGAATTCGATGCGCTCAGGCAGCAAGCGGTAACCGCCCCAGTGTTCCGGGCAGTCGGGCTGAGTATCGGAGAAGCGCTGCTCGGTAGCCTTGAGCAGATCTTCCAGTTCACCGCGCCCGTTAATCACCCGGCTCTGCGGTGATGCCCAGGCACCGAGACGGCTGCCCAGCGGACGCACCTGATAATACGCATCGGACTCCGCAGGACTGACCTTCACCACCCGCCCTTCGATGCGCACTTGGCGCTCGAGGGTCGGCCAGAAGAAGGTCATGGCAGCGAACGGGTTGGCCGCCAGATGCTGGCCCTTGGCGCTGTCGTAGTTGGTGAAGAAGGTGAAGCCCTGCTCGTCCAGCCCCTTGAGCAGCAGAATGCGGCAATGCGGTCGCCCAGCCTTGTCGACCGTGGCCAGGGTCATGGCGTTGGCTTCCACCGGTGCCTGTTCGGTTTTCACCGCGTCGGCGAACCACTGGTGGAACAACGCAAACGGCTCGGCCGGGGCTTGCGCCTCGGTCAGACCATCCCGGGTGTAATCACGACGCATATCTGCCAGAGCCTGGGTCATGGCGCATTCCTTTTCGTTAGCGGATCACTTCTTGGTGGTATCGGTCGCGGCGACTTTCTTGTCGGTCGCGGCGGCTTTGGCTGGTGTGGTTTTCTTCGCCGGGGCCTTGGCTGGAGCTTTTTTCGCTGGGGCCTTGGCAGCGGCTTTCTTGGCTGGAGCCTTTTTGGTTGCCGGCACAGCGGCTTTTTTCGCGGCTGGAGCCGGGGTTACCGGTTTGGCAGCTGGCTTGACGTCTTGCGCCGCGACCAGGGTCACCGGCTTCGGCGCGGGCATGTTGTACTTGCTCAGCAGCGCGACCATGGTGTTCTGTGGGGTCACCAGCAGTTCGACACGACGGTTCAGGGCACGACCTTCAACGCTGTCGTTGGCGGCGCGCGGCGCTTCGGAACCCATGCCGCGCAGCATCAGGCGATCACGCTGCAAGCCGCTGAGACGGAAGATCGCCGCAATGGACTGGGCACGTTCCTGGCTCAGTTTGATGTTGGCAGGTGCGGCACCACTGGAATCGCTGTGGCCAAGAACCAGCACGGCGGTTTTCGGGTCGGCCTCAAGGATTTTCGCCACTCGGGTGAACGGACCGAGGGTGACCGGCAGCAGCATGGCGGGACGATCCGGGTTGAACGAGCCTTCGACGGGGGCAGTCACGACCAGCACGTTTTCACGGCGTTCGAGTTGCAGGTTGCTGTCCTTGACCGCTTCACGCAGGCGCGGCTCGTAGTCATCCAGCCAGGCTTGAGTGACTTTCGGATCGGGCATCGGCACCGCTTTAGTGGTCGGCTGATCCTTGCCGCCGAACGGCCACCACCATTTGCTGCCGGTATCGGCGTCAGCCTTGGCCACGGCAACCGGTTTCCTGGCTTCAGGCGCTACTTCTGCCTTCATGTCAGCCTTGGCGGCTTCGTCATCGGAACCGAACGGCCAGTACCAAGGGTTGCTGCTTTCAGTTTTGGCCACCGGTGCAGTCGCCGCCGGCTTCAAAGGCGCCGGAGCCGGCTCCTTGGCCGCCACTTTGTCGGAAGAACCGAACGGCCACCAACTGCTGCCGTCCGCATCGTTTTTAGGGGTCTGTGCGCAACCGGTGATCGCTACACACAGGGCCAGGGCGAGGGTCTTTTTCGATGACATTGAAAATCCACAAAATGAAGTAATGAAAAATCAGAGCACTTTCGCCCGGATAAACAGCCGTTTTGAAACGAAAAACCGCTTGAGGTTCCGACCCTGGGACCTCGGATGAAACTTTACAGACAAGTGGCAAGTACCCGCGCGAGCTTCTGCGCACGCGGATCCATCAAGACGTATGGCCCAAGGGTATTTGTCACAAAACCGAAGGCGACATCATGCTCAGGATCAGCAAAACCGATGGAACCGCCCGCGCCCGGATGGCCGAATGCACGAGGACCGAGGCCGTAGGTAGCGTTGGGCACGTCCGGTTGATCGAGCATGCAGCCCAGACCGAAACGGGTCTGGGTCAACAGTGTCTTGTCTTCGCCGAGGCTGTGTTCGCGGGTCAGCTCTTCAAGCATGTCGCTTTCGAGCAGACTGCCGTCGAGCAGGCCCGCGTAGAAACCGGCCAGACTGCGCGCATTGCCGTGGCCATTGGCCGCCGGTTGCTGCATGCGCCGCCATTCCGGTTTGTTGGTGCTGGTGAGCACTGAAGGTGGGTTGGTAAAAGCGCGGGTGGTCATCGCGGCGGGCTCGCGCATGGTCACCTGCAGCAGGCGTTGCGCGGCGGCATCGCCAGCGTTGCCCTTGCCGCGGGCAATGTGCGCCACGCGGTGGAACTCTTCGTCAGCCAGACCGACATGAAAATCCAGACCCAGAGGTTTAGCGACACGAGCGACGATGGATTCACCCGGCCCACGACCGTCGGCGCGGCGCAGCAGCTCGCCGATCAGCCAGCCGTAAGTGATTGCGGCGTAACCGTGGCCAGTACCTGGCGTCCACCATGGCGCTTCGGCCGCAAGCGCGTCGACCATGGTTTGCCAGTCATACAGCGCTTCCGGCGCCAGCAATTCACGCAGAGCTGGCAGACCGGCCTGGTGGCAGAGCAATTGGCGCAGGGTCACGGATTCTTTGCCGGCGGCGGCGAATTCCGGCCAGTAGCGCGCAACCGGAACATCCAGTTGCAGCTTGCCTTCGCCGACCAGTTGCAGCGCGGTGACCGCAGTAAACGTTTTGGTGCAGGAGAACAGATTGGCAATGGTGTCGCTGTGCCAGGCCTCGGCGCCGTCCTTGTCGGCAGTACCGGACCAGAGGTCGAGGACAGTCTCTCCGCCGACCTTGATGCACAGGGCTGCGCCGCGTTCCTGGGGATCGTCGAACAGTGCGGCGAAGGCTTCGCGCACCGCTTCGAATTGAAGCTCGTAATGTCCCTGAATCTGCACCCGCAACTCCCCCGCGAAAACGCTCTACAAAGTGGCCCGCATTGTTCCAGCCCTTGAGGGATTTGGGAACAGCTGCGGGCCAGACGGTTAAAAGCCAAGTCAAAAGATCGCAGCCTGCGGCAGCTCCTACATGGATTGCGTTTCCATGTAGGAGCTGCCGCAGCTGCGATCTTGTTAGAGCATCACAGGTTAGTGACCATTGCCGGAATGACCACCGGCATGCCCTGCCCCCGGACCTTTACCGGCTTCGCCTTTGCGGCCGCCCTCAGCCTCATGCCCCGCTGCGGCGGCCGCTTTCTCAGCCTCTTTGCCAAGCTGATCAATCGCCTGCAAATTGCTCTTGCGCACCGATTCGACGAAACCCTGATACGGCAGATCTGTCACCCCGACCAGACCGAAATGACCGTTCTCGCCATCCAGCAAACGCCCGGTCACCGGTTGATCCAGATACTGGAACCAGTGCACGCCGACAATCGAAGGCTCGCTCAAGGCCTGCTTGAGGAAATTGGCATACGCCGGGCCACGATCCTCTTCCTTGCTCAGTTGCGTCACGCCGCCCCAGAACGGGCCGCGATCAGCGGAGCCGAAGTTGAACTCGGTAATCAACACCGGTTTGTCCAAAGCCCCCAGCGCGGCAAAGTCATAACCATCCTGCGGCGTGAGCGTGTACATATTGAAACTCAGCACATCGCAATACTGCGCGCAGGACGCCACGGCTTCCGGGGTGCTGATCGCAAAGCGCCCGCCCAACAGCATCTGATTCGGCGCGTGCCATTTCAGCGAATCGGAGATGGTCTTGAAGTAGGTGTCGGCAAAGACCTTCTGGAAATATTTGAAGTCCGCTTCGATTTCCGGGTGTTCGGGATTCGGCAATGGCGGCACAAAACCCGGGTCTTCCATCAGCTCCCACGCCGGCAGATCAATGCCCCATGCCTTCGACAACCCGGCCTGATTGCGGTACTTGTCGCGCAACTGCTTGAGGAACGCGCGCTTGGCCGGCACGTCGGTGGTCATCTTCAACGTGCCGTAAGCCAAGGCGTAACGCGATTTCGGATCGTCGCCCGGCCCGGCCCAGGCCAATTCGTTGTCAGCGTAATAACCGATCAGCCAAGGATCATCGCGATGGTCGCGGGCGGCGATGGCCACGGCACGCTCGGTGGCCATGGCGAAACGCGGATCGAACGGATCCGGCATGCCGCCCCACCAGTCGCTGCCGGTGCTGATGCTGGTGTAGTCGCCGACAATCGACAGCGGCAAGGTGTACGGCACGCGTTCGGCTTCACTGAGCGAATCGGCGCTCCAGTTGCCGACCGTGTTGAAACCCCAGGCTTGCAGGCGATCAAGCGTGTGGTTGGCCCACTGCGACTCATCAATAGTTGCTTTGCACGGTGCGGCAGCCGGTTCGCTGGCCACTTGCACGGTTTCAGTCTTGGCCACTTCGGCGACGCCTGACTTCGGCTCAGCCGGCACAGCGACAGGTTCTGATGCCTTGGCGGCAGCGCTTTCTGCCGCTTCAGTCTTCGCCGCTTCAGCGACCCCGGATTTACTCTCGCTGTCCCCTTTGCACGGCTCGCCGTACACGCGCTGCAGGTTGGCGCCGTAGAAGTCATACCAACGCCCGTTGCCGTAGCCTCGACCTTGATCTGCGCCATTGCCGCCACGGTTGTCGCCTTCACCAAAGTGACTGGCCAGCGGCTCATCCGGTTTCGGCAAGGATTCGAACATGAATTCGCGACCCGCCACATAAGTCTGGCTGACGTCCGGGCTGACAGTGTTGACGCCGAGGGAGTAGAACGGATGCCCCTCAGGCGTGACCAGGTACCAGCGGCCGTCACGTTTTTCGGTGCGGAAGAAACCGCTGGCCTTGAACGCCGGGCCTTTGCTCCAGCCACCGAACTTGTCCAGCGATGACTTTTCGCGCTCGGCCAGCCAGGTTTTCAGCTGTTGCTGTTCCTTGGCGGCAGCGGATTTAAGCTGTTCATCGTTAGCGATTTTTTCTGGCCACTTGCTGCGAGTCGATTGCCCGTAAGCGTCGACCAGATTGCCATACACCGCTTGGCTGACCGACTCGCCGTCCTGCACGCCGAAACGCTCAAGCAGCAAACTCTGCGCGACTTTCGGCTGATCCATCGACAAACTCACCGACACCACTTGGCTGCGATCAATCTCACCGCTGCTGCTGGCCAGCAAAATGCGCTGACCATCGACAGTCATCGGCATCGGCGGGCCGGCCTTCATGCCTTGGCTCAACGGCGCAGTAGCCACCAGTGGCACCAGCAACGTCTGCGCAGGTCCGGCCGGCAGATCGACGCGGCTGACCAGTGTGCGGCCGTCATTGCTCTGGATCTGCACGTAAACGGTAACCGCCCAGTTCATCGCACTCTGCAGGCGCAGGGTCATCATCCCCGACTGCGACCAGTCCCACGCACCGGTTTGCGGCGTCAAACGCAAGGTCGGGCGGGCCACCGGGTTGAAGGTCACTCGGCGCAGCACTTCGCCCTCGGGGGTTTGCTCGGCGTTGGCTTGCGGCAGGTCGGCGTTTTCGGTGGCGATTTTCACCACGTCGGCAGGACGGACAAAGTTGAACAGGGTCTGCTGTCCCGCAGGCGCCGCGAGTAGCGGCGTGGCGAAGATCAAGGCGAATACGGCAGGCAACGAACGGCGGATCATAAGAACGGAGTTCTCCCTAACGACCAACATTGGCCAATGGAAAAGTGATGGCAGAGAGATAGACAACACGGCGGGCAAAACTGCCCACCGTTGTCTCAGGATATTTCACGACGGAAAGGCGGCAACGCATTGAGGATCGCCTTGCCATAGCGCTGGGTGACCAGGCGCCGATCCAGCAAAGTGATGGTGCCGCGGTCTTCTTCGGTGCGCAGCAGACGCCCGCAAGCCTGAACCAGCTTCAGCGAGGCATCGGGCACGGAGATTTCCATGAACGGATTGCCGCCACGGGCCTCGATCCACTCCGACAGCGCCGCTTCGACCGGATCATCCGGCACCGAAAACGGGATCTTGGCGATTACCACGTGCTCGCAGTAGGCACCCGGCAAGTCGACACCCTCGGCGAAACTGGCGAGACCGAACAGCACGCTGGAATCACCGCCATCGACCCGCGCCTTGTGCTTGTTCAGGGTTTCCTGTTTCGACAGGTTGCCTTGAATGAACACTTGCTTGCGCCAGTCGCGATCGAGGCCGTCGAACACGTCCTGCATCTGTTTGCGCGAAGAGAAAAGCACCAGGGTGCCGCGCGAACCTTCGACCAGGTCCGGCAGCTCACGAATGATCGCTGCCGTGTGTGCGGCGGCATCGCGTGGATCGGCCTTCAGATCGGGCACGCGCAGCACACCGGCGTCGGCGTGATGGAACGGGCTCGGCACCACCGCGGTGACGGCTTTTTTCGGCAGACCGGCGCGCATGCGGAAGCGGTCGAAAGTGCCCAGCGCGGTCAGGGTTGCCGACGTTACGAGGCAACCATAGGCGACATTCCACAGACTGCGACGCAAGGTTTCCGCCGCCAGAATCGGGCTGGCGTTGACCTCGATGTCGAACAGCGAACCGCTTTCGGCCAGGGTCAGCCAGCGCGCCATTGGGGGGCTGTCTTCCGGATCTTCGGCGGTGAACGCCGTCCACAATTCCCAGTTGCCGGAGGCGCGGGACAACAGGCTGCCGAACAGCGGATACCACTCTTCGGCCTGATTGCTGGCGATGCCGATGTTGACCTCGCCGTCCATGCCTTCCTTGAGCAGGTCGGTCAGGCGCGTGAACAGATCATTGAGGCGCGAAAAGCCCTTTTTCAGCTCGATGCCCATTTCGCGGATGTGCTCGGGAATCACCCCGGCGACAAAACGATAACGCGGCCGCTCACGGCCCTCGACATCTTCGCCGGGCTTGAAGTCGGCAACCTGCTCGCAGGCGCTGAACATGAACTGTTGCTGGGCCTTGATCTCCCGCGCCAGTTCCGGCACTTGTTCGATCAACTTGCCGAGATCGCCCGGCAGCGGATGCTGGGCCAGCAGCTTGGTCAGGTTTTTCGCCGTGGTTTCCAGCCAGTCGGCAGTGGAACGCAGGCGCGTGTAGTGAGCGAAGTGGCCGATCGCCTTGTCCGGCAAGTGATGGCCTTCGTCGAACACGTAAATGGTGTCGCGCGGATCGGGCAGTACCGCACCGCCGCCCAGCGCCAGATCAGCCAGAACCATGTCGTGGTTGGTGACGATCACGTCGACCTTGCCCATGCCTTCGCGGGCCTTGTAGAAGGCGCACTGGCCGAAGTTCGGGCAATGACGGTTGGTGCACTGGCTGTGATCGGTGGTCAGACGCGCCCAGTCGGCGTCTTCCAGCGCATTCGGCCAACTGTCACGATCGCCGTCCCACTTATTGCCGGCGAGTTTCTCGATCATGCTGGTGAACAGCTTCTGACTGGCCTCATCGACCTCGATCTTGAAGCCTTCTTCTTCGAACAGCTGCGCGGTGGCAGTTTGCGCGTGGCCTTCCTGCAGGAGCATGTCGAGTTTGGACAGGCACATGTAGCGGCCACGGCCCTTGGCCAGCGCGAAGCTGAAGTTCAGCCCGCTGTTGCGCATCAGGTCGGGCAAATCCTTGTAGACGATCTGTTCTTGCAGCGCCACGGTCGCGGTGGCGATGACCAAGCGTTTGCCGGCGAGCTTGGCGGTCGGAATCGCGGCCAGGCTGTAGGCCACTGTCTTGCCGGTACCGGTGCCGGCTTCCACCGCAACAATCGCGGGGTCGCCACTGCGCCGGCCTTCGTCGTCGGTGTCGATATCCCCGAGGACTTTGGCGATTTCAGCGATCATCAGGCGCTGGCCGTAACGCGGCTTGAGGCTCTTGGCCTCTAGAAAACGCGAGTAGGCGCCCTGGATCGTGGTTTTGAGTTCAGTGCTGATCATGAATTTTCGGGCGCAAAAAACGCTGGATAAATTTTCAGTGGTTTCGGATGGCGGCTATCATACCCCGCTAATTAATCCCGCGCAGAACGGAGTGCCCCAATGACACCTTTTAGCCTCGTCTATCCCCTGCATGTGCTGTCCGCCCTGGTCTGGGTCGGCGGTATGTTTTTCGCCTGGATGGTCTTGCGCCCGGCGGCTGTGAAGGCCCTCGACGGACCTGCCCGGCTGACCTTGTGGGTGGAAGTGTTTCAAGGTTTTTTTCGCTGGGTCTGGGTTGCGGTGATCCTGCTGCCGATCAGCGGCGTGGGCATGTTGCATTTGCAGCAGGTCGGGTTCGAGACCGCGCCGAAATATGTGCAGGTGATGATGGGCTTGTATGTGGTGATGACGGCGCTGTTTATCCGCATTCAGGGCTTGATGCTGCCGGAGTTGCGTACGGCGGTGGACGCGAAGGACTGGCCGGCGGGTGCGGCGGTGCTGGGGCGGATTCGGCGGGTGGTGGGGCTTAATCTTATTGTCGGGTTGGTGCTGGTGGCGATTGCGGCGGCAAGACCGTGATCGTTCCCACGCTCTGCGTGGGAATGCCGCAAGGGACGCTCTGCGTCCAGTGACGCGGAGCGTCACGGGCTGTGTTCCCACGCGGAGCGTGGGAACAATCAGTGATCTTACAGGCGCTGCACAGTCACAGCACCCGCCGCCCCCACCGGCCCAGGCTGTCCATCCGCCCCGGCCTTGCCGTTCTTGCCGCCATCGGCGCGGTACACCAGGCAGCCCTTGGACTTGCCGCCCTTGCCTGCCTTGCCGCCAACACCCGCCGGGCCACCGGCACCGCCAGCAACATTGACCTTGATCAGCTCGGCCGGAAATTCGCGCGGCACTTCAAGGCGCACCAGCGCACCCGGTGCGCCTGGCTGACCGTCACTGCCGTTGCTGCCATCAAAACCGTGCCCGGCCGAGCCATAGGTGCAGCCCGGGTCTTCACCGTTGCCGCCGTCCAGCCCGACAAAACCCGGCGCGCCGGTGCCGCCACGGGCATCGACCAACAGTTGCGGCGCGTTCAACGCCTTGAATTGCAGATTCAGATTGCGTCCGGCTCGGGCGGCTTTTTCATAAGTGCCCGGCGCTCCACGCGCAGTAATCTGGCTGCCATCGCTCAGCTCTGCGCGAACGACCTTCATGTCCAAAGCGTTCTCGCCCGGAACGATCGCGATGCGTGCTTCATGGCCAAGACGCAACTCACCGACACTCAACTCGGTCACGTTGGCCGGAATCAGCAGCGTGCCGTAATCAGCGACTTCGAGTTTCTCCAGTTGCAAGGTACTGGCGGTGTTGGGCAGGCGCATCAGCGAATTGGTTTCGACGCTGACCACTTGGGCGCAGGCCAAAGGGCTGATGAATGCAGCGAGCAAGCAAAGTTTACGCATGGGAAGAAGCCTCCGGAGCGGCCGGGGCCGGGATGGTTTGCAGGTGGAATACGCCGAACAACAGGATGCGGCCACGGTCACGCCAAGGGTGCGGACGGCCTTTGAGGCTGCGGTTGCACAGCAACACTTCGAGTACATGGATCAGCAACAACAGACCGCCGGCCAGATTGACCAACAGATTCAACGGATGTACGAACGGCACCAGCTGATTGGCCAGCACCACGCAGCAGAACAGCAGGGTCAACAACCGCCCCAGCCCCCAGAACACTTTCATACGCCCCCCGTGTTGCGAATTATTCTTTGGGCGCACAGTAACGGCTTCTGCGGGGGATAAGCCAGAGGGATAAATGAAAAAAATTCGATCGCCTGCCAAATGGCTGCCGAAACGACACCGATCGTCGTCCGGCAGCTCTAGCCTGCGCCCTACAGACGCGTCCTAACGATTGATGTGCAACTCCACCCGGCGGTTCTGCGCGCGGCCTTCATCGGTGGCGTTATCGGCGACCGGCTCGCTTTCACCGCGACCCTCACTGGTGAGTTTGTTCGGCGCCAGGCCCTGGCTCAGCAGATAAGCGGCGACACTGCTCGCACGCCGTTCCGACAATGCCTGGTTGTAGGCATCCGACCCTTTACTGTCGGTGTGGCCGATGACCTTGATGCTCACCACGTCGGCATTGCGCAGTTTGTCCATCAGCGTATCGAGCTGGGCTTTGGCAGCCGGGGTCAGGTCGGACTTGTCGAAATCGAACAGCACATTGCCGGCATCGCTGAGTGTGATGACTTCCGTCTGCGGTGCAGGCTCCGGCACTTTTTCCGTGACCGGGTACTGCGGCAACGGGCAACCACGGTGATCGACCGGGGTATTGGCCGGCGTATCCGGGCAACGGTCGCGGCGGTCGAACACGCCGTCGTCGTCTTCATCGCCGTCCTGGGCGTAACAGATCAGTCCGCCGGTGAGTATCCCCAGCGCCGCACCGCCGCCGGCCCAGCCAGCACTTTCAATGGCGCCGAGACCGCCACCGACCAGCCCGCCGATAAGGCTGCAGATCGGCCACGTACGTTGATTGAGGGGGGCATCGCCATCGCTGTGAGTGGCGCAACCGGTGAGCAAGCTGCCTAACAGCAGTACCGGCAAGACGGACCTTGAGAAAACAGTCATTGTGAAAGCTCCTGTGTCACCGGCCCATACCGGTTACACAGGAGTAAAGACCCGCATCCGCGACTGCACAAGCCGCGGATGCGAGAGGTCTAGCGGACGATTTTGATTTCGGTACGACGGTTTTGCGCACGACCGTCAGCGGATTTGTTGTCGGCCACAGGCTGGCTTTCACCCAGACCGGACACCGAAACGAAGCTGGCGCGCGGCACACCTTGCTGAATCAGGTAGTCCACCACCGAGTGGGCGCGACGATCCGACAGTTTCTTGTTGTAGGCATCGCTGCCCACGCTGTCGGTATGGCCGGTCACGGTCAGTTGTGCTGTAGAGGATTCCTGTTTCAGGCGCGTGGCGACCTTGTCGAGTACTTGCTTGTCAGGGCCGGTCAATGTGGCTTTGTCGAACTGGAAGTGCACATCACGGATGACAATGGTTTCTTCCTTGACCACTACAGCTTCTTCGACCACAGGTGCAGGCGTTGGTGGAGGGCAACCGTCAGCGTCGACCTGTACGCCTTTAGGCGTGCCCGGGCACTTGTCGCGACTGTCCGGCACGCCATCGCCATCTTCGTCGCCATCACCGTGCACCCAGCAATAAGCCGCTGCCGTGCCACCGATCAGCAACGCGCCGTAGCCGGCCCACGCCGAACTCTCGGTCGCGCCGAGACCGGCACCCACCACACCACCGACCGCCGCACAGGTCGGCCAGTCGGTTTTCTGCAAACCTGCACAACCAGTCAACACACTGGTTAGCAGAATCAAAGGTAATGCTGTCCGAACTATGCTCATCTGGTTTTCTCCTGAGGGATCGGCTTAGAACCGATTCAGGGAGTAAAGACCGGAGTTTTAATCTCCGCCAGCAATAGGCCACCGCTGTTTGCGAGCGTGTTCACAGGACTTTGACGCTTTTGCCGCAAACCCGCGAGACAGGGCGCTAGGCTCCAATGATAGAGCGCGCTAGTCTTGGCGGTCTGATTGAGGAGCTTCGATGAACGTCGCCATTTCTTCCCGCACGCCGCAACAGGCGTTGGCCGCTTTGCTGGATCGCTACGCACCGGCGCGTCTTTTGCTGATCGGCGCCAGCGAGTTTCCGGCCCTGAGCGCCTTTAAAGAGGCGCATCCTGACACAGTCGTCGCCCACGCCGCGCCCGGCGCCTTGCCTGCCGAACTGGCGGCGCAGCGCTTCGATCTGGCGCTGGTGGTCGATTGCCTGGAACATTTGCCCAAGCGCGATGGCCTGAATCTGTTGGGCGGGATTCGTAATCTCAATGCCAGCCGCATCGCGGTGCTGGCGGATCTGTCCGCCAGCGGTTGGCAGGAAACCGACTTCTATTCGCTGGCGCTGCAAGCCAGCGAACGCTTTCAACGCGACGATCAAGTGCTGACGCTGTTCACCTATGATCTGCTTGAATACAAACAAGTCCCCGACTGGCTCAATTCGCGCTTCTGGGCCAATCCGGAAAACTTCGGGAAATACTGGTGGTAATGCAATGAGTACAGCCATTTGCCCTTGCGGCAGCGGCAATCTGCTGGATGCCTGCTGCGGCCATTATCACGACGGCCATCCTGCGCCGTGCGCCGAGGCACTGATGCGTTCGCGCTACAGCGCGTATGTGCTGGGGCTGATCGACTATCTGGTAGCGACTACCCTGCCCGCCCAGCAAACGGGGCTGGATAGGCAGTCGATCGGCAACTGGAGCGCGCAAAGTACCTGGCTCGGTCTTGAAGTAGAAAGTTCGGAGGTCTTTGGCGGCCAGCCGGAACACGCCTTCGTCACCTTCACCGCGCGCTGGCACGATGATCAGGGTGAACACAGCCATCGCGAGCGCTCCTCGTTCGTGCAGAACACCGGACGCTGGTACTTCATTGATCCGACAGTGCAAATGAAGCTGGGGCGCAATGACAGTTGCCCGTGCGCGAGCGGGCAGAAGTTCAAGAAGTGCTGTGCAGCGTATTTCGGCGCTTAAGATCAAAAGATCGCAGCCTGCGGCAGCTTCTAAAGAGGTAGGCGATCTCATGCAGGAGCTGCCGCAGGCTGCGATCTTTTAGGACTAGACTGAGCATCAAAGGGAGTTATCACATGCTCGGTCGCAGGCGCACATTTCAGTTCTTGATGCTTACGCTGGTACTCAACCTCGGCGGTTGTGCGTCGTGGTTCAGCGATGACAGCGTCGACCCCGCCGTGCACCTGGTAAAAGTCGAGGTGGTGCGCGCCAAGCTGCTCGAACAGAAATTCATCCTGCACTTTCGCATCGACAATCCCAATGACAGCGACCTGACCGTGCGCGGTCTCGAATACCGCATTCATCTGGCCGACATGTTGCTGGCCGAAGGCGAGCATGAACACTGGTTCACCGTCGGGCCCAGGCACAGCGCCTATTTCAAAGTGCCGATCCGCACCAACCTCTGGCCGAAGGTAAAAGACGTGGTGAAACTGCTGAAAAATCCGAATCAGCAGATTCCCTATCGTTTGCAGGGCGAAATGGAAACAGGTTTATTCATCGCCCACTACGTGCACCTTGAGCGCAATGGCGTGATAATCCCCGCCGATTTAATTCCGGAGCAACACCGATGACCCAGCAACCTCATGTCCATGGCCCAGACTGCAACCACGATCATGATCATGACCATCATCACGATCATGACCACGGCCACGTGCACGGCCCGAACTGCGGCCACGCCCACCAGGAACCGGTGCGCAATGCCCTGAAAGATGTCGGCCGCAACGATCCTTGCCCATGCGGCAACGGCAAGAAATTCAAGAAGTGCCACGGCGCGTGATGCCCGGGGCGGACAGTCGTTTCGCCTGACACACCGCTTTCGCGAGCAAGCTCGCTCCCACCGTTGATCTGCACTGAACATTTTTTTTGTGGACATCCGCAGGCCCTGTGGGAGCTGGCTTGCCAGCGATGAGGCCGGCACATTCAACATTGATGTCGCCTGTTACTCCGCCATCGCTGGCAAGCCAGCTCCCACAGGTTATCAGTCGGCTGCCAAAATCTGTGCAGCACTGACCACCGTCGCATACTCCCCCTGCAAATTCCCCAGCGACATTGCGTGCACCTCTTCCGCCGTGCGCAATGTGCCGAAATAATCGGCCTTGTCGAAGGTGAAACAGGCATCCTCGGCCACCCATGCATCAAACCCCAGATTCCCCGCCGTACGCGCCGTTGACTCCACCGAGTTGTTGGTCGCCACACCGACGATGACCAACTGCCCGATGCCCGCCTCGCGCAACTGCGCCTCTAATCCGCTGGCACAAAACGCATCCGGCACCTGCTTCTGAATCAGCCATTCGCCATCCTGCGGCAAAAACCTGTCCTGAAATTCCACCCCTTCCTGCTCGGGCCAGAACACCGAATCCAGCTCACGCGACAGATGCTGCACATGAATCACCGGCCTTGCACTACGCCGCCACAGCCCCAACAGATCAAGGATTCGCTCTTGCGCCTGAGGATTGTTTCTTCGCCCCAAACGCGGCTGCAGGATGCCTTTTTGCTGGTCGATGATGATCAGTGCAGCGTTGGCCTGAAGCTCCATGGCGATTTTTCTCATGTGGGGTCATTGAATTTGCCCCAGTTCAGCATCACCTCTTCCAGTCAGGCAAGCTTTCGAATGCACACGGGATCACCTGACGCCGGCGTTTGCTGTCCGCACGCAAGTCCATTTCTGCTTTGGAGTTCTCCATGATCGACCTGTATTACTGGACCACCCCCAACGGCCACAAGATTTCCCTGTTCCTTGAAGAAGCCGGCCTGCCGTACAACGTGCACCCGATCAACATCAGCCAGGGTGAGCAGTTCCAGCCACACTTTCTGAAGATCGCGCCGAACAACCGCATCCCCGCCATCGTCGATCACGAGCCGGCCGATGGCGGCGAGCCGTTGTCGCTGTTCGAATCCGGGGCGATTCTTTTATATCTGGCGGAAAAAACCGGCCAGTTTCTGCCCAAAGACCTGCGCGGTCGGCAGACGGCCCTGCAATGGTTGTTCTGGCAAATGGGCGGCCTCGGGCCGATGGCCGGGCAGAATCATCACTTCAGCCAGTTTGCGCCGGAGAAAATCCCCTACGCGATCAAACGCTACATTGATGAAACCGCGCGGCTGTATGGCGTGCTGGACAAACAATTGGCCAACAACGACTTCGTCGCCGGCAGCGAATACAGCATTGCCGACATGGCGATCTATCCGTGGATCGTCTCGCACAAATGGCAAAGCCAGAACCTTGAAGACTTCCCGCATGTGCAGCGCTGGTTCAACCACATCAAGGATCGCCCGGCGACCGTGAAGGCGTATGCGCTGGTGCAGAAGATCAATCCGCCGAAATCCTGAATGAAGATCAAAAGATCGCAGCCTGCGGCAGCTCCTGCATTGGAATGCGCGTCCCTGTAGGAGCTGCCGCAGCCTGCGATCTTTTCCATTCGACAGAAATGCACAAATAACCCCCGCCCCCGCTTGCGCGGCCACCTCCTGCTCACTAACGTAGCGGCTTTACTGACGCTACCCCCCGCAGGAGCTTTGCCATGGCCTCGCCAGCCCTTACTCATTTTCTTCCCCGGTTCGGCGTTGCCGCAGCAGTGGCCGGTGTTTTGGGCCTGTCCGGTTGCCAGACCTGGAACGCTCAGGACACTCTCCCGCCGACCTCCGGCGTGCAACCGCTCAAGGGTCTGGCGCAGAACGTGTCGGTGCGCCGCAATGCCATGGGCATGCCGCTGATCGAAAGCAATACCTTCCACGACGCGCTGTTCAGCCTCGGCTACGTGCACGCCAGCGACCGCATCAACCAGATGGTCACCCTGCGTTTGTTGGCTCAGGGCCGTCTGGCGGAAATGTCCGGCGCCTCGATGCTCGATGCCGACCGCTACATGCGCGCGGTCAACCTGAAGAAAAGCGCCGGTGAGCTGTACAAGGCTTCGTCGCCACGCCTCAAGCGCTTCTTCGAAGTCTATGCGCGGGGGGTCAATGCTTACCTGTTCCGCTACGCCGACAAGTTGCCGGGCGACCTCGCCTCCAGCGGTTACAAGCCTGAATACTGGAAACCGGAAGATTCGGCGCTGATTTTCGCCCTGCTGAATTTCAGCCAGTCAGCCAACCTGCCGGAAGAAATTTCCTCGCTGGTGCTCGCGCAAACCGTGACCACCGACAAACTCGCCTGGCTGACGCCGTCCGCACCCGACGAGAATCTGCCACTGGCCGAAGCCGACAAGCTGCAAGGGCTCAAACTCAACGGGCAGATTCCCGGCCTGACTGAATTGAGCAGCGCCAGCCAGCAACTGTCGACACTGAACATGCTCGGTGCTACGTCTTCGAACAACTGGGCGCTCGCCCCGCAACGCAGCCGCAGCGGTAAAAGCATTCTCGCCAGCGACGCCCACGGGCCGCTGGCCGCGCCGTCGCTGTGGAGCTTCGTGCAGATCCGCGCCCCGAAATATCAGGCCGCTGGCGTCACCGTCGCCGGTCTGCCGCTGGTCCTCGGTGGCTTCAACGGCAAAGTGGCGTGGAGCACCACCAGCGTGCTCGGCGACAACCAGGACCTGTTCCTGGAAAAAATCCGTCGCCAGGGCAGCAGCCTGACCTATGAGGTCAATGGCAAATGGCAGCCGCTGGGCGTGCGCAACGAAACCTATTTCGTCAAAGGCCAGCGACCGGTTCGTGAAGCGGTGTACGAAACCCGTCATGGCGCGTTGCTCAACAGTGCTCAAGCCGCCGCACAAGGCAGCGGTTTCGGCCTGGCCTTGCAGACGCCGAGCTTCACCGACGACAAGTCGCTGGATGCGTTTTTTGACCTGACCCGTGCACAAACCGTTGAACGTGCTTCGGACGCCAGCCGCGAGATCCGCGCCATTGCGCTGAATCTGGTGTTTGCCGACGCGAGCAACATTGGCTGGCAAGTCACTGGCCGTTTCCCGAACCGTCGTGAAGGCGAAGGTCTGCTGCCATCGCCGGGCTGGGAAGGCCGCTACGACTGGGACGGTTACGCCGACCCGATGCTGCACCCCTACGATCAAGACCCGGCGCAAGGCTGGCTCGGCACCGCCAACCAGCGCGTGATTCCTCACGGTTACGGCATGCAGTTGTCGAATTCCTGGGCGGCGCCGGAGCGTGGCGAACGCTTGGCGGAACTGGCCGGCAGCGGCAAACACGACAGCCGCAGCGTGATCGCCATGCAATACGACCAGACCACCACGTTCGCCGCCAAGCTGAAAAAAGTGTTTGAAGCTCCAGGCATGAAGCAGCCGCTGAAGCAGGCCATCGATGCGCTGCCGGAAGCGGATCGCAGCAAGGCGCGTGAAGCGTTTACACGATTGATGGCGTTCGACGGCAAGCTCAGCCCGACCTCGGCGGATGCGGCGATCTATGAGTTGTTCCTGCAGGAAAGCATGAAGCAGATTTTCCTCGACGAACTCGGCCCGGAATCGAGCGCGGCGTGGAAAGCGTTTATTGCCAACGGGGATTTGTCCTACGCGGCGCAGGCCGATCATCTGTTGGGACGTGAAGACAGCCCGTTCTGGGACGACACTCGCACGCCGCAGAAAGAAGACAAAGCAGTGATTCTTGCCCGCAGTCTTGCGGCGGCGATCAGCGCTGGCGACAGTCAGTTGGGCGGCGATCACCGCGCCTGGCAGTGGGGCAAATTGCACAGCTATGCCTGGAAAAACAGCAATGGTCAGACGGTACGCGGCCCATTGGCGGCGGGTGGCGACCACACCACGTTGAACACGTCGGCCTTCGCCTGGGGTCAGGACTTCAACACCACGCGCGCGCCGTCGATGCGCTTTATCGTCGACTTCGGTCAGGCTGAACCGCTGATGGGGCAGAACGGTACGGGGCAATCGGGTAATCCGCTCAGCCCGAACTATCTCAATGGCATCGATGCGTGGTTGAAGGGGCAATACATCGGTTTGCCGATGCAGCCGCAGAACTTTGACCGGGTGTATGGCAAAACCCGTTTGACCCTGACTCCCGGCAAATAAGGCAAAGGTCAAAAGCCCCTCACCCTAACCCTCTCCCGGAGGGAGAGGGGACTGATTGGGGGTTGCTGCAGGTCTACGCCGACCTGAAGGAGTGTGCCGAATCCGGAATTTGCTCGGTTTAACTCGTCGGGCATCTCGGTCGGCCTTGTAAATCAAAAGCCCCTCACCCTAACCCTCTCCCGGAGGGAGAGGGGACTGATTGGAGGTTGCTGCAGGTCTACGCCGACCTGAACGGGCACTGCCGAATCCGGAATTTGCTCGGTTCAACTCGTCGGGCATCTCGGTCGGCCTTGTAAATCAAAAGCCCCTCACCCTAGCCCTCTCCCGGAGGGAGAGGGGACTGATTGGAGGTTGCTGCAGACTTGCGCCGACCTGAAGGTGCTGTGCTGAATCCGGAATTGGATCGGTTCGTGTCTTTCCAGATCCGAGATTTGCTTGGTTCTTGCTGTGTCGAATCCATAATCGACTCGGTTTTTCAGGTCGATGGATAGCGCCAGACACCTCGGTCGGCCCCCTCTCCCTCGGGGAGAGGGCTGGGGTGAGGGTTGCTCTTCAAAGTCGATAGAACTTCTGGACTCGCGCCAACCTCATAGCTAACAAGCCCCCCATTCCTGGTAACGACATGGACCTTGTTATCGCCCGCCCCGAAGGTCTCTATTGCCCTGCCGGGGATTTCTACATTGATCCGTGGCGCCCCGTCGAGCGCTCGGTCATTACCCATGCCCACGGCGATCACGCCCGTACCGGCAACCAGCATTACCTCGCCAGCAGCGCCAGCGAAGGAATTCTGCGCGCAAGACTGGGGCAGGACATCAACCTGCAAACCCTCGCCTACGGCCAGCGCCTCACCCATCACGGCGTCACTTTGAGTTTTCACCCTGCCGGCCACGTGCTCGGCTCGGCACAGGTGCGTCTGGAGTACGGCGGCGAAGTCTGGGTCGCGTCCGGCGATTACAAGATCGAGCCGGACGGTACCTGCGCGCCGTTCGAACCGGTGCGCTGCCACACCTTCATCACCGAATCGACCTTCGGCCTGCCAATCTATCGCTGGCAGCCGCAGGCGCAGGTGTTCGCCGAGATCAATCAGTGGTGGGCAGCGAACATTGCCGCCGGCAAAGCCAGCGTGTTGTTCTGCTATTCGTTCGGCAAGGCCCAGCGGATTCTCCACGGCATTGACGAAAGCCTCGGGCCAATCCTCAGCCACGGCGCGGTCGAGCCGCTGAATCGGGTGTACCGCGAGGCCGGCGTGTACCTGCCGCCGACGATCTACGCCGGTGACGTCGCCAAAAATGATCCACGGATGCGTGAGGCACTGGTCATCGCCCCGCCCTCGGCCGGTGGCAGTAGCTGGATGCGCCGTTTCGGTGATTTCAGCGATGCCTTCGCCAGCGGCTGGATGCGCCTGCGCGGTACCCGGCGGCGGCGCGGTGTTGATCGCGGCTTCGTCCTTTCCGATCACGCCGACTGGCCTGGCCTGTTGTGGGCAATCAACCAGACCGGTGCCGAACGGGTGATGGTCACGCACGGTTCGATCGGAGTGCTGGTGCGTCATCTGCGCGAGCACGGTCTGGATGCGCAAGGTTTTAACACCGAATACGGTGATGACGAGGAAGACAACATCGCCGCCGAACCCACCGTCGCCGAGACTTCAACATGAAAGCCTTCGCCGAGTTGTACGCCGAGCTCGACGCCACCACTTCAAGCAACGCCAAACTGGCAGCGATGCAAGCTTACTTTGCCCTGGCGGCACCGCAGGACGCGGCGTGGGCGGTGTACTTTTTGTCCGGCGGACGGCCTCGGCAATTGGTCCCGGTGCGGATTCTGCGCGAAATTGCCGTGGAGATGTCAGGCCTCGAACCGTGGCTGTTCGAGGAGAGCTATCAGTCGGTCGGCGATCTGGCGGAGACCATTTCGCTGGTACTCCCGGAAAACCCGCACAGTTCTGAAGCCGGCCTCGCCGAATGGATCGAGGACAAACTGCTGCCGCTGCGTGGTGAAACGCCGGAGTTTCTTTCCCGACAATTGCCGGCGCTGTGGGCACAACTCGATCGATCAAGCCTGATGTTGTGCATCAAACTGATCACCGGCAGCTTCCGCGTCGGCGTGTCGAAATTGCTCGTCACCCGCGCGCTGGCCTCAATGGCTGGCCTTGACAGCAAACGCGTGGCGCAGCGGCTGGTGGGTTACACCGACCTGTCGAACCGCCCCAACGCCGCCAGTTACCTGAAACTGATTGCCCCGGAATCCGCCGACGAACACGCCCAGCGCGGCGGTCAGCCGTACCCGTTTTTCCTCGCCCACGCGTTGTCGCAACCGGTTGAGGAATTTGAAGCGCTGATCGGCCCGGCCAGCGACTGGCAGATTGAATGGAAATGGGATGGCATCCGCGCACAAGTGGTCAAACGCGAGGGCCGCTTGTGGGTGTGGTCGCGCGGCGAAGAACTGGTCACCGAGCGCTTCCCCGAGCTGGATGTGCTGGTCCACGGTTTGCCGGACGGCACGGTGATCGATGGCGAGATCGTCGTGTGGAAAAGCACGCATCCGCGCACTGAAGACGCCTTCGATCCGCAATCGACCGAACCACCGGCCGTACAGCCCTTCGCTCTGCTGCAACAACGCATCGGCCGCAAGACTCTCGACAAGAAAATCCTCGAAGACGTGCCGGTGGTGGTGCTCGCCTACGACTTGCTCGAATGGCAGGGCGAAGACTGGCGCAACCAGCCGCAAGCCAAACGTCGTGCGCAACTTGAAATGGTTATCGCAAGCTGCAAAAGCCCGGTGTTGCTGCCCTCCCCCGTGCTGACTGGCAGTGACTGGTTCGACCTCGCCCGTCAGCGCGAGGCCTCTCGGCGTTTGGGGGTGGAAGGCATGATGCTCAAGGCGCGGGATTCGCTGTATGGCGTCGGCCGCACCAAGGACATGGGCGTCTGGTGGAAGTGGAAAGTCGATCCGTTCAGTGTCGATGCCGTGTTGATTTATGCGCAACGAGGGCATGGTCGACGGGCCAGTCTCTACAGCGATTACACCTTTGCCGTGTGGGACGGGCCACCGGAGTCAAGCCAACGGGCGCTGGTGCCGTTCGCCAAGGCCTATTCGGGACTGACCGATGCGGAGATGCGTCAGGTCGACAGCATCGTGCGCAAGACCACGGTGGAGAAATTCGGCCCGGTGAGCAGCGTGAAACCGAGCCTGGTGTTTGAGCTGGGTTTCGAGGGCATCGCCCTTTCGCGGCGACACAAGAGCGGAATTGCCGTGCGGTTTCCACGGATGCTGCGCTGGCGACAAGATAAAACCGTGGATGAGGCGGATAGCCTAGCCACATTGCAGGATCTTCTCGCCTGAGTTCAACATGACGCGAAGATCGTTCCTACGCTCCGCGTGGGAATGCCTCAACGGTCCGCGTTCGGCTCTGGATGGGACGCGGAGCGTCCCGGGCTGCATTCCCACGCAGAGCGTGGGAATGCAGCCCTAAATCAGTGCAAGCTATTTTCAGTGCCCGTTTGCGGGCACTGACTCGCTCATCCAATCGCTGCGCCAACCTTTTAAAACGCTTGTTCGGGACTATGGTTCGGAAATTGCTACTTTCTATAGGTCGTACGCGTTCCAGTAACAATAATTCTGCGCCACAAGCGCTCATATTGGTTCTTAGGGATTGAATAATGAAAAAAGCATTGCTGACCCTTTCTGCACTGGCGTTGTGCATGGCCGCTGGCTCCGCGCTGGCCAAGGAATACAAAGAGCTGCGCTTTGGCGTTGACCCTTCGTACGCACCGTTTGAGTCGAAAGCGGCCGACGGCAGCCTGGTGGGCTTCGACATCGACCTGGGCAACGCGATCTGCGCCGAACTGAAGGTCAAGTGCAAGTGGGTCGAAAGTGACTTCGACGGTATGATTCCGGGCCTCAAGGCCAACAAATTCGACGGTGTGATCTCGTCGATGACCGTGACCCCGGCCCGCGAAAAAGTCATCGACTTCTCCAGCGAACTGTTCTCCGGCCCGACCGCTTATGTGTTCAAGAAAGGTTCCGGCATCACCGCAGACGTCGCGTCCCTCAAGGGCAAAACCGTCGGCTACGAGCAAGGCACTATTCAAGAGGCCTACGCCAAAGCCGTGCTGGACAAGGCCGGCGTGAAAACCCAGGCCTATCAGAACCAGGATCAGGTGTATTCCGACCTGACCTCCGGCCGTCTCGACGCCGGTATCCAGGACATGCTGCAAGCCGAACTGGGCTTTTTGAAGTCACCACAGGGCGCCGACTATGACGTCAGCAAGCCAGTTGACAGCGAATTGCTGCCAGCCAAGACCGCTGTCGGTATTAAGAAAGGTAACACTGAGCTGAAGGCGCTTTTAGATAAAGGTATCAAAGCGTTACACGATGACGGCAAATACGCCGAGATTCAAAAGAAACACTTTGGCGATCTGAATCTGTACAGCGGCAAATAATGCCCCGGCGCCCATCATCGATGGGCGCCTTTTCCATCCGCTCAGGTTGCTGATTTATGTTCGAAACCCTCCTGCAAAATCTGGGGCTCGCCGCCTTCAGCCTCAAGGGCTTTGGTCCTTTGTTGCTGGAAGGCACCTGGATGACTATCAAATTATCGGCGTTGTCGCTGCTGGTGGCCGTTTTGCTCGGCCTGCTCGGCGCCAGTGCCAAACTGTCAAAAATTAAACTGGTACGCCTGCCCGCCCAGCTCTACACCACGCTGATTCGCGGCGTGCCGGATCTGGTGCTGATGCTGCTGATCTTCTACAGCCTGCAAACCTGGCTGACGTCCCTGACTGACTACATGGAATGGGAATACATCGAGATCAACCCATTCAGCGCCGGGGTACTGACCCTGGGCTTCATTTATGGTGCGTATTTCACTGAGACCTTCCGTGGCGCGATCCTCGCGGTGCCACGCGGTCAGGTTGAAGCCGCCACCGCGTATGGCCTCAAACGCGGTCAGCGCTTTCGCTTTGTGGTGTTCCCGCAAATGATGCGTTTCGCCCTGCCCGGCATCGGCAACAACTGGATGGTGATGCTCAAGGCCACCGCGCTGGTGTCGATCATCGGCCTGGCCGATCTGGTCAAAGCCGCGCAGGACGCCGGTAAAAGCACCTATCAACTGTTCTACTTCCTGGTCCTTGCTGCGTTTATTTACTTGCTGATCACCAGTGCGTCGAACTTCATCCTGCGTTGGCTGGAACGCCGCTACGCCGCCGGTGCCCGGGAGGCCGTGCGATGATCGAACTTTTGCAGGAATACTGGCGCGCCTTCCTTTATACCGACGGCCAGAACATCACCGGGCTGGCGATGACGATGTGGCTGCTCACGGCCTCAATCGTTATCGGTTTCCTCGTCTCGATCCCGTTGTCGATCGCGCGCGTCTCGCCGCACTTCTACATTCGCTGGCCGGTGCAGTTCTACACCTACCTGTTCCGTGGCACGCCGTTGTATATCCAGTTGCTGATTTGCTACACCGGTATTTACAGCTTGGCCGCCGTGCGGGCGCAGCCGCTGCTCGACAGTTTCTTTCGCGATGCGATGAACTGCACGATTCTGGCGTTCGCCCTCAATACCTGCGCCTACACCACGGAGATTTTCGCCGGGGCGATCCGCAGCATGAACCACGGCGAAGTCGAAGCGGCCAAGGCATACGGCCTGACCGGCTGGAAGCTGTATGCCTACGTGATCATGCCGTCGGCGCTGCGCCGTTCGTTGCCTTATTACAGCAACGAAGTGATCCTGATGCTGCACTCGACCACCGTGGCTTTCACCGCGACTATCCCCGACATCCTGAAAGTCGCGCGGGACGCCAACTCGGCGACCTTCCTGACCTTTCAGTCGTTCGGCATCGCCGCGCTGATCTACCTGACCATTACCTTTGCGCTGGTCGGCCTGTTCCGCCTTGCCGAACGCCGATGGCTGGCCTTCCTCGGCCCGACTCACTAGGACAACACAGCAAATGCGCCACCTGATCCATGACTTGCTGGCCCCGCTGCCGGGGACCGCACGACAGATCCACAGCTTCCACTTCGGCCCGGAGCAGGCCAAAGGCAAGATCTACATCCAGTCTTCACTGCATGCCGACGAATTGCCGGGCATGCTCGTCGCCTGGCATCTCAAGCAGCGCCTGACGGAGCTGGAAGCTGCCGGCCGCCTGCGCAGTCAGATCGTGCTTGTACCGGTGGCCAACCCGGTCGGCCTCGAACAAGTGCTGATGGATGTGCCGCTGGGCCGCTACGAACTGGAAAGCGGACAGAACTTCAACCGCTGGTTCGTCGACCTCAGCGAGGAAATCGGCAACGCCATCGAGGGCAGGCTGAACGACGATCCGCAGCACAACCTTGAACTTATCCGCACGCATCTGCGTGACGCCCTCGCCCGCCAGACCGCCGGTACGCAACTGCAATCCCAGCGTCTGACCCTGCAACGGCTGGCCTGCGATGCCGACATGGTGCTGGATTTGCACTGCGATTTCGAATCGGTGGTGCACCTTTACACCACGCCTGAAGCCTGGCCGCAGGTCGAGCCATTGGCGCGTTATATCGAGGCTCAGGCGAGCTTGCTGGCCACCGATTCCGGCGGCCAGTCGTTCGACGAATGTTTCACCCTGTTGTGGTGGCAATTGAAGGAACGCTTCGCCGAACATTTCGAGATTCCCCTCGGCAGTTTCTCGGTGACCGTCGAGTTGCGCGGCCAAGGTGACGTCAATCATCCGATGGCCAGCCGCGACTGTCAGGCGCTGATCGACTATCTGATCCAGTTCGATGCAATCGTCGGCGAAACCAAACCGCAGCCGCCATTGCCGTTTCCGGCCACCCCGCTGGCCGGTGTCGAACCGGTGACCACGCCGGTTGGCGGCTTGCTGGTGTACAGCGTCACAGCAGGGCAATACCTGGAAGCCGGCCAGCAAATCGCCGAAATCATCGACCCGATCCACGACAAGGTCACCCCCATTCATTGCGTCGCCGCCGGCCTGCTGTATGCCCGTTCGCTGCGACGCATGGCCACGGCCGGCATGGTCATCGCCCACGTCGCGGGCGCCGAAGCCTACCGCAGCGGCTACCTACTTTCGCCTTGAGGATGTCTGTCCCATGTACAAACTGACCGTTGAAGGCCTGCACAAAAGCTATGGCGACCATCAGGTGCTCAAAGGCGTTTCGCTCAAGGCCAAGACCGGCGACGTGATCAGCCTGATCGGCGCCAGCGGCTCGGGCAATAGCACCTTTTTGCGCTGCATCAACTTTCTCGAACAACCCAACGACGGCGCCATGAGCCTCGATGGCCAGGCGATCCGCATGGTCACCGACCGCCACGGCATGCATGTCGCCGACGCCGATGAACTGCAACGCCTGCGCACGCGACTGGCCATGGTGTTTCAGCATTTCAACCTGTGGAGCCACATGACCGTGCTGGAAAACATCACCATGGCCCCGCGCCGGGTACTGGGTTGCAGCAAACAGGAAGCCGACGATCGTGCCCGGCGTTATCTGGACAAGGTCGGCTTGCCGGCGCGGGTGGCGGATCAGTACCCGGCATTTCTTTCTGGCGGTCAGCAACAGCGCGTGGCGATCGCTCGGGCGTTGGCGATGGAACCGGAAGTGATGTTGTTTGACGAACCGACTTCAGCGCTCGATCCGGAGTTGGTCGGGGAAGTGTTGAAGGTGATTCAAGGCCTGGCTGAAGAGGGTCGAACCATGATCATGGTCACCCACGAAATGAGCTTCGCACGCAAGGTGTCGAGCCAGGTGCTGTTCTTGCACCAAGGTCTGGTGGAAGAAGAAGGTGCGCCCGAAGACGTATTGGGTAACCCGAAGAGCGAACGCTTGAAGCAATTTCTCAGTGGCAACCTGAAGTAGCCTCAGGGTTGAAACAGCAGCAGCCGGTTTTCCGGCTGCTGTTATTCAGGCATCAGGTTCAAGCTGGATGATCGAACTTGAAACTGCCATTTTCAATCAGGATTGCATTTTCATCGGTACCGCTGAAGGTGCCGGAAAACTGCGCGTTGCCGCCTACCGTCAATTCCATTGTCCCCGGAAAAACCACGGCCTCTGAAGTCTGATTTTCACCTCGCATAGCTGCGGTTGCTCGCGGCTGCGAAGTGATGGAAATTAAACTTGTCATAGCGCTGCATGGTCACTGGAAGAACATCTTCTGAGCGCACGTAGCCGGCATGCCCATCTCGCCCGACCTCGCAAAAATCTGGTTCAGCGCCCGCCACTGGAAGCCGTTCGCTTTTCAGAAACAAGTCTGGGCGGCGGTCAAACGTGGGGAATCCGGATTGCTCCATGCCAGCACCGGTGCCGGCAAAACCTATGCGGTGTGGTTCGCTGCGCTCAACCGTTTCGCCAAACCCGCTGCCATCGTTGAAACCTCTCGCAAGCGCAAACCACCGGCCGAACCACTGACCGTGTTGTGGATCACGCCCATGCGCGCCCTCGCCGCCGACACCGCACGCGCGCTGCAAGCCCCTGTCGAGGATTTGCAAATACCGTGGAGCGTCGGTCTGCGCACCGGCGACACCAGCAGCAGCGAACGCGCCCGCCAAAGTCGACGCCTGCCGACCACGTTGATCACCACACCGGAAAGCCTGACATTGCTGCTGGCCCGCGCTGATGCGCAGGTAGCGCTGTCGACGCTGCGGATGATCGTCGTCGACGAATGGCACGAACTGCTTGGCAACAAGCGCGGTGTGCAATTGCAACTGGCCCTCGCGCGTTTGCGGCGCTGGCAACCGGATCTGATTGTCTGGGGCGTCTCCGCCACGCTCGGTAATCAATCCCACGCCGAGGAAGTACTGATCCCACAGGGCGATGGCATCAGTGTTCAAGGGCAAAGCGAAAAATCGCTGAAAGTCGACACCCTTATCCCGCCGTCCATTGAACGCTTTCCGTGGGCTGGGCACATCGGTCTGAAGATGCTGCCCCAGGTCGTTGCCGAACTCGACGCCTGCGTTAGCACGCTGGTCTTCACCAACACCCGGGCGCAGTCGGAGATCTGGTATCAGGCGTTGCTTGAAGCGCGGCCGGACTGGGCTGGATTGATCGCGCTGCATCACAGCTCTCTGTCTCGCGACACCCGCGACTGGGTCGAGAAAGCCTTGAAGGATGGCCTGTTGAAAGCCGTGGTCTGCACCTCGAGCCTGGATCTGGGCGTGGACTTTCTGCCGGTCGAGCGCGTGCTGCAAATCGGTTCGGCCAAAGGTGTCGCACGTCTGATGCAGCGCGCCGGGCGTTCGGGCCATGCACCCGGGCGTACCTCTCGGGTGACGCTGGTGCCGACCCACAGCCTTGAATTGATCGAAGCCGTTGCGGCCCGCGATGCAGTCGAGCAACGGCGCATCGAACCGCGCCTGTCACCGCACAAACCGCTGGATGTGCTGGTCCAGCATTTGGTCAGCATGGCGCTGGGTGGTGGATTTTTGCCGGATGAGTTGTACGAAGAAGTCCGCGGCGCCTGGGCTTATCGTGATCTGACGCCTGCGGACTGGACGTGGGCGCTGGCTTTCGTACGCCACGGCGGAATGTCTCTGACAGCCTATCCGGATTACCGCCGGGTTGAACCGGATGAACATGGCGTCTGGCGTGTACCGGATGCGCGTCTGGCACGGCGCCACCGCATGAGCGTGGGCACCATCGTCAGCGATGCCAGCATCAACCTGAAGTTCTGGAGCAAGGGCGGCGGCGGTAAACAGCTGGGCAGCGTCGAAGAAGGTTTTATCGCCCGGCTCAAACCCGGCGATGGGTTTCTGTTCGCCGGGCGTTTGCTGGAGTTGGTGCGCGTGGAAAACATGACCGCTTACGTCAAGCGCAGCAGCGTGAAAAAAGCGGCGGTGCCGCGCTGGAATGGCGGGCGCATGCCGCTCTCCAATGAACTGGCGCAAGCCGTGGTGACACGCTTCAGTGCGGCCGCAGAAGGTGAGTTCATCGGCGCGGAAATGCAGGCACTGCGACCGCTGCTGGAGACTCAGGCTCGCTGGTCGGGTCTGCCGACCGTTAACAATATGCTCGCGGAGGTGCTGAAATCCCGCGAGGGCTGGCATCTTTTCCTCTATCCGTTCGCCGGGCGGCAGGTGCATCTGGGGCTGGCGAGTTTGCTCGCCTGGCGCGTCAGTCAGCGCCAACCGGTGACGTTCTCGATTGCGGTGAATGATTACGGTCTGGAGCTGCTCAGTGCCACGCCGGTGGATTGGTCGAAGCAGCTCAACGCTGAACTGCTCGACCCTGCGCATCTTTTGGCTGACGTTCTGGCAAGTCTCAATGCTGGCGAACTCGCTTTGCGGCGTTTTCGCGAAATCGCGCGAATTGCCGGGCTGGTGTTCGCCGGTTACCCCGGCGCGCCGAAAAGCACCCGACAGGTGCAGGCTTCGAGCGGACTGTTCTTTGAAGTATTTAAACAATATGACGCGGACAACCTGTTGCTCGCCCAGGCCGGGGAAGAAGTCCTGCGCGAAGAGCTGGATATTCGTCGACTGGAACAGACCCTGGATCGCATCAATCGGATGAAACTCGACGTGCAGCAGATCAAACGTCCTACGCCGTTGGGCTTTCCGTTGCTGGTGGAGCGCATGCGCGAAAGTATGAGTTCGGAAAAACTCGCCGACCGGATCAGACGGATGGTCGGGGATCTGGAAAAATCGGCCGACAAGGGCAAACGCCCATGAATACGCCTTATCCCGTAAGACTGGCCGGGGAAGAGCTTTGGCTGCTGCCGGAAAAAGCCCTGTACTGGCCGGCGCAACAGGCGCTACTGATAGCCGACGTGCATTTCGGCAAAGCCGCGGCTTACCGCAGCCTCGGCCAACCGGTTCCGCAGGGCACCACGGCGAGCAATATCGCGGTGATTGATCGTTTGCTGGCAACGCTGCCCTGCCGACAACTGATATTTCTCGGAGACTTCCTGCATGGCCCCGGCTCGCACGCTGCGGGCACTTTAGGGGCGTTGGCGGAATGGCGTGCACGCCACGCGGGTCTGCCGATGACGCTGATTCGCGGCAATCATGACAAACGCGCAGGGGATCCACCGGCGGCGCTGAACATTCGAGTGGTGCCAGAGCCGCTACTGTTGGGCCCATTCGCCCTGCAGCACGAGCCCGAGCCACATCCTCAACGGCATGTGCTGGCCGGACATGTGCATCCGGTTTATCGGCTGCATGGCAAGGGCCGCCAGAGTTTGCGGCTGGCGTGTTTCAGGTTGGGTGAACGCATCAGTCTGATGCCAGCGTTCGGCGCGTTTACCGGCGGTTATCCGGTCGAGAGGGATGACTGCTGCAAAATCTTTGTCATCGGTGATAACCAAATCTGGCCAGTCAGTTGAACCGCCCCTCAACCCTGCAGGAGCAGAGCTTGCTCACGAAGGCGTCCGCCCATTCACCCAGGATGAAACAGACAGACCGCTTCGCGAGCAAGCTTCGCTCCTACAAAAGCACAAGCATCAGGCCACTGGCGCCGGTGGTGGCTCATCCGGCAGAGTCGGCTCGCCCGGTTCGGTCGGCTGTTCGTTGGGCGTGTCGGGATCAGGCTGTCCGGGAATTCCACCGGCCATGCTCAAGGATGGTTGTGCCAACAGGGACCAGGCCAATACGCCAACCTGATTGGGCTCAAGCCTTGCCAGCTCGGCACTGATATGCGGATCGATCTTCATGGAGCACTCCTCGGCGAAGGCCCGTTTTGCCAGAAGCAAGAGCGGGCAGTACACCCCATAGAGTGTCTGCCCGCCAAAGAATTCCCGACATCCGCCGGATGGACGAATCAGGTACGCGGCAGAGTCACGCCACGCTGGCCCTGGTACTTGCCGCCGCGATCCTTGTAGGAAACTTCACATTCTTCATCGGATTCAAGGAAGAGCATCTGCGCCACGCCTTCGTTGGCGTAGATTTTCGCCGGCAGGTTGGTGGTGTTGGAAAATTCCAGGGTCACATGACCTTCCCACTCAGGCTCAAGCGGCGTGACGTTGACGATGATGCCGCAACGCGCGTAAGTGCTCTTGCCCAGGCAAATGGTCAATACGTTGCGTGGAATGCGGAAGTATTCGACGGTGCTGGCCAGGGCGAACGAGTTCGGCGGAATGATGCAGACGTCGCTGTGGACGTCAACGAAGCTGCCCGGGTCGAAGTTTTTCGGGTCGACGATCGACGAGTTGATGTTGGTGAACACCTTGAAATGGTTGGTGCAACGCACGTCGTAGCCGTAGCTCGACACACCGTAGGAGATCACCCGGCTGTCGTCGCTGCCGCGCACCTGGCGCTCGACGAACGGCTCGATCATGCCCTGTTCCTGCGCCATGCGGCGAATCCACTTGTCCGATTTGATGCTCATGGCGGGGTGTCCTGAATAGCGAGGTGGAAAAATTCTGTCCGGCATCTTACCGGGCGCGCCGCCTCGTTCAAAGTGCGCACTGCAATTCTCGGCGATCCCCCATGATTTACGCGGTCTGGCGACGAACCGTCACACCGCCGATCCCTAAATCGAAGAAACCTTCGCAAGAAGCATTGGCACGTCTCGGAAAAAGGGTTAAGGTGGCGCCACTGTGCTGCTTGTGTCACTGAGAATCTCTACACGATATGTTGAATTTCGATCCAACCATCTACAAGTATTTTTCCTGCTCTT
>NZ_JBIUVX010000009.1:0-19715 GCF_044743175.1 Pseudomonas sp. NPDC087690
GGGCCGAGCCCTTGCCCACGTCACCGTAACCGATGACCAGCGCTTGCTTGCCGGACAGCAGGTGGTCGGTACCACGCTTGATCGCATCGTTCAGGCTGTGACGGCAGCCGTACTTGTTGTCGTTCTTGGACTTGGTCACCGAATCGTTGACGTTGATGGCCGGGATTTTCAGCTCGCCCTTGGCCAGCATGTCCAGCAGACGGTGTACGCCAGTGGTGGTTTCTTCGGTCACGCCGTGAACGCGATCCAGTACTTGTGGGTACTTGTCGTGCAGCAGCTGAGTCAGGTCGCCGCCGTCGTCGAGGATCATGTTGGCGTCCCATGGCTGGCCATCCTTCAGGATGGTTTGTTCCAGGCACCACTCGTACTCTTCTTCAGTTTCGCCTTTCCAGGCGAAAACCGGGATGCCGGCAGCAGCGATAGCGGCAGCAGCCTGATCCTGAGTCGAGAAAATGTTGCACGACGACCAGCGTACTTCGGCACCCAGGGCAACCAGGGTTTCGATCAGCACGGCAGTCTGAATGGTCATGTGGATGCAGCCGAGGATCTTGGCGCCTTTCAACGGCTGTTCGCCGGAGTACTTGCGACGCAGACCCATCAGAGCCGGCATTTCCGATTCGGCGATGATGGTTTCGCGACGGCCCCAGGCAGCCAGGGACATGTCGGCAACTTTGTAATCGTTAAAATCTGCAGGCGTGATAACAGCGCTCATGAAGAGCCTCCATTCGTAATGTATGCGAATGGGCGCCGTTGTGCGTTTAGTGTCCGGCCTAAGGCCAGTCAACGCCCCATCCGAGCCTGACAGGTTGAACCTGCTGCAGCGCCCCTCGGACAGGTGGCGGGAAAACGGTATCAATTGAAGATGACCGTTTTGAAACGGGGGCGATTATAGCCGTCTAGACTGATCTTCCAAAGGGTTTCTGTCGGCCAGATGAAGATCGTTAATGGCGACCATAGTCGAAGCCGCATGGAGCCTGACCGCTCAGTCTGCCAAGATACCGTCCATCGTTCGGCAAGACACTCAGGAGTGAAGATGAATTTCCACACCCGCAAATGGGTAAAACCCGAAGACCTCAACCCCAACGGCACCCTGTTCGGCGGCAGCCTGCTGCGCTGGATCGACGAAGAAGCGGCGATTTACGCGATCGTCCAGTTGGGCAATCAACGCGTGGTGACCAAGTACATTTCCGAAATCAACTTCGTCAGCGCCTCGCGCCAGGGCGACATCATCGAACTGGGCATCACCGCCACCGAGTTCGGCCGCACCTCGATCACCCTGACCTGCGAAGTGCGTAACAAGATCACTCGCAAGAGCATTCTGACGGTTGAGAAGATGGTGTTTGTGAACCTCGGCGAAGACGGCTTGCCGGCACCGCATGGCCGCACCGAGATCAAGTACGTCAAAGACCAGTTCCAGGAAGATGAATTAGTCAGCGAGTAATGCGAGCCCCGTAGGAGCTGCCGCAGGCTGCGATCTTTTGATCTTGTTTCTAAACAATCAAAATCAAAAGATCGTCCGATCGCGGCCCGAGCCTTCGGCAGCTCCTACATGTCCGACATAGGATTTGCGTGGCGCCTACAGAACGTATTCCAAGCCGCGAGGGTCGTAGGTAAACACCACCCCCACGGTTCCCACGCCATGACCACTCCCACCGACGGCAAAACCCCCGACCTCTCGGCCAAAGAACAGCACGAAGTCGAGAAAAGCCAGCCGCCGCGTGCGGCTGTCCTGCACGAAATCATCCGCAGCCAAGGCGATCAGGAACTGGAGCGCAGCATCGCCGCGCTCTGGTGGTCGGCGCTGGCCGCGGGGTTGACCATGGGCCTGTCATTGATGGGCATGGGCTTGCTCAACTCGCGCCTGCCCGAGGGCGACGAATTCAAGGTAATCGCCAGTTTCGGTTACTGCGCAGGCTTCCTCGCGGTGATCCTCGCACGCCAGCAGTTGTTCACCGAAAACACCCTGACCGCCGTGCTGCCGGTGATGACCAAACCGACCCTGCTCAATTTCGGCCGTCTGATCCGCCTGTGGACAGTGGTGCTGGTCGGCAACCTCTGCGGCACGATTCTGGTGGCGTACGTGATGCTCGAACTGCCGATCTTCGACACCAAGACTGACCACGCCTTCCTCGAAATCGGCCGCAA
Source organism: Pseudomonas sp. NPDC087690 (assembly GCF_044743175.1). Taxonomy (NCBI): domain Bacteria; kingdom Pseudomonadati; phylum Pseudomonadota; class Gammaproteobacteria; order Pseudomonadales; family Pseudomonadaceae; genus Pseudomonas; species Pseudomonas sp. NPDC087690. The sequence goes on from NZ_JBIUVX010000009.1 coordinate 2,146, forward strand.
GGTCATGGAAAACCACGCCAGCCAGATGTTCGCCAAAGGCATCGTTTCCGGCTGGATGATCGCCACCATGGTCTGGATGATCCCGTCGATGGAGAGCGCGAAGATGTGGATCATCATCCTCATCACCTATCTGATGGCGCTCGGTGATTTCACCCACATTGTGGTGGGTTCGGCGGAAGTGTCGTATCTGGTGTTTGCCGGCGAATTGCCGTGGAGTGATTTCTGGGCGGTGTTCGCGGGGCCGACGCTGGCGGGGAACATCATTGGCGGCAGCTTTATTTTCGCGCTGATCAGCCATGCGCAGATCCGCAGTGAGAGCGGGGCGCCAAAGGCCGATAAACCCGGCTCTGGCGAAACCCGCGAAGATGACTCGGACAGCAAAAGCCAATAGCTTCAGGCCTTGAATGGTGCCCTGGCCGGTTCTATGGTCGGTGCGCTATCAGGCGCCTTGAGCTGGCCTTCCCAGCGCGCGACGACCAGCGGCGCCAGCGCATTGCCCAATACATTGAGCGCAGTCACTGGCATGTCCATCAAGCGGTAGACACCGGCGATGATCGCCACACCTTCTACCGGCAACCCGGCGGCGGTCAATGTTGCCGTCAGAATGATGAACATGAAGCCCGGCACGCCCGCCGCGCCTTTCGATGTCAGCACCATGATCAGCACCAGCATCGCTTGATCAGCCAGGCCCAGATCGATGCCGTAGGCCTGGGCGATGAACAACGTGCCCAGCCCCGCGAACAGTGATGCGCCATCCAGGTTGAACGAGTAACCCAATGGAATGACCATGCTGGTGATCGGGCGCGGTGCCCCGTAGCGTTCCATTTTTTCGATCAACTGCGGCATTACCGTGGCCGAAGCGGCGCTGCTGTAAGCCAACAGCAGTTCACTGCGTATTGCCCGTATAAGGTGGAAAAAACGGATCCCGGCCATTCGCGCCACCACACCCAGCACGCACAGTGCGAACAGCAACACCGCCACGTAGGTGATGCCGATCAGCTTCGCCAGTGGCAGCAGGGCGCTCAGGCCGAAACTGGCCACGGTCACACCGATCAGGCCGAAAATGCCAATCGGCGAGTAGTGCATGACCAGATGCGTGACCTTGAACATGGTGTCGGAAACCGCCTGGATCACCGCGATCAACGGCGCCTTCTGCTGCTCGGGCAGCATCGACAGGGCGCAGCCGAACAGGATGGCGAAGAACAACACCGAGAGCAGCTTGCCCTGAGACATGGCCAGCACGATGTTGTCGGGGACAATGTTTACCAGTGTGCGGCCAAGGTTTTGTGTTTCGCCCATCGTGGCCAGCCCGGTGACCGGTGCTTGTAAAGTGCTGCTGAAGTCCGCGCCCGCGCCGGGCTGGAAGACGTTGCCGACGATCAGACCGAAGACGATGGCGATGCTGGTGATCGTGAAGAAATACACCAGCGTTTTGACCCCGACCCGGCCAAGCGCTTTGGTACTGCCCGCGCCGGCTATGCCGACGACCATGCAGGCAAACACCAGCGGTACCACGATCATTTTCATCAGCCTGATAAACAGGTCGCCCGCCGGTTGCAGCAGGTTGTCGATAAACCAGGTCTTGTGTTCGGGAAACTGGTTCAGAAGGATGCCGACGATTACCCCGGCGGCGAGCCCGATCATTATGCGGGTGACCAGGCTGGTGGGTGTTTTGCTACTCATGCAGTGCCCCTTTTTTCTTGTGTTTGTTGGGGATGGAATCAGTGCGCAAACAGGCCGCTGAAGTCCTTGAAGCCTTTGATTTCGATCGGATTGCCGCTGGGATCAAGGAAGAACATCGTGCGTTGCTCGCCGGGTTCGCCGGCGAAGCGGATCACCGGCGGGATCTCGAAAACGGTGTCGAGGCGGTGCAGGCGCTCGGCCAGTGCCAGCCATTCATCCAGTGGCAGCACGACACCGATGTGCGGCATCAAGACTTTGTATTCGCCGACGTTTCCGCTGCGGGTGGTGGCAAAGGGTGTGCCCAGGTGCAGCGAAATCTGATTGCCGAAAAAATCGAAGTCGACCCAGCTCTCTGTACTGCGGCCCTCAGTGCAACCCAACACATCTCGATAAAAAATCCGCGCCTGTTCCAGGTCGCAAACATGGTATGCAGCGTGAAAGGGTCTGTTCATGTGATAGCCCTGAGTGAAGGAACGCTCAGGGTAAACAGGCTGATCGGTGGGGCAAAACGGCTTCGCCTTGTTCTGAGCGAAAGGAAAACTTATGGATGTGCGCTTTCTTCAAAGCCTGATAGCAGTGGTCGAAACCGGTTCGATTGCGGCGGCCGCGCGCCGCGAAAACCGCACGGCGGCGGCGATCAGTCAGCGCGTGCAGGCACTCGAGCGATCATTGGGTTATGCCCTGTTGCTACGCACCGCGCATGCCACACGGCCGACGGATCAATGCCTGCTGGTGTTACCGAAAATCCGCGCGATCATCGAACAGACGCAGGCGCTGCAAAATGATCTGCATCACGATGCTCTGACGGGTGAAGTGACGATCGGTGCGGTCTCGACGGCGCTGACCGGTGTCTTGCCAGGATTGATCGAGCGCTTGGCGTTATCGGCCCCGGCGCTGAAATTGAAGATAACGCCGGGGGACTCAAAAAGCCTTTACGAGAAAGTGCTGGCGGGCGAACTGGACGCCGCGATTCTGGTCAGGCCGCCGTTTCAACCACCCAAAGCTTTGACGCAGACAGTGCTGAAGGTCGAGCCGCTGGTTCTGGTTGCCCCGGCCTCACATGCCGGGCAGTCGCTGGAAACGTTGCTGCGAGCAGGCCCGTTCATACGTTACGACGCGCGCTCATGGGGTGGCCAGATTGCTCAGCGCTACCTCGATGAACAGGCGATCGAGCCCAATGTGCTCTGTGAGCTGGATGCGCTGGAGACCATCGTCATGCTTGTCGCGCAGGGGATGGGGGTATCGCTGGTGCCGCAATGGGCCGCAATGGCGTTGGACGGTGTGTGTGCCATGCCGGTGGAGGATGGGCAGCGTTACTCGCGGGAGCTGGTGGTGATGCACAGTTCGACGCCGCACCGCCCCTTGGCGATGCGGCATCTGCTCGAATTGCTCTGCAACGCGTCATGAAAGCAGTTCACGACGGCGCTGCAGTGGTGCGTCAGTGTGCTGGTTCAGTCGCAGCATTCGGCTCGTTGCGTGTCGCATGCTTGACCAGTTTGCCGATGGTCAGACCCTGCAACAGGATCGACGACAGCACCACGATGTAAGTGATGCTTAACAGCAAGTCGCGCTCTGGCCCTAACGGCAGGGCCAATGCCAGCGCCACCGAAACACCGCCACGCAAACCGCCCCAGGTCAGAATCCGGATGGTGCCGGCCGGCACCGTACGCCAGCGCCGTAGCAGGACGATCGCCGGGGCCACGGTGAGCAGGCGCGACAGCAGAATCGCCACCGCCAGCAAACCGGCCGCTGCCATGTGCAGCCAGTTGAATGGCAGCAGCAACAGTTCCATGCCGATCAGCGCGAACAACAGCGCGTTGAGCATGTCATCGAGCAATTCCCAGAAGCCGTCGAGATAGCGCCGGGTCATGTCATTCATCGCCAGATTGCGCCCGACGTTGCCGATGATCAGACCGGCGACCACCATCGCAATCGGCGCTGAAACATGAATTTCGGTGGCCATCGCCGAGCCGCCAATCACTAGCGCCAGCGTCAGCATCACGGTGATCTGGTGTTGCTCGATGCTCTTGATCATCCGATAGACCAGATAACCGATCAGGCCACCGAACAGCACGCCGCCAATGGCTTCGTGAACGAACAGCATCGCCGTGGCGCTAAGGGTCGGGGTTTCGCCGAGTTGGGCGATGCCCAGCAATACGGTGAACACCACAACAGCTGTGCCGTCGTTGAACAGCGATTCGCCAACGATGGTGGTTTTCAGCGGCTTTGAGGCATTGGCGGTACGCAGCACGCCGAGCACCGCGATCGGGTCGGTCGGCGAGATCAGCGCGCCGAACAACAAGCAGTAGAGAAAGCTCACATGCCAGCCGAACAACGCAAAGATGTAATAGGCGAGGCTGCCGATCACTGCAGTGGCAATCAGAACGCCGAAGGTTGCCAGCAGGCCAATCGGCCAGCGATAGCTGCGCAGGTCATTGAGGTTGACGTGCAAGGCGCCGGCGAACAGCAGAAACGAAAGCATCCAGTTCATCAGCAGATCGCCGAAGTCGATCTGGCCGATCAGTTGCTGCACGCGCTCTTCGAGACCGGGGTAGCCGAGCACGCTCAGGCCTTGCAGGATCAGGGAGAACAGCAGTGCGGTGACCATCACGCCGATGGTCGGTGGCAGGCCGATGAAGCGGAAGTTGACGAAGGTCAGGAGAGTGGTGAGGCAGATGAAAGCGGCGACAAGTTCAAGCATCCGGGGTCCTTTGGATGAGGGGTGAATGGAGCGCGCCCAATGCTTGGGTGCAGGGGTTTGATGGGCTGAGAGCGACAGAGGGCACAAGCTTCCCTCACCCCAGCCCTCTCCCGGAGGGAGAGGGAGCCGACCTTATTGTCTTGTGGCATGCATCGACCTGAATAACCGAGTCGATTGTGGATTCAGCAAAGCGGGTTCACGTCGGCGTATCTCTCAAATATCCCCCATTCAGTCCCCTCTCCCTCTGGGAGAAGGTTAGGGTGAGGGCTAGCCGGACACATTGACCGCAGCCGCGCCGCGACGTTGCAGATAGATGAAAAACAGCGCCGTCAGCACGGTCAATACGCCAACAAGCGCACCGGTCCACGGCAAATCCGCCAGATCCGCGCCACTGGCCACCACCAGCCCGCCAATCCACGCACCCGCCGCGTTGCCGAGATTGAAAGCGCTCTGGTTCAACGTTGACCCTAGGTTCGGCGCTTCATGCGCCTGATCGATGATCAGCAACTGCAGGATCGGACACAGCGCAAAAGCAAAAATCCCCCACAGCACTAACGTGATCGCCGCCGGCACCACCGAACGGCTGGTCTGGCTGAACGCCGCCAGAATCACCACCACCGCCAACGCCACGCCGACCAGCGAAGGCAGCAAACGGCTATCCGCCAGGCGTCCGCCGAGCATGCTGCCGCCGGTCAGGCCGACGCCGAACAGCAGCAGCATCACGGTCACGCCATGGGGGCTGACGCCGGTGATGTCCTGCAGGATCGGCGCGATGTAAGTGAATACGCTGAACAGACTGGTGGATGCCAATACGCTCATGCCCAAGGCCAGCAGCACATTGACCTTGCCCAGCACTTTGAATTCGCTGGCGAGGTTGGCCTTGTCCATCGGGATGTGTTTTGGCAGCCACAGCCATTGGGCGAGCGCTGCGATCACGCCGATGACCGACACTGCCCAGAACGTCGAACGCCAGCCTGCGTATTGACCCAGCGCCGTACCCAGCGGCACTCCAAGGACATTGGCCAGCGTCAGGCCGGTAAACATCATGGCAATTGCCTGCGCGCGTTTGTTCGGTGCGACCAGCCCGGCGGCAACCACCGAACCGATGCCGAAAAACGCGCCATGACACAACGCGGTGACCACGCGCGCCGCCATCAATGTTGCGTAGTTCGGTGCCAGGGCGCAGAGGATATTGCCGAGGATGAACATCAGCGTCATGCCCAACAGCGTCGCTTTGCGCGGCATATTGGCGGTGCCGATCGCCAGAATCGGCGCGCCGAACACCACGCCCAGCGCGTAACCGGTGATCAACAGGCCGGCATGAGGAATGCTCACGGCAAGATCGCGGGCAACGTCGGGCAGCAGGCCCATGATGACGAATTCAGTGGTGCCGATGCCGAATGCGGCAACAGCGAGTGCAAGCAAGGCGAGTGGCATGCGCAAGGTCTCTGTCGGTAGTCTTGACGCTTTGATCAGGCATACGCAGGCCGACGACCGATCTCGAAGGAGGGCGGTGCAGGCAGGAATTATTGGTTTTTTTCTGTGCGCAACTGAGTGCGGCGTGGTCGCTTGCAGTATAAACACCTGCTGACACATCGCGAATCAATAATCTGACTATTCGAGTGTTCGACTCCCACCTGTAGGAGCTGCCGAAGGCTGCGATCTTTTGATCTTGCTTCTAAAAACCAAAGTCAAAAGATCGCAGCCTTCGGCAGCTCCTACAGGGGGGCGTGAAAAATAATAAGGAGTGAAACGTGTTGGCGACAGCTTTGGTATTGATGGCGGCGCTGTTGCATGCGACGTGGAATACGTTAATCAAATTCAGCGCCGAGCGGCTGCTTGTGGTGGCGTGCATGGACACCGTGGCGCTGCTGGTTGTCGCCATCGCGTTGCCCTTCGTGAACGTGCCACCCATTAGCATCTGGCCGTGGATTCTCGCTTCGGCAGCCTTTGAGCTGCTGTATCGCTACCTGCTGATTCAGGCCTATCGCGTCGGTGATCTCGGCCTGGTCTATCCGCTGATGCGCGGTTTGTCGCCGCTGGTGGTGCTGGCGCTGACCCTGATCTTCGCTGGGGAAGTACTCACCACGCAGCAGATCTTCGGCATCATGCTGATTCCCTTGGGTATGGTTTGCCTGCTCTGGCAAGGCGGCGGCGGCAAGCACCTGCCATGGTCGATGCTGCCGGTGGTGGCGCTGATCGGCCTGTGCATTGGCTGCTACACCTATATTGATGGTCAAGCGCTACGGCGTTGGTCGCACCCGCTGGATTACCTGGTCTGGGTCACGCTGCTCAGTGCCTGGCCGTTTCCGCTGTTGGCATGGGTCGCCAAGCGCCCGGCCTTCATGCAGTTCTGGCGCGAGCAATGGAAGCTCGGGCTGGCGGTGGGCTTCTGCGTGTTGGCCAGCTACGCTCTGGTGCTGTGGGCGATGCAGTTGGGCTCGATTGCCGAAGCGGCGGCACTGCGTGAGATCAGTGTGATTCTGGTGGTGCTGTTCGGTATGCGCTACCTGAAAGAACCTTTCGGCCGGCCACGGCTCTTAGCCTGTGGGCTGGTGCTGATCGGCATGTTGATCATGAAGTTCTGACAGCCCGCGAATTCTATAACTCGAAAAAAGGACGGCGTTATGACGGTGGCTCTGTGGTGTGTGTTGATCGCGATTTTTCTGCCGTATGTCTGCACAGGCGTGGCGAAAGCCGTGGGTGGCTATCGGTTGAGTGACAACCACGATCCGCGCGATTTTCTGGAAAGTCTCAACGGTGTGGCGAGACGGGCGCATGCGGCGCAACTGAACAGCTTTGAAGTGATGCCGGCGTTTGCGGCGGCGGTAATTGTCGCGCATCTGGTGGGTACGGCAGAGCTGGTGACGGTTAATGTGCTGGCTGTGCTGTTTATCACCAGTCGCCTGCTTTACATCATTTGCTATCTGGCGGACTGGGCGATCTTGCGGTCGCTGGTTTGGTTTGTGGGTATGGGGTTGATTGCTTCGTTCTTCTTTGTGTCGGTCTGATTATTTTACTGGTGTTGCTGATGGCCTCATCGAGCAGGCTCACTCCTGCATTTTGGAATGCGTTCCCCTGTAGGAGTGAGCCTGCTCGCGATAGCTATCTGATTACCTCAGCAGATTCCAAGGGTTACTTCTTCTCTGTATCCGCCACCTGCGGCACTTGCGGCAGCGCGGCACCTTTTGGCCAGAGCATCCAGATCTGCCCTTGCTGTTTCATGTCTCCGGCCAGTTGCCCGGCCGCATCCCCCGTCCCCCAGAACAGGTCCGCGCGTACCTCGCCGGCAATTGCGCCGCCGGTATCCTGCGCCGCCACCGGGCGAACCAGTGCCGTACCATCTGGTTTTGTGGTTGATAGCCACAACAGGCTGCCCAGCGGAATTACCTTGCGATCCACTGCTGCGCTGTAACCGGCAGTCAGCGGTACGTTGAGCGAGCCACGAGGACCTTCGTTACTGTCCGGGTTGCGGGTGAAGAACACGTAGCTCGGGTTGCTGCCGAGCAATTCCGGGATGCGCGCCGGATTGGCTTTGGCCCAGTTGCTGATCGCACTCATGGTCACATCTTCTTTTTTCAGCTCACCCTGCTCGACCAGCCAGCGACCTATTGGCCGGTATGGATGACCGTTCTGATCAGCGTAGGCAATGCGCAGTTGTTTGCCGTCCTGGGTCTGAATCCGTCCGGAACCCTGGATCTGTAGAAATTGCAGGTTCATAGGGTCGGTCAGATAAGCCACCACGGGCGCTTTCACGCCTTTGGATTCGATGGTCGCGGCGTCGTCATAAGGCTTGAGCACGCGACCTTCGAGGCGACCGCGCAGGCGTTTGCCTTTGAGTTCCGGGTAAATGCTGTCCAGCGAAACAATGATCATGTCTTCGGGCACGCCATACACCGGCACGTTTGCCACGTCGGTGGGTGTCAGGCTGCCGGGATAGACCGGCTCGTAATAACCGGTGATCAAGCCGTTGGGGTTATCGTTCTCGGCGCGCAGGCCGAAGACATCGAGGTTCTGCTTGAGGAACGTGCGAATCTCGTTGGCGTTCTGCGGCACATTGGCCGCCGCTGCGCAGGTCGGGCCCCAGACCGTATCAGCCTTGAGCCGGGTGCAGGCGCTGCGCCACGAGCCGAAACCGGCGACCAGATCGCTGTCGGACACAACCGGCAGGGCATCCCACGTGGCGCTGGAGTAAGTGGCCAGCGCGTGGGTTTTCGGCTTGGCGCTCTCGCCACCGGTGCAGCCGGCGAGAATCGCCAGCAGAGGGAGGGTCGCGATCAGCGGATGACGCCAGGCCTTGTAACGGCTGTTCATGGAGTGATTCCTGTGCCGGTTGGCCGAGTGCTCCATGCGCTCGTTCAACCCGTATTTTTAATAGGGCTATTGGTGTTTGGCGGTGGCGCGAGGATACTGGCCGCCGAATTCCGTGACCTGAAGCCACCATGACTCTTAAAAAAATGTCTGTTGTATTGCTGGCCTGTCTGACCTTGTCCGCCTGCGGCGGTGTCGACCCGAATTCGCCGCTGGGTCAACGCAAGGCAATTTTCAAACAAATGCTCAAGACCGGTGAAGATCTCGGCGGCATGTTGCGTGGGCGCATTGCGTTCGACGGGCCGAAGTTCGCCGAAGGCGCGGTCAAGCTCGATGCGTTGTCCCACGAGCCGTGGAAGCATTTCCCGCAGGTGCGCGAAGAAGATCACACCAGCGCCAAGGATGATGTCTGGCAGAAACAGGCGCAGTTTCAGGAAATGGCCCGCAACCTTGAAGCGGCCACCGGTGAATTGGTGACCGCCAGTCAGCTTCTGCCATACAAAGCCAGCAACCTCGGACCCGCGGTGCAGAAGGTTGAAGATGCCTGCAGCGCTTGCCATAAACAGTTTCGGGATCATTGATCTTCAAGACTGCTGAGTAACCCTGTGGCGAGGGGATTTATCCCCGTTGGGCTGCGAAGCAGCCCCAAAACCATACAGCCGAGTTTTTTCAGTCAGACCCGACTAGCCGGATTTGCGACGGCTTCGCCGCCGGACGGGGAGAGATCCCCTCGTCACAGGGCCATCAATTACTTATCGATTTCGTCCAGCGCGTCCTGCAGTTCTTTACGCGACTCGGCCAGTTTGTCTTTGCGCTTGTTGATCTTCTCCGGGTCGCCTTTCTTCATCGCCTTGTCGAGATCGGCCTGACGCTGACTTACTTCGTGCTTGGCTTCGAGCACCTTGTTTTCGCGTTCTTTCTTCAGGCCCGCATCGGTGCAGTGTTCATTCACTTCGCGCAGGGCCGTTTCCAGACCCGCCTGCTGATCGGCATTGCCGCGCGACTTGGCCTGTTCGATCTGGTTCATGATGCCCTGCTTTTTCGCAGCGCAGCCGGTCAGGCCCGGGGCGTCTTCGTCGGCCATTACGGGGGCGGCCATCATGCCGCAGAGGGTGAGCATGGCGAGCGGTGCAAGAAATTTCATAAAAGCTCCATGTGCAAAGGCGTTCGGGTTGGTCAGGCACTGCGCTGTTGGAGCGCCTCGGCGGCCGATGGGTTCCCGGCGCGCCGGGATTGCGTAGTCAAAAACCGTCGATTCCGGCGGCATGTAAGGTTTCGCTCAAGGCCAGTACTTGTGGGTCGCGAAAGAATGCGCTTAATTGCGCTGCGCGTCCCGGGCCGATACCGGCTTCTGCCTGCCATTGTTCGGTGTTGCGCTGTACCAGCGCCTGCCACGAATCAGGCAATCGGGCCTGACCGGTTGGCGGCAAGCCCAAGGCCTTGAGCCATTGAGCGAACGGCCGCTGGCGGGCGCTGTGAAAGCTGTTCATCAGGCGTTCGCTGCTGCGCTCGCCGAAGCCCGCAATGTTAGCAAGCTCTGGCGCGTCGAGGGTCAACCAATCCAGCAGGTTGTTTACGCGGCGTGTTTCGAGAAGTTTCTCCCAGGTGCCACGACCGACATGTTGCATTGCCAGACCCTGCTTGCCACTGAGCCAGGTCAGGCGCGCGAGAAACTGGCTTTTGCAGCCGGGCGTGGGTTGCCAGCAGCTCAAGGTGTGGAAGTCTTCGGCGTTGGGGATGTTGAGGTCTGTGCGTTCGGCGGCGCGCAGCACCACGCTGTCGAGCCGTGGAATGGTCAGGCCGGCGAGGCTGATTGCCACTTGGTCGCCGGGGCGGATATCCAGGTCTTGCCAGCGTTTGAAGGAACTGGCGCTGACCCGTTTGATTTCCCTGTCATCGAGCATGACGGGTTTGAGTTCGAGTACTGGCGTGATACGCCCGGTGCGCCCGATCTTGAAGTTGACCTTGCGCACTTCGGCCAGCGCTTGAGCAAAAGGATACTTCCACGCAACTGCCCAGTACGGCGCGCGAGCCTGCCAGCGCTCGGCGGGTGGACGCTGGCTCTGGCGCAACACCACCCCGTCAGTGGCAAACGGCAGAGGAGAGCGGTACCAGTGATCGCGCCATTTTTGCGCGGCAGTAAAGTCGGGGGCAGGATGACTGTACGGTTCAATCGTGGCGAAACCCAGCGTCGCCAACGTGGCGACTCGCTCGGGCAATTGCGCTGGGCCTTGTGGCCAGTCCCAGACGAACAGTCCGATACCGGAGGCTTGCCCGGCATCCAGGGTTTTGCGTCCCATCAGTCCCGCGACGGTGGAGCGAGCGTTAACGCCGCCGGATCGAGCTTGCACGTGCTCGTTCAAGCGCCAGTAGAGTTCGCCCTGCACCAGCATATCCAGCGGTTGTGTCAGGCGTTGAGGAATGGCGCCGATCTTCTGCGCTGATGGCGTCCAGTCTTGCCCACGAACCCCGTCACCGCGACTGATGACCTGTTGCAAAACGCCCGCGCGATAAATCAGCGTCACTGCGACGCCGTCGACTTTTGGTTGTATCCAGACATCCTCGCGATCACGTAGCCAGGCCTCCACGGCCTCAACTTTATGGATTTTATCCAGGCCGGTATGGGCAATGGGGTGGACGTTTGAGCCTGAAACTGTGCGCAAAGGATCGGGTGGCGAGGGCACTTTGAAACACGCTCGCCACTCGTTCAGTTGCGCAAGGGATTGGTCGTAGAGTTCGTCGGCAATCAGTGAGCGGCCTTCGCGGTGGTAGGCGTCATCCCATTTGTCGATCTGGTTTTGCAGGGCGGCGATTTCGTTTTGCGCGGTGGGGACAGGCCAGTCAGGGCAAGCGGCGTAAGCGATCAGGTGGGTGAAGCTCAGCAGAAGAATTGAAAAAAGGCGCAGCGTGGCAAGCATGTTGAGCGTCCTTGCTCAGGGGAATGCTTGAAGATTAGTCAGGATTCAGAGCAGCAACGGGTGGGTGTTTTGCATCGTGTTTCAGTTATGAAGATCAAAAGATCGCAGCCTTCGGCAGCTCCTACAGGAGGCGTGCGTTTCACTTGTAGGAGCTGCCGAAGGCTGCGATCTTTTACTCTTTTCGAGGCATGAAAAAGCCCCGCACGGCGCGAACCGTGCAGGGCTTTTTTGTACCGCTGGGGAAGGCTTACAGGCCAGCAGCAGAACGCAGGGCGTCGGCGCGGTCGGTTTTTTCCCAAGTGAAGGTGGTGAAGGTGTCTTCGCCAACAGTTTTGGTCTCTGGCGTGCGACCGAAGTGGCCGTACGCTGCAGTTTCCTGGTACATCGGGTGCAGCAGATCGAGCATGGTGGTGATTGCGTATGGACGCAGGTCGAACACTTCACGGACCAGTTTGACGATCTTGTCATCGCTGATCTTGCCGGTGCCGAAGGTGTTCAGCGAGATCGAAGTTGGCTGAGCCACACCGATCGCGTAGGAAACCTGGATCTCGCAACGCTCGGCCAGGCCGGCAGCGACGATGTTCTTGGCAACGTAACGGCCAGCGTAGGCAGCCGAACGGTCAACTTTCGATGGATCTTTACCGGAGAACGCGCCGCCGCCGTGACGGGCCATGCCGCCGTAGCTGTCGAGGATGATCTTGCGACCGGTCTGACCGCATTCACCTACCGGGCCGGCATTTATGAACTGGCCGGTCGGGTTGATGTGGAACTGGGTGTCTTTGCTCAGCAGTTCGGCAGGCAGCACGTGCTTGACGATCAGCTCCATCACGCCTTCGCGCAGGTCTTTGTACGACACTTCAGGGTTGTGCTGAGTCGACAGAACAACGGCATCGATACCGACAACCTTGCCGCCTTCGTAACGGCAAGTCACTTGCGACTTGGCGTCCGGACGCAGCCAAGGCAGCAGACCGGATTTACGGGCTTCGGCCTGGCGCTGCACCAACTGGTGCGAGAAGGTGATCGGCGCTGGCATCAAAACGTCGGTTTCGTTGCTGGCGTAGCCGAACATCAGGCCCTGGTCGCCGGCGCCCTGATCTTCAGGCTTGGCACGGTCAACACCTTGGTTGATATCCGGGGACTGCTTGCCGATGATGTTCATCACGCCGCAGGTCGCGCCGTCGAAGCCGACGTCGGAGCTGTTATAGCCGATGTCGAGAATCACGTTACGCACGATCTCTTCCAGATCGACCCAGGCGCTGGTGGTCACTTCACCGGCAACGATGGCCACGCCAGTCTTGACCAGGGTTTCCACGGCAACGCGTGCGTGTTTGTCCTGGGTAATGATGGCGTCCAGCACCGCATCGGAAATCTGGTCGGCGATTTTGTCCGGATGCCCTTCGGACACGGACTCGGAGGTGAAGAGGGAGTATTCGCTCATCTCGATGTTTTCCTGAATTTACCGATGGTGAGTGTCGCCAGTCGGTCGCTGAAAATGGCGGACCTGGATCTGGAAACCATTACGTAAGCCTACATAGAGGCTTTCACCGGGAACGAGTCCCGAAGCCTTGGCCCAACGGGCCAAATCGTCCTGTTCAAACCCCAACCAGAGATCACCGCAGGCCTCCCTGGCCCAACTCTGGTTGTGGCTACATAACTCTGTCACGAGCAGACTACCGCCCGGTTGCAGCAGGTCGGCCATGTGCTTGAGCGCATCGGCCGGCGCGGCGAAATGGTGCAACACCATGTTCAACACCACGCAATCGGCCTGAAGGCTTGTGCCGTTCAATGCATCGGCCAATTGCAGGCTGACGTTAGCCAGCTGTTCACGTTCACATACCTGACGCGCCAGTTCGAGCATCGCCGGGCTGTTGTCCAGCGCGGTGACGGTGTCGAAGCGTCGCGCCAGTTCCGGCAAAAAAGCACCATCGCCGGGGCCGACTTCAATGGCCGTGGCTGCACCATCGAAGTTCAGTTTGTCGAGCAGGGCCAGCACGCTGTCACGGTACTGCGGCAGGCCTGCGATCAAGTCTTGCTGGGCACGGAATTTCTCCGCGACCCGGGCGAAAAAGTCCTGGCTGGCGGCGGCCCGTTGAGCGTGGACCTGTTCGATGCGTGCTTGCACATCGTTCGGCAGTACCAGGTTGTCGACTTCTTCTAACAATGCTGCGTGCAACTTGCCGCCCAACAGTTCGGTGTGGGGCAGGGCGCGGCGATAGAAAATCGCGTTGCCTTCACGGCGGGTCGCTACCAGATCGGCCTGCGCCAACACTTTAAGGTGATGACTCATACCTGACTGACCGATGCCGAAAATCTGCGCCAGCTCCAATACACCAAACGAATCGTTGGCCAGGGCGCGCAATACATTCAGCCGCAGCGGATCGCCGCCGGCCTTGCACAGGGCCGCCAGCTCGTCGCAATCGTCATGGCGAATGGAAGGCACGCGTAAGTTCATAGGGCTGGCAGTCTAGAGAGGGGGGGAATCCATCGCAAGGGCAATATCAAAAAGTTTTGATATTGCTCGATAAATGGCACTTCTCACGAGACGGTTAACTCTAGAAACAAGTAGCGGAAAGGTTTCACCAACCGAAACCGCCGCTAACCATGGGAAAAACGCCCCCGGATGACTATCTGTCATTGCCCCGAGGCGCTCCGGTGAGGGAAAATGCCCTCCTTTTTTCCGTTTCAATCTATTCACACCCAGGAGATCAGCGATGCCTAGCCGTCGTGAGCGTGCCAACGCCATTCGTGCCCTCAGCATGGATGCCGTGCAAAAAGCCAACAGCGGCCATCCCGGTGCCCCAATGGGTATGGCAGATATTGCCGAAGTGCGTTGGCGCGACTACCTCCAGCACACCCCGAGCAAGCCCTCGTTCGCCGACCGTGACCGCTTCGTGCTGTCCAACGGCCACGGCTCGATGTTGATCTACTCGCTGCTGCACCTGACCGGTTACGACCTGTCGATCGACGACCTCAAGCAGTTCCGTCAACTGCACAGCCGCACCCCGGGTCACCCGGAATTCGGTTACACCCCGGGCGTTGAAACCACCACCGGCCCGCTGGGTCAGGGTCTGGCCAACGCTGTAGGCTTCGCCCTGGCGGAAAAAGTCCTGGGCGCGCAGTTCAACCGTCCTGGCCACGACATCGTCGATCACCACACCTATGTGTTCCTGGGTGATGGCTGCATGATGGAAGGCATTTCCCACGAAGTCGCTTCCCTGGCCGGTACTTTGGGTCTGGGCAAGCTGATCGCGTTCTACGATGACAACGGCATCTCCATCGACGGCGAAGTCGAAGGCTGGTTCACCGATGACACCCCGAAGCGTTTCGAAGCCTACAACTGGCAAGTGATTCGCAACGTCGACGGCCACGATCCGGAAGAGATCAAGACCGCCATCGAGACCGCGCGCAAGAGCGCACAACCGACGCTGATCTGCTGCAAGACCACCATCGGTTTCGGCTCGCCGAACAAGCAGGGCAAAGAAGACTGCCACGGCGCTCCACTGGGTGACGCGGAAATCGCGCTGACCCGTCAGGCGCTGAACTGGAACCACGGCCCGTTCGAAATCCCGGCCGACATCTATGCCGAATGGGATGCCAAGGAAAAAGGTCGCGCGGCCGAAGCCGAGTGGGACCAGCGTTTCGCTGCCTACTCCGCTGCGTTCCCGACCGAAGCCAACGAACTGGTGCGTCGCCTGAGCGGTGAGTTGCCGGCTGACTTCTCCGAAAAAGCTTCGGCTTACATCGCTGAAGTCGCGGCCAAAGGCGAAACCATCGCCAGCCGTAAAGCCAGCCAGAACACCCTGAACGCGTTCGGCCCGCTGCTGCCGGAACTGCTCGGCGGCTCCGCTGACCTGGCCGGTTCCAACCTGACCCTGTGGAAAGGTTGCAAAGGCGTCAGCGCTGAAGATGCCAGCGGCAACTACATGTACTACGGCGTGCGCGAATTCGGCATGACCGCGATCATGAACGGCGTGACCCTGCACGGCGGCCTGGTACCTTACGGCGCGACCTTCCTGATGTTCATGGAATACGCCCGCAACGCCGTGCGCATGTCCGCGCTGATGAAGAAGCAAGTGATCCACGTCTACACCCACGACTCCATCGGTCTGGGCGAAGACGGCCCGACGCACCAGCCGATCGAGCAATTGACCAGCCTGCGTACCACACCGAACCTCGACACCTGGCGTCCAGCCGATGCCGTTGAATCGGCTGTGGCCTGGAAAAACGCTCTGGAGCGCAAGGACGGCCCATCGGCGCTGATCTTCTCGCGTCAGAACCTGCAACACCAGGAACGCGATGCCGGCCAGATTGCCGACATCAGCCGTGGCGGTTACGTGCTGAAGGACTGCGCAGGCGAGCCTGAGCTGATCCTGATATCGACCGGTTCGGAAGTGGGCCTGGCGGTTCAGGCGTACGACAAACTGACCGAGCAGGGTCGTAAAGTGCGTGTGGTTTCCATGCCTTGCACCAGCGTGTTCGATGCTCAGGATGCTGGCTACAAGCAGGACGTGCTGCCGTTGCAGGTTGGCGCGCGTATCGCGATCGAAGCGGCTCACGCCGACTTCTGGTTCAAGTACGTGGGTCTGGAAGGTCGCGTGATCGGCATGACCACCTACGGCGAATCGGCTCCGGCTTCGGCACTGTTCGAAGAGTTCGGCTTCACCCTGGAAAACATCCTCGGTCAGGCTGAAGAGCTACTGGAAGACTGATCCAGAAAAGATGTCGTCTGAGCTGACGCCTTCGCGAGCAGGCTCGCTCCCACAGGGAAATGCATTCCAATGTGGGAGCGAGCCTGCTCGCGAAAGTGTTGGTTCAGGCAACATCGCACTGCCTGATTCACCACGGTAATCGAGAACCCCATGCCTCAACCGCGTCCCTTCAAAGTTGCACTCAACGGCTACGGCCGGATTGGTCGTTGCGTCTTGCGTGCGTTGTTTGAGCGAGGCGAGAAAGCCGGGTTTGAAATTGTCGCGATCAACGATCTGGCAGATATGGCCAGCATCGAATACCTGACACGCTTCGACTCCACCCACGGCCGCTTTCCGGGCGAGGTGCGAGTAGAAGGCGATTGTCTGCATATTAATGGCGACTGCGTGAAGGTTCTGCGCAGTGCCACCCCCGAAGGCATCGATTGGGCGTCGCTGGGCGTCGATCTGGTGCTTGAGTGTTCCGGTGCCTACAACACCCGTGAAGACGGCCAGCGCTTTCTCGACGCCGGCGCGCCACGCGTACTGTTCTCGCAGCCGATGGCCAGCGAGGCGGATGTCGACGCCACCATCGTCTACGGCGTCAATCAGGATTGCCTGACCGGCGACGAACTGCTGGTGTCCAACGCCTCCTGCACCACCAACTGCGGTGTGCCGCTGTTGCGTTTGCTCGACAAGGCCATTGGCCTTGATTACGTGTCGATCACCACCATTCACTCGGCAATGAACGATCAGCCAGTGATCGACGCCTATCACCACGAAGACCTGCGCCGCACGCGTTCGGCGTTCCAGTCGGTGATCCCGGTGTCCACCGGTCTGGCGCGTGGTATCGAGCGCCTGCTGCCGGAACTTGCCGGGCGAATTCAGGCCAAAGCCGTACGCGTGCCGACGGTCAACGTGTCCTGCCTCGACATCACGATGCAGACCGCCACCGCTACCGATGCCAATGAGGTCAACCGGATCCTGCGCGAGGCCGCCACCAGTGGCCCGCTCAAAGGCCTGCTCGCCTATACCGAGTTGCCGCACGCCAGTTGTGATTTCAACCATGACCCACATTCGGCCATCGTCGATGCCAGTCAGACCCGTGTTTCCGGCCCCAAGCTGGTGAACATCCTGGCCTGGTTCGACAACGAATGGGGTTTTGCCAACCGAATGCTGGACGTTGCAGAACACTATCTGCAAACAGCAACTTGAAATTAAACTTTGGAAGTGCGACCCATGACCGTGTTGTTGATGTCCGACCTGGATCTG
>NZ_JBIUVX010000009.1:19725-148446 GCF_044743175.1 Pseudomonas sp. NPDC087690
CTGGCTTCGCTGCCGACCATCAAGCTGGCCCTGGAAAAAGGCGCGGCCGTGATGGTCTGCTCGCACCTTGGCCGTCCGACCGAAGGCGAGTTCTCCGCCGAGAACAGCCTCAAGCCTGTCGCTGACTACCTGAGCAAAGCGCTGGGCCGTGAAGTGCCGCTCGTGGCTGATTACCTCGGTGGCGTTGACGTCAAGGCCGGCGACATCGTGCTGTTCGAAAACGTGCGCTTCAACAAAGGCGAGAAAAAGAACGCTGACGAACTGGCCCAGCAATATGCCGCCCTGTGCGACGTGTTCGTGATGGACGCGTTCGGCACCGCTCACCGCGCTGAAGGTTCGACTCACGGCGTGGCCAAGTTCGCCAAAGTTGCTGCGGCTGGCCCGCTGCTGGCCGCTGAACTGGACGCACTGGGCAAAGCCCTCGGCGCGCCGGCTCAGCCAATGGCGGCCATCGTTGCCGGCTCCAAGGTATCGACCAAACTCGACGTGCTGAACAGCCTGAGCCAGATCTGCGATCAACTGATCGTCGGCGGCGGCATCGCTAACACCTTCCTCGCGGCCGCCGGTCACCCGGTTGGCAAGTCGCTGTACGAACCGGACCTGCTCGACACCGCACGCGCCATCGCTGCCAAAGTCAGCGTGCCGCTGCCGGTTGACGTCGTGGTTGCCAAGGAATTCGCTGAAACCGCCGAAGCTACCGTCAAGCTGATCGCTGACGTCGCGGCTGACGACATGATTCTGGACATCGGCCCGCAAACCGCAGCCAACTTCGCCGAACTGCTGAAATCGTCGAAAACCATTCTGTGGAACGGTCCGGTCGGCGTGTTCGAATTCGACCAGTTCGGCAACGGCACCAAAGTGCTGGCCCAGGCCATCGCGGAAAGCTCGGCGTTCTCCATCGCTGGCGGTGGCGACACCCTGGCCGCTATCGATAAATATGGTGTGGCTGAGCAAATCTCCTACATTTCCACCGGTGGTGGCGCGTTCCTCGAATTCGTCGAGGGCAAAGTGCTGCCAGCCGTTGAAGTCCTGGAAAGCCGGGCCAAGGCCTGAGGCCGCCCGTTTGGCCAGGCAAAGGAGTGTTCACATGGTCAAGTCGTTAGCGCTGTTGTTGCTGACCGGTACGCTGGCGGCCTGCGGGAGTAACCCGAAGGCCGAGGCCACGCCGGCGCCGAGCGAGTCGCAGAAGGGCTGTTATCAAGCCGACTGGCAGGCCGAAACCAACCCGGTGCTGAACAAGCGCTCGGGACCGGACGGCCTGGAGAAATACGAGACGCAAACCCCGGCCAAGGAACATGGTTGTCCTTGACGGGTCTGACTCTTTAACTCAAGGCTGGCGGCGTGTGCCGTCAGTCGAGGAACACGGATGAAAGGCTTGATCGCCATTGCGGCGTTGGCATTGTTGGGCGGTTGCGCGCAGTTGAACCTGTTTCAGTCGTCCGCCCCGGCGGATAGCTGGACGACCTGGACCTGCGACAGCCAGGCCAAAGTGCTCTGGCGTTACGCCGACGCCGGCCAGAAGGAAGTCGACGTTCGCCTCGGCGGCGGTGATCAGGTCTATCGCCTGAAAGAAGAGCCGGGCGCCTCGGGCACGCTGTACAGCGACGGCATGCTGGCGTTTCACGTCAAGGGTGAGGAAGGCCTGGTGTACTGGGTCGCCACCAATGACCTGATCGGCCGCGGCTGCAAAGCGCAGTAATTGACACACCACAGGCCCATTGTAGGAGTGAGCCTGCTCGCGATAGCGGTATGACAGTCGCTGCAATATTGACTGCAAGATGGCTATCGCGAGCAGGCTCACTCCTACAGGGGTTCTGCGCAGTTCTGAAGAATTGGCTTTATCGAATCACCAGACCGGGCCTCAACCCCCGATCTGCAATCACTTGAATAGCCGCCGCCGCTCCGGCAGGCTGGCACGATTAACGACCCTCAACCGGGAGAGACACACACAATGGCACTTATCAGCATGCGCCAGATGTTGGACCACGCAGCCGAATTCGGCTACGGCGTTCCAGCCTTCAACGTCAACAACCTTGAGCAGATGCGCGCCATCATGGAAGCCGCTGACAAGACTGACTCCCCGGTGATCGTCCAGGCTTCGGCCGGCGCTCGCAAATACGCCGGCGCGCCTTTCCTGCGTCACCTGATCCTGGCCGCGATCGAAGAATTCCCGCACATCCCGGTGTGCATGCACCAGGACCACGGCACCAGCCCTGATGTCTGCCAGCGCTCGATCCAACTGGGCTTCAGCTCGGTGATGATGGACGGCTCGCTGGGCGAAGACGGCAAGACCCCGACCGACTACGACTACAACGTCCGCGTTACCCAGCAAACCGTGGCCATGGCGCACGCCTGCGGCGTTTCGGTAGAAGGCGAGCTGGGCTGCCTGGGTTCGCTGGAAACCGGCATGGCCGGTGAAGAAGACGGCATCGGCGCCGAAGGCGTTCTGGATCACAGCCAAATGCTGACCGACCCGGAAGAAGCCGCTGACTTCGTCAAACGCACCCAGGTCGATGCCTTGGCCATCGCCATCGGCACCAGCCACGGCGCCTACAAGTTCACCAAGCCACCTACCGGTGACGTGCTGGCAATCGACCGCATCAAGGAAATCCACAAGCGCATCCCGAACACCCACTTGGTGATGCACGGTTCGTCCTCGGTGCCACAAGAGTGGCTGGCGATCATTAACCAGTACGGCGGCGACATCAAAGAAACTTACGGCGTACCGGTTGAAGAAATCGTCGAAGGCATCAAGCACGGCGTGCGCAAGGTCAACATCGACACCGACCTGCGTCTGGCATCCACCGGCGCCATGCGTCGCCTGATGGCCACCAACCCGAGCGAATTCGACCCACGTAAATTCTTCGGCGCGACTGTTACTGCAATGCGTGACGTGTGTATCGCTCGTTATGAAGCGTTCGGTACTGCCGGTAATGCATCGAAGATCAAACCGATCTCGCTGGAAGCGATGTATCAGCGTTATCTGAAGGGTGAGTTGAACGCCAAGGTTAACTAAGCCTGAGTGTTGGACCGCTGATTCAAGAAACCCGCCGAGAGGCGGGTTTTTTTGTGGGCGGGTTGTAGGCAAAGTGCTTGTCCTACAGATATTGGCGTTCGGAGTGATTATTCCGACAGCTCGCGTCGGTTGTCCGTCGGAAGTGGGATAGATAGGCTCTGGGGATCGCTGAATTCAGCGATCGGACGTCGCAGTCCGTTCAGCTCACTTGGTGCATAATCGCCACCCCAAACCGCAACGCCTCGGTGTTTGTGTTTGGTCGATGGTGGCTGTGCGCGGAATACCCTCGGGTATGCCGGATTTCCAAGTGATCCGGTCTGCGACCCCGCGTACAGCTACCTCCCTCCGTCGCGTCGCAGCGATCAGTGGCAGCTCAATGCATCACTTGGAGTTTCACGATGATCAAACCAACACCCAATCCGCCTGAAGGCGATTGCACATCCCCGTACGAATCCCTCGATTCAAGAAAGCTCCACGACGCCGCCGAGCGTGCGCCTCGATCACTACCTTGAACCGAACGTCACTGCCCTGAAGTTCCACAAGCCCAGCACGATGTTTCAGGTTGCTCCTGACATGGATAACGAAAGCCTGTTGGCCCACGCCTGCGAATCACTGGCTTCGGCGAGCATCATGACCAGCGATATTGCGGCGTATGTCGATATCTCGCAGCGGCATACGATTCTGGCGATTCAGCAGATCATCATGCTGGCTGAGCTGGCGGTAAATCGGGTGCTGGATAATGTGAAAGTGACGCAGTCTGTAATACCCAGCTGACCCCCTGTAGGAGTGAGCCTGCTCGCGATTGCGGTGGATCAGTCAGCACTGATGCTGGATGTTGGTCCGTCATCGCGAGCAGGCTCACTCCTACAGTTGGATCGGATGTGAACCTTAGGAAATTAGGTGACTTTGAGGCCGTCATCGTTGGCAAGCCAACTCCCACAGGGGGGGCTCGGCGAAGTTATTTATCGTGATCGATGTCGAGTTTGGAGAAGGTTACCTGGCCACCTTCACTGGTGTACCCGGTATTGTCCTGCACATAAACCCCGGCCTTGAAGTACAACGGCTTGTTACGCCACGTCGCGCTGATCTGTGAATCCCACTGATAACCCGCCGCACTGACACCCAACGCACCGCCAGGACTCAGGTGAATAAGGTAGTTGAATTCGCGATCCAGTTTGATCCCGGTAGCCAGGGTGATGACGCGGCTTTCGTCATCATCCGGGTGCATGCGGACTTTGATCACCAGGTTGCCGGTCTCGGTTTTGGTCTTGTATTGATATTCGAGTTTGACCATCGGTTTCTGGCTTTCATAAGCGTGAATCTGGCCGATGACGATTTTGCCGGAACTGGGCACTTTGTTGACTGTAACCGTCGCGCGCAGCAGGTTATCGGCATCCGGGTAATACCAGTTGCGCAGCGTGCCGTTGCTATAGGTCTCCCGCAGTTCGGTGCGCGGGTAGATGGCGTTTTCGGTTTTTGACCCGGTAACCGGTGACCAGAAGAACAAGGTACCTGTGTCGGAATGGAAGTATTGATCTTTGAAGCCGTTCACCAGTTTGGAGGTTTCGACGGTGTATGGCGGGCTGCCAACGGGAACGCTGAGGTTCCAGGTTGCGAGATCGATCATGTCGGTTCTTCCACTCAAGTTTCACTGCACGTACGTGCCAGAAGCTCTAGCCCGCACGTTTTGGGGCGGCCTTTATAAGCGTTGAGGGATTTTTTGTTAACGCCCGTTTGGCAGATGATTGACGTCAACATCCTGTCGAAATGCCATCTTTCCCGGTTTCAGGGGGCTGCAGAGATGACCGTTAGTCGGCTAAACAAGACTTTGGTTAAATGATGGCCTGATGACAGCTATTGCTTTCGCCGATCCCGGACTAGAGTGAACGCTCAGTATGTGTACGGTTTTGACCGGAACCGGCCTGAAGTCCCGACAAGAGAAGCAGCATGGAATGCGCGCAATCCCAGCCAGGTGAAGGCAACTCTGTCCTTTTGATCGTTGATGATTACCCTGAAAATCTGATCAGCATGCGCGCGTTGCTGCAGCGTCAGGATTGGCAGGTCATCACCGCTGCCTCCGGTTTCGAGGCGCTCAGCCTGTTGCTGGAGCACGACGTCGACCTGGTGCTGCTGGATGTGCAGATGCCCGGCATGGACGGCTTCGAAGTCGCGCGATTGATGCGCGGCAGCCAGCGCACACGTCTGACCCCGATCATTTTCCTCACCGCCAACGAGCAGTCCCAGGATGCCGTGATCAAGGGCTATGCCAGTGGGGCGGTGGATTACCTGTTCAAACCGTTTGATCCGCAGATTCTCAAACCGAAAGTGCAGGCATTGCTGGAGCACCAGCGTAACCGCCGGGCCTTGCAGCGTTTGAGTCATGATCTGGAAGTCGCTCGAGCCTTCAATGCCTCGGTATTGGATAACGCCGCCGAGGGGATTCTGGTGGTCGGTGAGGACGGCCTGATCCGCTTTGCCAATCCGGCAATTTCGCGTCTGCTCAATGCGCCGGTAAAGGAGCTGGAGGGTAAGGAGTTTCTCGATTACCTGCAGAAACCGCATGTTCCGTTGTGGGCCGATTCCGATTTTTACGCCAGCTACAAACGTGGCGAAACGTTAAGACTGCACGACGCATTATTGCGCACCGCGCCCGGCCAGCAGGTGCCAGTGGCTTTGTCCTGCGCGGCGCTACCCACAGAACAACATGCGATGGTGGTCACGGTTCTCGACATGTCGGTAGTGCGTCACCTGCACCAACAGCTTGAGTTTCAAGCCGTGACCGATCCGCTGACCGGTTTGCTCAACCGCCGCGGCTTCTACCAGACCGTGGAAAACCTGCTGCTGCGCGGTGAACGCAGTGACAGCAGTTGGGTGCTGTTGTATCTGGATCTCGACGGCTTCAAACGGGTTAACGATTCCCTTGGTCATGATGCCGGCGACCGTGTGTTGCGTTGGGTTTCCGAGCAATTGAAGGCGTGTCTGCGGCCGTTCGACATACTCGCGCGCATGGGCGGTGATGAATTCACCGCGTTGCTGGATCTGGAGTTCCCGGAGCAGGCAGCGAAGATCGCCGAGAAACTCATCGAACGCGTGTCGATCTGTCAGCAAATCGAAGGGCTGGATATCGCCCTGGGCGCGAGCATCGGCATTGCCACGTATCCGGATTGCGGTTCGAACCTCGACGGTTTGCTGCGTGCGTCGGACATTGCCATGTACGAAGCCAAGCGCGCCGGGCGTCAGCAATATCGCTTCTACGATCATGAAATGAATGGTCGCGCCCGTTCGCGCCTGATGCTCGAAGAAAGCGTGCGCACGGCCATCGAAAACCGCGATTTCAACTTGGTGTATCAGCCACAGGTGGCGATCGACACGGGGCAGATACGCGGGTTTGAAGCGTTGTTGCGCTGGCAGCATCCGAGTGTCGGCGATGTTCCACCGGGCCTGTTCCTGCCGTTGCTGGAAGAAGCGCGGTTGATCAGTCGGCTCGGTAGCTGGATCTATCATCGCGGCGCCGGCCAGCGCAAAGCCTGGGAAACCTTGTTTGCCGAGGACCTGGTGCTCGGCGTGAGCTTGAGCAACACCCAGTTCAGCCTGCCGAATCTGGTCAGCGAGTTGCGCCAGGTCATGGAACGACACGCGCTGCAGCCTCGTCAGCTGGAGGTCGAAGTCACCGAAGAAGCGCTGATGCAAAATCCCGATGAAACGCGCAAACAGTTGCGTCTGCTGCGTAATCTCGGGGTGCGCGTGGCGCTGGATGACTTCGGTTCCGGGCCGTGTTCGCTGGCACATCTGCGCGATCTGGAGCTCGATACGCTGAAAATTGATCGCCATCTCATTGCGCGATTGCCGGACTCGAAACGCGACGCCTCACTGGTCAGCACGGTCATCAGTCTGTGCAAGGAATACGGTTTGCTGGTGATTGCCGAAGGGGTGGAAACCATCGAGCAATACCAATGGCTGCAAGCCCACGGCTGCGAGTACGTGCAGGGCTTCCTCGTGGCGCGGCCATTGGTCGCCGAGGATGCAGCCAGCTTCGCCGAACCGTTTGACTGGAGCGCGCTGCCCGGTTGAATTCGCTACACTGGCGCACCTTTTTTGAACCGTGTCGCCAGTCCATGACAGTGTTGAAGTACCTCCAGGCCTATCCCGCGCAATTGCAGGATCAGGTGCGCCAACTGATCGCTGAAGGGCGCCTGGGCGATTACCTGACTCAGCGTTATCCGGGGCGGCACGATGTGCAGAGCGACAAGGCGCTGTACAGCTACGCGCTGGACCTGAAGCAGGAATACCTGCGTAACGCGCCGGCCATCGACAAGGTGCTGTTCGACAACCGCCTCGACCTGACCCATCGCGCTTTGGGCCTGCACACTACGGTGTCGCGAGTGCAGGG
Organism: Pseudomonas sp. NPDC087690; assembly: GCF_044743175.1. Lineage (NCBI taxonomy): Bacteria > Pseudomonadati > Pseudomonadota > Gammaproteobacteria > Pseudomonadales > Pseudomonadaceae > Pseudomonas > Pseudomonas sp. NPDC087690. The sequence goes on from NZ_JBIUVX010000009.1 coordinate 27,132, forward strand.
CGGCAAGCTCAAGGCCAAGAAAGAGATTCGTATCGCTTCGTTGTTCAAGGAGGCTGCGCCGGACTTTCTGAAAATGATCGTCGTGCATGAACTGGCGCACTTCAAAGAGTCGGATCACAACAAGGCGTTTTATAAATTGTGCGAGCACATGCTGCCGGGGTATCACCAGATCGAGTTCGATCTGCGGGTGTACCTGACGTGGCGGGATATGCAGGCTTAACCGTACGCAACCAGGAAGGTGGGGATGGACGTCAGCAAGACCAAAAGCAGTTTCTACCGCCGCTTGTATGTGGCGTACCTGATCGACAGCGGTCTGGCGCCGAGTGTGCCGACCCTGACTGACGTCACCGGCATGCCCCGGCGCACGGCGCAGGACACGATTGCCGCGTTGGCCGATCTGGACATCGTCTGTGAATTCGAGCAGGAAGAGGGCGCGCGCAATCATGCGGGGCGCTATCGGATTCGCGAGTGGGGGGCGATTGATCGGGGATGGATCGAGAGGAATTTGCGGCAGATCAAGGCAGTGCTTGAGTATCCCTGAAGAGCCCCTCACCCTAACCCTCTCCCGGAGGGAGAGGGGACTGATTGGGGGATATTGGAGAGGTACGCCGACCTGAAAGTGTTGCTGTGAATCCATAATCGACTTGGTTTTTCAGGTCGGCGGATAGCGCGGCACAACTCGGTCAGTCCCCTCTCCCTCCGGGAGAGGGCTAGGGTGAGGGGCTTTTCAGGCGCGACGCATGCCGATGTGCGGAATGTCATCCTCCAGATACTCCTCACCCGCCACAACAAACCCGTACCTGCCGTAATACCCCTGCAAATGCGCCTGCGCCGACAGATAGATCGGCACCTGTGGCCAATGCTTCTCGGCCTGTTTCAACGCCTGCTCCATCATTTCGTGCCCCAGCCCTTTGCCGCGACCCGCAGGTGCAGTCAGCACCCGGCCGATCACCACGTCTCCGCCTTGGGATTGCGGATCCAGCAGGCGCAGGTAGGCCATCAACTGATCATCTTCCCAACCCATCAGGTGATAGGTATCGCCTTCCAGATCCTGACCGTCGAGGTCCGGATAGGCGCATTTCTGTTCGACGACGAACACGTCCGAGCGCAGTTTCAACAGCGCGTACAGCTGCTCCTTGCCCAGATCACTGTGATGTTTGCAGACCCATTCGATTGTCATGTGCCGATTCCTTGAACGTGTCGCCCGATACTAAGCGTCTACGGCAAAGATGTCTTTATGGCGTAAGAGTCTGTGACAAAGGTCAAAATGCCATCATTCCTTTCTCGCACGGATGACTTCTTTGTGTAATCTGCTGGTGAGCGCAGTGCCTTGGCTTCCTTGAGCTAATGTTAGTGCCTGGGTTTCGCCGGTAAGGGGCCTTGGGGTTTTGACTGAAAACACGCTGGGCAGCCCGCCCGCTAAGGATTTTCAAGCATGCCGCGATTGCATCGAGCCTTTGCTTTGATCGGATTGCTCTTGCTGGCTCAGACCGCCGCAGCGGATAAGCTGCGGCTGGTGTTTGATATCTGGCCACCCTTTACCGACGACACCCTGGTCAACGGCGGACTGGCCACCGACATTGTCAGCACCGCGCTGGCCCGGGCCGGTTATGCCAGCGCTTATGAGCAGGTGCCTTGGGCGCGGGCGCTGCTTGGCGTTGGCGAGGGCCGCTACGATGTGTTGGTCAACGCTTGGTACAACGATGAACGGACCAAGCTCGGCCAGTTTTCCGGGGAATACCTGCTCAACCGCATTCGCTTTCTCAAGCGCAAAGACACTCCGCTCGATTACTCCAGCTTGCAACAACTGCACACCTATCCGATTGCTGTGGTGCGCGGTTATGCCTACTCGGCGCCATTCGATGCCGATACCGCGCTGCAGAAAGTCCCTGTGCATAACTTTGCCATGGCTGTGCGCATGCTCGCGGCGGATCGGGTCAAGTTGACGCTGGAGGATGAGTACGTTGCGAAGTATTACCTGGCGCGGGAATCCGCCAAGGTGCGCAATTCGGTGGAGTTCTTGCCCAAGCCGTTGAGTGAGAACAGCCTGCATATATTGGTCAGTCTGAAGAATCCTCAGCATGAGCAGATTGTTGCGGGGTTTGATAAGGCGATTGCGGCGATGAAGGCGGATGGGAGTTATGACAAGTTGCTTCGCCAGCATGGGATGTGAGGGGTGATCCAGAATCTTCTGTGTGGCAGATGTCGCTATCGCGAGCAGGCTCACTCCTACAATTTGGAATGCGTTCCCCTGTAGGAGTGAGCCTGCTCGCGATGACGCCCTGTCAACCGCCGCTGATTTCTGAGGTGTCCTTGATCAGATGCGCCGCCAACGTGCGCAATGGCCCCAACTGCCGGCAGATCAACGCCAATTGCGTCTGCACCAACCGCTGCCCTTCATCAATCTCATCGGGCATCTGCTCCAGCTCATTGGCCAGCGCTTCTTCTTCATCACTCTGAATCGCCACCGGCTCTTTGCTCGCCAGTCCCTGAGCGATTTCATCAATGCTCGTTGCCAGTTTCACCCCGGCGCCGTCAATCAACTGCTCCCGCACCTCAGCCGGCAATTGGGTCTCGCGATGCGCACCCAGCCCTGACAGATAACTCAACAGCGTGTGCGACAACACCAGAAAGCGGAATCCAACATCCGCTTCCTTACGGAAATGCCCCGGCTCCATCAGCATGTTTGCCAGTGTCGTCGACAGCGCGGCATCGGCGTTGTGCGCATTGCGCCGGGCCAAGCGATAGGCGAGGTCGTCGCTCTTGCCGGCGGCGTATTGCTGCATGATCTGGCGCAGGTAGATGCTGTTGCAGGTCAGGGTGTTGGCCAGCACTTTGTTCAGGCGCCGGCCCTGCCAGTCCGGCAGGAACAGGAACACTGTCAGCCCGGCAATCAGGCTGCCGAGCAAAGTATCGAACAACCGTGGCAGGAACAGTCCGTAACCGTCGCCGACCTGGTTGAAGCAGAACAGCACCATGATGGTGATCGCCGCCGTCGCCAGGGTGTAGCGGGTGGTGCGGTTGGTAAAGAACACCACGCCGGCAGCGATGGCGAAACACGACTGCACCAACGGGCTCGGGAACAGATCGAACAGCGCCCACGCCACGGTCAGGCCGATGGCAGTACCGAAAATCCGCTGACCGAGTTTGCGTCGTGTCGCGCCGTAGTTTGGCTGGCACACGAACAGGGTGGTGAGGATGATCCAGTAACCCTGCGATGGGTGAATCAAGTGCACCATGCCGTAGCCGATACTCAGCGCCAGCGGCAGACGTAAGGCGTGACGGAACAGCAGTGAGGTCGGCGTCAGTTGCGTGCGCAGACGAATCCAGACGTCCTTGAGGTTGCGCGGTGAGCGGTCGAGCAGGCTGCTGTCGGTCGCATCGGCCAAGGCGTCGGGGTTGCTGGCGTCGCTGAGCAAACGGTCGAGGGTGCCGAGGTTGGCCGCCAGTGCGCGCAGCGAACGCAGCAGCCCGCGCCAGGCCGGGTTGCTCTGGATGCGCAGATGTTCGAGGGAGGCATCGAGGTCGCTCAGGGCTTCGGCGAAACTCGCGTCGTAAATGAACGGCTGGCGCATCTGGATCGACTCGGCCAGCGCCCGGCAGGCCTTGCCTTGCTGGCGCAACAGGCGCTGGCAGCGGAACAGCACGTCACTGTGAAAGAACGCGTCGGCCAGCGCGTTGTACGGATAGTGCGAAGAACTGGCGCGTTCGTGGATGTCCTGAGCGAGGAAGTACAGCTTCAGGTAACGGCTGACTTTCGAGCCGGGGCGGCCGTTGCCGACGCGGTGCAGGATGATTTCCTTGGCACTGTTCAGCGCAGCGACCACGCGACCGTTTTGCTGAGCCAGTTCCAGGCGCCGGGCTTCGACGTCCATCTGCCGGATCGGCTCGAACAGCGAGGATTTCAGCTTCAGGTAAAAACCCAGCTCACGGAATAATCGCGCCAGACTTTGCTGCACCGGCTGATTGGAAAACAGCGCCTGCCACAGCACCGAGAGCAAGCCGTACCACGCCGCACCGGCGACCAGCAGCATCGGTTCGTGCCAGAAATCGGTGACCGCGCCGCCGCGCTGATCAACGCCGATCATCGTGTACACCGACAGAATCAGCGTCGCCGAAGCAATCGCGCCATAACGCTCGCCGAGAGCGCCGAGCATGGTCAGGCCGAAACTGGCCAGCGCCAGGGCAATGGCAAACACGATGGGGTAGGGGAAGAGCAATTCCACCGACAGCGCGGCGATGCTGAAGCACACCAGCGTCACGGCGAGGGCGTTGAGGCGGCCCTGCCAACTGTCGTCGGTTTCGGCCAGGGCGCTGGCGATAATCCCCAGGAACAACGGGATCAGCAGGCCCATTTCATCCTGATACCAACACAGCGCCATGCTGCCGGTCAGGGCGATGAACACCCGCACGCTGTAGCTGAATTTATCCAGCGCCCACAGGCGCCGCAAAGACTGACGAAACGAGGTCGAGGACATGAAGTGCGAAGGCCTTCCGAGGCGATGCCGCTAAATTGAGCCAGTAATGACGCCGACGCAATGGCGCCGATCACATCTGACAGCAAAAAGTGTTCCTTTGAGATCTTGTGTAGAACTAAATCTTGAATTGGGCACGGAACCCTGTGGGAGCTGGCTTGCCAGCGATGGCTGCATGACAGTCAACAATGATGTTGGATCTGCCGGCCTCATCGCTGGCAAGCCAGCTCCCACAGGTTTTTGTATTTAGCTTTGAATTAAGCGTATTGCGCGGCCGCGTAGCCGGAGGCCCAGGCCCACTGGAAGTTGAAACCGCCCAAGTGGCCGGTGACATCGAGCACTTCGCCGATAAAGTACAGGCCAGGGCTTTTCAGCGATTCCATGGTTTTCGATGACACTTCGCGGGTATCGACGCCACCGAGTGTTACCTCGGCTGTGCGATAACCTTCAGTCCCCGCCGGCACGACTTTCCAGCTGCCGAGCTTGTCGGCAATCTCAGCCAATTCGGCATGGGTGTACTGCTTCATCGGCTTGGACACAAACCAGTTGTCCGCCAGCAGATTGGCCATCTTCTTGGTGAAGATCTCACCCAGCAGGGTTTTCAATTCGCTGTTCGGGCGTTCGGCCACTTGCTGTTGCAACCAGCTCGCCGCGTCGTGATCCGGCAGCAGGTTGATTTTCACCGTGTCACCGGATTCCCAGAACGACGAGATCTGCAAAATCGCCGGGCCGCTAAGGCCACGGTGAGTGAACAGGATGTTCTCGCGAAAGCTCTGATCGTTGCAGCTGACCAGACAATCCACCGACGTCCCGGACAGCTCGGTGCACAGTTCCTTGAGCTGATCGGTGATGGTAAACGGCACCAGCCCGGCGCGGGTCGGCAGCAATTCATGGCCGAACTGCTTGGCGACTTGATAACCAAAACCGGTCGCTCCGAGCGTCGGGATCGACAGGCCACCGGTGGCAATCACCAGCGACTGGCACTGGATCTGGCCGAGGGTGGTGTCGAGCAGGTAACCGTTCTCGACTTTCTCGATGGTCTGGATCGAGGTATCCAGGTGCAGCTCGACGCCGGCCTGATCGCACTCGGTCAGGAGCATTTCAAGAATGTCGCTGGATTTGTTATCGCAGAACAACTGGCCGAGTTTCTTCTCGTGGTACGGCACGGCGTGCTTGCCGACCATGCCGATGAAATCCCACTGGGTGTAACGCGCCAGTGCGGATTTGCAGAAATGCGGGTTCTGCGAGAGGAAATTGCTCGGCTCGGTGTACATGTTGGTGAAATTGCAGCGGCCACCGCCCGACATCAGGATTTTCTTGCCGGCCTTGTTCGCATGGTCGAGCAGCAACACCTGACGCCCACGCCCGGCGGCGGTCAGTGCACACATCAACCCAGCGGCGCCAGCGCCAATGATCACGACTTCGGTAGAGCGCAAAACGGTGTCCTCTGAAATGTCACCACAAAACGAACTGTAGGAGCTGCCGCAGGCTGCGATCTTTTGATCTTGCTCTTTAAAAACAAAGTCAAAAGATCGCAGCCTGCGGCAGCTCCTACAGGGGAGTTACGTTGTTCTTACAGGATGCGGACGCGCAGCGAACGGCCCTTGATCTTGCCGTCGTTCAAGCGCTGCAAGGCCTGCATGGCCACGGTGCGGTCAACGGCCACATAAGCCTGGAAGTCGAAGATCGCGATCTTGCCCACCTGCGCACCCGGAATGCCGGCATCGCCAGTCAATGCACCGAGAATGTCGCCCGGACGCACCTTGTCTTTACGGCCAGCGCCGATGCACAGCGTGGTCATCGGCGGCTGCAGCGGCGCGAGGCCCTGGGACTTGAGGTTATCGACCTGATCCCAGTTCAGCGGCGATTTCTGCAGTTGTTCGATGGCCTGTGCACGGTGCGCTTCGCCCGGAGCAACCAGGCTGATCGCGATGCCTTTCTCGCCAGCACGACCGGTACGGCCAACGCGGTGAATGTGGATTTCCGAATCGCGGGCCAGTTCGACGTTGATCACCATGTCTAGCGCATCGATGTCCAGACCACGGGCGGCCACGTCGGTGGCAACCAGTACCGATGTACTGCGGTTGGCGAACATCGCCAGTACCTGATCGCGGTCGCGTTGTTCCAGGTCGCCGTGCAGGCCGACGGCGGAAATGCCCTTGGCGGTCAGGTGATCAACGGTTTCCTGAACCTGCTGCTTGGTGAAGCAGAACGCCACGCAGGAGGCCGGACGGAAGTGGTGCAGGACTTTGGTCACTGCGCTCATGCGATCTTCCGGGGAAATCTCGTAGAAACGCTGCTCGATCTGCGTGTCATCGTGGAACGCTTCGGCTTTCACCGTTTGCGGATCACGCATGAATTTCGACGCCAGTTGCTTGATGCCCACCGGGTAAGTGGCGGAGAACAGCAGGGTCTGACGGCGCTCCGGGGTTTTGACGATGATGTCTTCGATGGCGTCGTAGAAACCCATGTCGAGCATGCGGTCGGCTTCGTCGAGGATCAGCGTGTTCAGGCCATCGAGGACCAGCGAACCCTTGCGCAGGTGCTGCTGAATGCGGCCCGGGGTGCCGACGATGATGTGCGCGCCGTGCTCCAGCGAAGCGATCTGCGGGCCAAACGACACGCCGCCGCACAGGGTCAGGACCTTGATGTTGTCTTCGGCACGGGCCAGACGACGGATTTCCTTGGCGACCTGGTCGGCCAGCTCGCGCGTCGGGCAGATTACCAGTGCCTGGCAACCGAAGTAGCGCGGGTTGATCGGGTTGAGCAGGCCGATGCCGAAGGCGGCGGTCTTGCCGCTGCCGGTCTTGGCCTGGGCGATCAGGTCCATCCCCTTGAGGATCACCGGCAAGCTCTGCGCCTGGATCGGCGTCATCTGGGCATAACCGAGGGATTCGAGGTTAGCCAGCATGGCGGCGGACAGCGGCAGAGTATTAAAAGCGGTGGCGATGGTGGTCACGGGACTGGCCTGCAAAACAAAATGTCGCGCAGTGTAGCAGCCCCGTGCCACTTTCTTCGAAAGTTCTGGACGAACAGTGGTTAATGTTCGATGTGTTCTTGCGGGCGTTTGGCGCGGCGGCCGTCTTCTTTCGATAGCTGCGAGAAGATCGTCGCGGCGAGCATCGCCATGATGCCGACGGTGACAAAAGTCAGCTGGAACGCGCCGAGCACGGTTTCCACGCCATCGTTACCGACCTCTGCTGTAAACCCGCCGAGCAACGCACCGGCGCACGCCACGCCCAGACTCAACGACAACTGCGCCACCACCGAGAGCAAACTGTTGCCACTGCTGGCGCTCGCGTCATCGAGGTCGATCAGGGTCACGGTGTTCATCGCCGTGAACTGCAGCGAGTTGATCGCGCCCAGCACTGCCAGCAGGCACAGCAGCAGCCAGTACGGCGTCTGCTCACTGACCAGACCCATGCTCGCCAGCATGATCCCCAGTGCCAAGGTGTTGCCGGTGAGGACGATGCGATAGCCCAGACGCTCGATCAGCGGCCGTGCCACCCACTTGGCGATCATCGCCGCCGCCGCCAGCGGCAGCATGCTCATCCCCGCTTGCGACGGCGAATAACCCAGCGCCACTTGCAGCAGCAACGGCACCAGAAACGGCAGTGCACCGCTGCCCAGACGCGCGAACAGGTTGCCCAGAATGCCAACGGCAAACGTGCGGGTCTTGAACAGCGAGGGCGCGAACAGCGGGTTCTCAATGTGCCCGGCGCGCAACCAGTACGCCGCCAGACAGGCCATGCCGCCGAACAGCAGCAACATCACGCGCAGGTGCGGCAAGTGCAATTCGCCGAGGCCTTCCATGGCGATGGTGATGAGGATCATCGCCGCGCCGAACAGCAGGAAGCCGAGGCTATCGAAACGTGTGCGCTCAGTGCCGCGCAGGTCGGGAATGAATTTCCACACCGCGTAGCAACCGATGACGCCGACCGGCAGGTTGATCAGGAAGATCCAGTGCCACGTCAGGTATTCGACCATCCAGCCGCCCATGGTCGGACCGATCAGCGGGCCGAGCAGACCGGGGATAGTGATGAAGCCCATGATCCGCACCAGTTCGGAGCGCGGATAAGCGCGCAGTACCACCAGTCGCCCGACCGGCAGCATCAACGCACCGCCCAGACCCTGAATGACCCGGGCGCCGATCAGCATGCTCAGGCTGCTCGACAGCGCGCAGAGCAGTGAACCGAAACTGAACAGCAGAATCGCGCCGAAGAAGATTTTCTTGGTGCCGAAGCGGTCGGCGATCCAGCCCGAGGCGGGAATCAGCAAGGCCACGGTGAGCATGTAAGCGATGATCACACCCTGCATGCGCAGCGGGTCTTCGGCGAGATCGCGAGCCATGGCTGGCAGCGCGGTGTTGAGGATGGTCCCGTCGAGGGACTGCATGAAGAAAGCGATAGCGACGACCCACGGCAACCAGCGGGCGGTGATGGCGTCGAGAGGCGGGCGGTTGGGCATGGAACCTCTTGTTGTCTGTTTGATGATCGTTCCCACGCTCTGCGTGGGAATGCCTCAACGGACGCTCCGCGTCCGCTTTTGGCTGGGACGCAGAGCGTCCCCCGGCTGCATTCCCACGCAGAGCGTGGGAACGATCGCCGTCAGAGGGTCAGGGTTAAACGGCTGACCAGTGCCCCCGGCAGCAACGCCGACGAGGTATTGCGCTGGCTATACGTACTCGCCGACAGCAGCAACTCGCGCTCGGCGGTCAACGCTTCCAGCTGCGAACCGAGCAGGCTGTAAGCGCTGTCGTCAAAACGCATGGTGCTGACCGGCGCCTGGATCTCGCCGTTTTCGACCCAGAAGGTCGCGAAGCGGGTCATGCCGGTCATGCGCGCCGCCGGTTGATCCGAGAAGTTCAGGTACCACAGGTTGCTGATGTACAACCCGGTGCCCAACTGCTTGAGGATCTCCGCTTGGGACAGATCACCGGCCGCCATGTTCAACGCACTCGGCGATTCACCGCCGCTGGCGCCGTTGGCAGTCAGGCCGTATTCGGCAGCACTGCGCGAGCCGACCAGTTGATCGCCAGCCTTGCCTTCGACGATCAGCCGCAGATCGCTGCGTGGATAACCTTCGCCGGAAAACGCCGGGCTCAGCGATTCGCTGACTTTCTCGTCCAGCGACAGCAGCGGACTGAACGCCTGATCGCCGACATACAGCTTCTGCAACGGGCTGCTCTTGCTGGCGATCGACTGCGCCGAGAAACCGCCCCAGCTCAACATGCCCATGATTTCTTCCAGCGCCGCCGGTGCCAGGTACGCGCGGTATTGCCCCGGTGCCAACGTGCGCAGCGGGCGGCCGAGAAACTCCAGTTGCTCACGTGCCTGAGCAAAGCGCTTGGCAAAACCCTCGCTGCTCCAGTCATGCCCGGCGTAGCTGGCCTTAACCGCTTCACCGTTGTCGTGGAACAGGCTGAAATCGAAGTTGAAGCTGTTGGCCTGATGCCAGCCAAACGCCCCCGAAGAGCTGGCGAAACCACGGCTGATCGGGCCCGCAGCATAAAAGCCGACCAGATCCAGACCTTCAGCGGCGGCGCAGATTTCATCGACAACCTGCTCAGTGTCCGGCAGCGGATGCTCCTGCACGTTCTGGCTTTGCCAGCCGTTGTGGTTGAGTAGCAGATACGGATCCTGTGGCAGCAGCGGCAGGGTTTCGCGCAGTTGCTGCAGGCCTTCGGCGAGGCGTTGCAGATCGCCTTCCTGATCCCCGGACAGGGTGACCTGCAGGTCGGCGTGACGCCCGTCGTTGATCAGTTTCAGAACGATGTTGGCCTGCTGCACTTGCCCGGCCTGGCGCACCTTGGCGTGGTTGAAACGCACGAACGCCGAAGACTCGGCGGCATAGCTGAGGGTGAACTGTTCCGGCTCGCGCACGCTGTCGCGCAGCCAATTGACCATGACCTTGAAGGCGTCGGACTGACTCTTCGAAATGCTCATCAGGCGTCTCCCCCAAACACATCAACGTTGCTGAATACGCAGGCCGGCGAAGCGTGGCCGACGCGGATCACCTGGTTCGGTTCGCCCTTGCCGCAGTTCGGCGTGCCCAGCACCTTGACGGTGTTGGCGTCGCCGACGGCGCGCAGGCTTTTCCAGAAGTGCGCGGAAATCGCCCGGTAGTTCGGGTTTTTTACCACGCCTTTCAGTTCGCCGTTTTCGATCAACTGGCCCCATTCACAGCCGAACTGGAATTTGTTGCGCGCATCGTCGATCGACCACGAACGGTTGGTGCTCATCAGGATGCCGTGCTCGATGCCTTCGATCAGTTTGTTCAGTGGCTGATCGCCCGGTTCGATATTGAGGTTGGCCATGCGGTCGATCGGCGCGCGGTTCCAGCCGCAGGCGCGGCTGTTGGCGACGCCTTCCATCCCGGCACGATATTGCGACAGCGCACCGCCCAGCGGACGCAGCAACAGGCCATCGCGGATCAGGAATTGTTTGCTCGCTTTGCTGCCGTCGTCATCGTGGCCATAGCTGGCGAGTTCTTCGGGGATGCCCGGGTCGAACGTCACGTTGAGCAGTTTCGAGCCGTATTGCAGGCTGCCGAAGTCGCTCGCTTTGACGAAACTGGTGCCGGCGTAATTGCGCTCGTCGCCGAGGATGCGGTCGAGTTCCAACGGATGGCCGATGGATTCGTGGATCTGCAGCATCATCTGATCCGGCATCAACAGCAGGTCGCGCGGGCCTTGCGGGGTGTTCGGTGCGAGCAGCAGTTGCAACGCTTGATCAGCAACTTGCGGGCCGGCGCCGATCAGGCCACAACGGCTGATCACGTCAGCGCCGCCCTGTTGGCCGAAGTTCTCGCGGCCGAGGCTACGGGTCTGGCTGTCGTTGCCGTCGTAGGCGGTGACGTCGAGGCTTGGGTAAACGAAGCGCTGGGCCTGGCGCAATTCGGCCCCCGCGCTGCTCAGGTAGATCTGTTCGACCTGGGTAATGCCAATGCTCACTTGCCAATTCACCAGGCGCTCATCCTTTGGCACCGAGGCGGATTCCGCGCCGAGCAGCTCGAAGCATTCGCTCAGGGACGGAAAGGGTTGTTCGAGATTGGGCGAAAGGTAATCAGCGCGATCGCTGGACACCGGCTGATCGCGCAGGTCGAGCAAGGCGTGCGGCTTCAGGCGGCGGGCCTGAATCTCAGCGCGTTCGAGGGCGGCTTGCAGACCTTGTTGCGACAGGTCGTTGGTGGCCGCGTAGGCCTCAACACCGTTGACGCGAACGGTGAGCATCGCGCCTTCGTCACGGCTCAGGCTCGGCGGTTCGGCGACGTTCTTGCGCACCGACAGGTACTGCCCGGACTCGCGTACATACCGCAGGGAAAAGAACTCAGCGCCCGTGCGCAAGGCAGCGAAGCGCTGCTTGAGCTGGGGGTGGAAATCGAACATTCGGGAACCTCCTTGTCAGGGGGAAGCGGTAGAGCAGCGGCGGGGAGGGGGTGAAACGGTTGCGCGAGGTCTAGAGTAGGCCTGCGTGGGGGTAGGATCAAGTGAAGAGGGGGTGTAGGGGGATTTACTGTGCAGCGAGGGAATTTGTGCTGAATGCTAGGGCCTCATCGCGAGCAGGCTCACTCCTACAGATCCTTGTAGGAGTGAGCCTGCTCGCGATCAGCCTTGATACGGTGTAACTGAATTACTGAGCAGCAGGCGTGATATCACGCATCGGCTTGCCCTTCACCGGCGCATCGCCCGCAACGTAGTACGGCGCGGTGCTGCGCGGCAGCGGCTGACGACCACGGATCTTGTCGGCGATTTTCTCGGCGATCATGATCGTCGGTGCGTTCAGGTTACCGGTGGTGATGATCGGCATGATCGAGGCATCGACCACACGCAGGCTCTGCATGCCGTGCACGCGACCTTCGCCATCGACCACAGCCATTTCGTCGGTGCCCATCTTGCACGAGCAGGACGGGTGGAACGCGGTTTCGGCGTGCTCACGGATGAACTTGTCCAGCTGCTCATCGGTTTGCACTTCGATGCCCGGGCTGATTTCGCGGCCACGGAAAGCGTCCAGCGCAGGCTGCTGCATGATTTCACGGGTCAGGCGGATGCCGTCGCGGAATTCTTGCCAGTCCTGCTCGGTGGCCATGTAGTTGAACAGGATGCTCGGGTGCTGGCGCGGGTCTTTCGACTTGGCCTGGATGCGACCACGGCTTGGCGAGCGCATGGAACCCATGTGCGCCTGGAAACCGTGCTCTTTCACACCGTTGCTGCCGTTGTAGTTAATCGCCACCGGCAGGAAGTGGTACTGAATGTTCGGCCATTCGAATTCCGGACGCGAACGGATGAAACCGCCGGCTTCGAACTGGTTGCTGGCGCCGATACCGGTGCCGTTGAACAGCCACTCGGCACCGATGGCTGGCTGGTTGTACCAGAGCAGCGACGGGTACAGCGACACCGGTTGGGTGCACGCGTATTGCAGGTACAGCTCAAGGTGATCCTGCAGGTTTTCACCAACGCCCGGCAGATCGTGAACCACCGGGATGTCGAGGGACTTCAGCAGTTCGGCAGGGCCGACACCGGAGCGCTGCAGAATCTGCGGCGAAGCGATGGCGCCGGAGCACAGCAGGACTTCTTTACGGGCTTTGGCTTCAACGCGCTCTTCAGCGTCGCCGACCAGGTAACGCACGCCAACGGCACGCTTGCCTTCGAACAGAATCTTGTCGGTCAGGGCGTGGGTGACGATGGTCAGGGTCGAACGCTTCTTGGCGACGTCGAGGTAGCCACGGGCGGTGGATGCACGACGGCCGTTCGGCGTCACGGTGCGGTCCATCGGGCCGAAGCCTTCCTGTTGATAACCGTTCAAGTCTTCGGTGCGCGGGTAACCGGCCTGCACGCCAGCTTCAACCATGGCGTGGAACAGCGGGTTGTTGCCAGCCTTCGGCGTGGTCACGCTGACCGGGCCTTCGCCACCGTGGTAATCGTTCGGGCCGATGTCGCGGGTTTCGGCTTTGCGGAAATACGGCAGGCAGTCGAGATAGGACCAGTTTTCCAGGCCCGGCAGTTTCGCCCAGCCGTCGTAGTCCATCGCGTTACCGCGGATGTAGCACATGCCGTTGATCAGCGAGGAACCGCCGAGGCCTTTGCCGCGACCGCATTCCATCCGGCGACCGTCCATGTGTGGCTCGGCGTCGGTTTCGTAAGCCCAGTTGTAGCGACGACCTTGCAGCGGGAACGCCAGAGCGGCCGGCATTTGCGTGCGGAAGTCGAGACGGTAATCCGGGCCGCCTGCTTCGAGCAGCAGAACGGTGACGCCGGCGTCTTCAGTCAGACGGGTCGCCAGGGTGTTACCGGCCGAGCCGGCACCGATGATGATGTAATCGAATTCTTGGGACATTGAATGCACCCTCTTTGATAGTGGTCAGGTCGGACCTTGGCGAGTGCTGTGCACTCGAATCGCTGGCAAGCCAGCTCCCACAGGGGTTGGGGGCTGCCACAAATTGGATGGACGACTCCAAACCTGTGGGAGCGGGCTTGCCCGCGAAGAGGCCTTCGCGGGCAACGAAAATCTCGGGTCTTAGAACACCGAGACGTAATCGCCCAGCTCGACCTGTACCGATTTGATGCGGGTGAAGTTGTTCAGCGAGCTGATGCCGTTTTCACGGCCAACGCCCGACTGCTTGTAACCGCCCACCGGCATTTTTGCGTCGGACTCGCCCCAGGCGTTGATCCAGCAGATACCGGCTTCCAGTTGATGAATCACGCGGTGCGCGCGGTTCAGGTCTTTGGTGACGATACCGGCGGCCAGGCCGAAGTCGGTGTCGTTGGCGCGGCGGATCACTTCTTCTTCGGTTTCGTAGGAGAGGATCGCCATCACTGGGCCAAAGATTTCTTCGCGGACGATGGTCATGTCGTCGGTGCAGTCGGTGAACACGGTTGGCGCGACGAACGCGCCTTTGGCGAATTCGCCGTCGGTCAGACGATCGCCGCCGCACAGTACGCGAGCGCCTTGCTCTTTACCCTTGGCGATGTAGCCGAGCACGCTTTCCATGTGCGCGAAGCTGACCAGCGGGCCGAAGTTGGTGTTTTCGTCTTCCGGGTTGCCAACGCGGATGCGTGCAACGCGCTCAACGATCTTGGCTTCGAAAGCGGCTTTCAGGTGCGCCGGAACGAACACGCGAGTGCCGTTGGTGCAGACCTGACCGGAGCTGTAGAAGTTGGCCATCATTGCGGTGTCGGCAGCGCGATCGAGGTCGGCGTCGTCGCAGATGATCAGCGGGGACTTGCCGCCCAGTTCCATGGTCACGTCTTTCAGCGACGAAGCCGAAGCGCTGGCCATTACCTTCTTGCCAGTGTCGGTGCCGCCGGTGAAGGAGATTTTTTCGATGCGCGGGTGCTCGGTCAGCCAGGTGCCGACTTCACGGCCGCTGCCGGTCAGCACGTTGAACACACCGTTCGGAACGCCGGCTTCGGTGTAGATCTCGGCCAGTTTCAGGGTGGTCAGCGAAGTGACTTCGCTTGGCTTGAAGATCATCGCGTTACCGGCAGCCAGCGCTGGAGCGGATTTCCACAGCGCGATCTGGATCGGGTAGTTCCACGCGCCGATACCGGCGACAACACCCAGCGGCTCGCGACGGGTATAGACGAAAGAAGTGTCGCGCAGTGGAATCTGCTCGCCTTCGATGGCCGGCACCAGGCCTGCGTAGTATTCCAGCACGTCAGCACCGGTAACGATGTCGACGTATTTGGTTTCGGAGAAGGATTTACCGGTGTCCAGGGTTTCCAGGGCGGCCAGCTCATCGTTGCGCTCGCGCAGGATGTCGACGGCGCGACGCAGGATGCGCGAACGCTCCATGGCGGTCATCGCGGCCCAGATTTTCTGGCCCTTTTCAGCGCTGACCACGGCGCGCTCGACGTCTTCCTTGGTCGCACGTTGCACCAGTGCGAGGACTTCACCGTTAGCCGGGTTGATGGCTTCGAAGGTGGCATCGCTGCCGGCGTCAGAGTACGCGCCATCGATGTAAAGTTTTTGCAGTTCGAAACGGGCCATAGTGTCCTCGCAAGTGCATTGGTGGTTGGCGTTGACCACCGCGATAAGGCTGCGGTGGCAGTGAGGGGCCGAGCGTTTTCTGTGTGCTCTAGCTCACCTTCTTGGCCAATTGGAAATCCATGTATTCGTAAGCGATCTGTTGCGCCTGCGCCGTGTCGAAAGCGTCTCCCGACAAAGCGCCGCGCAACCACAAACCGTCAATCAACGCGGCCAGGCCACGTGCTGCGGTGCGCGCATCTTCGAGCGGCAACACGCGGCGGAACTCGCAGCACAGGTTGGAATACAGACGGTGATCGTTGATCCGCTGCAACCTGTGCAAAGACGGCTGGTGCATGCTGGTGGCCCAGAAGGCCAGCCAGGTTTTCATTGCCGGGCCATTGACCTGGCTGGCGTCGAAGTTGCCTTCGATGATCACCTGCAGATGCGCCCGTGGGCTGTCATCTGCCAGCGCCTGACGGCGCGCGGTGACGCTCTCGCTGAGGGCTGTCATCAGATACCGCATCGTGGCGGCAATCAGGCCGTTCTTGTCCTGAAAGTAATGACTGATGATGCCATTCGAGACACCGGCCAAACGGGCGATCAGCGCAATGCTGGCGTCCCCCATTCCGACCTGATCGACCGCCTGCAAAGTGGCTTCGATCAGTTGTTGGCGGCGGATGGGTTGCATACCGACCTTGGGCATCTTGCACATCTCCTTAGGCCTTCCGAGCGGCGAATCACGCCTATCGGATTGAGGGCCAGTCTATTTTGTTTTGATTGAACGTTCAATCAACAAAGAATAAGATCTGCGACAAATCGTCGCTGCCTACAGATTTTTCCTACGTGTAAGTGGCGATAAAACCGACATCCGAAAATGCTCGAAACCTGCGTGGGGCATGGCGCGGTTCGCGATTCGATGGACGTGTTGAAAGGGCAAGACGCTCAGGGCCAGGTTTCGGATGAACGTCCGTCCACCTTCGGCCACGAAAGCGATTCGCAGCGCCATTTCGGCAGGTTCGGGCTTTTTTCGGGGTGTCTTTATATCACCCGCCGGTCGGCTGCCAACTAACCGATTGGTCGGGTTCCGTGTTGCCTTGTGTTCTTCTCTCGCACTGCCTGGAGCATTTGTGCCATGAGTTCTGCCTCGCTTATAAAGACCCCGCCCGAGAAGGTGACGGTCAACGGTTGGGTGTTTTACACCTCTACCGCGCTGATTCTGTTGTTGACCGCCATTCTGATTATCGCCCCGCAAGAGGCCGGCAGACTGTTGGGTATCGCTCAGGCCTGGTTGTCGCGCAGCTTCGGCTGGTACTACATGGTGGTCATCGCCGCCTACCTGGTGTTTGTGGTGGGCCTGGCGTTTTCCTCGTACGGCAAACTCAAACTGGGCAGCAAGGACGACACCCCGGATTTCAGTTACGGCGCCTGGGCGGGGATGCTGTTCTCGTCGGGTATCGGTATTTCGCTGCTGTACTTCGGCGCATCCGAGCCACTGGATCACTACTTCAATCCGCCGGAAGGCGCATCGGCCAGCAACCTGGCCGCACGTCAGGCTGTACAGCTGACGTTCCTGCACTGGGGCCTGCACGGCTGGGCGATCTATGCGCTGGTCGGTCTGGCCGTGGCGTACTTTGCGTACCGTCATAATCAGCCGCTGGCCCTGCGTTCGGCGCTGTATCCGCTGGTCGGCGAGCGTTGGGTCAAAGGCGCGGCCGGTCATGCGGTGGACGGTTTCGGCATGTTCGTAACGCTGCTGGGTCTGGTGACGAACCTGGGGATCGGTTCGCTGCAAGTGTCGTCGGGCCTGGAAAACCTGTTCGGCATGGAACACAGCAACACCAACCTGTTGATCGTGATCATCGTGATGAGCACCGTGGCGACCATCGCTGCCGTGTCCGGCGTGGAAAACGGCATCCGTCGTCTGTCCAACCTGAACATCGTGCTGTTCAGCGGTCTGTTGATTTTCGTGCTGTTGTTTGGCCCGACCTTGCACCTGCTCAACGGCTTCGTGCAGAACATCGGCGATTACCTCAATGGCATCGTGCTGAAAACCTTCGACCTTTATGTGTACGAAGGCGACAACGCCAAGTCCGAACGCTGGATGGGCCTGTGGACCCTGTTCTACTGGGCGTGGTGGATTTCCTGGGCGCCATTCGTCGGCATGTTCATCGCGCGTATTTCCCGTGGTCGTACCGTGCGTGAACTGGTCGCCGGCGTGCTGCTGATTCCGTTGGGCTTCACCCTGGCCTGGCTGTCGATCTTCGGTAACTCGGCGCTGGACCTGGTGATGAACCATGGTGCGGTGGAACTCGGCAAGACGGCGCTGGAACAGCCGTCGATGGCGATCTATCAGTTGCTTGAACACTACCCGGCGTCGAAAGTGGTCATCGGTGTGTCGATCTTTGTCGGTTTCGTGCTGTTCCTGACCCCGGCCGACTCTGGCGCGGTGATGATGGCGAATCTGTCCTGCAAGGGCGGCAACGTCGATGAAGATGCGCCGCACTGGCTGCGGATCTTCTGGTCGGTGGTGATCACCCTGGTGACCATCGGTCTGCTGTTTGCCGGTAACTTCGAAGCCATGCAAACCATGGTGGTGCTCGCCGGTCTGCCGTTCTCGGTGGTGCTGGTGTTCTTCATGTTCGGCCTGCACAAGGCGATGCGCCAGGACGTGCAGATCGAACAGGAGCAAGCGCAACTGGCAGAGCGCGGTCGTCGCGGTTTCAGCGAGCGTCTGACGCAACTGGATCTGCAGCCGAGCCAATCGGTGGTGCAGCGTTTCATGGACAAGCAAGTCAGCCCGGCGCTGGAAGACGCCACCGCGCAGATGCGTGCGCAGGGTCTGACAGTGCAGACGCTGTTGGGTAAATCCAAGCGCTGCATGGGCGTGCGCGTCGAGATGGAAGAGGGCAACCCTTTCGTCTACGAAGTCAGCCTGGACGGCTATCTGGCGACCCCGACCGAATCGGCGCAGTCCGATGAAGCGCGCCAGCGTTATTACCGCGCCGAGGTGTATCTGCACAACGGCAGCCAGGATTACGACCTGATGGGCTTCACGCAGGATCAGATCACGCGGGATGTGCTCGATCAGTTTGAAAGCCATCGGCAGCTCCTTGGCCGGGTGTATAGCTAAACCGCTAAAACAAAAGGGGCTCGATTGAGCCCCTTTTGCATGATCGTTCCCACGCTCTGCGTGGGAATGTCTCAATGGACGCTCCGCGTCCGCTGTTGTGGGACGCGGAGCGTCCCGGGCTGCATTACCACGCGGAGCGTGGGAACGATCAGGGATCGCTCACCGCGATCCCTTTTTTTATCCCGCCTTAACCGAGGTTCTTGCCTAATAGCGCGTGATACAACTCGCTGTCGCCCAGGATCCCCACCACATGATGGTTATCGTGCAGCACCAGTTTGTTGCCGGTCTGATAACGAATCTGCAACGCATCGCGCATACCGATATTCGAATCCACCAGCGTCGGCTTACGCTCCAGCCCTTCCACCGCTTGCCCCGGCGCCCAGTTCTGCAGATTCAGCACCGAGCCGTTCTGCCGCGCGCCCTTGATGGTGTTGCCTTCGGCCAGATCCAGCCACGAATCACCGCCCGGATCCAGACACACCGAACCGTTGATGCGTTTGCACTTGTCCAGTGTGCGCATCAGGCTGCGCCCGCACAGTACGTTTAGCGGATTGGTGTGCGCCACGAAGGTGCGCACATAGTCGTCCGCCGGGTTGAGCACGATCTCTTCCGGCACGCTGTACTGGATGATCCGGCCGTCCTTCATGATCGCGATGCGGCTACCCAGTTTGAGCGCTTCGTCGAGGTCGTGACTCACGAACACGATGGTTTTGCTCAGCTTGCGTTGCAGTTCCAGCAGTTCATCCTGCAAGCCCTGACGGATCAGCGGGTCGAGTGCCGAGAACGGTTCGTCCATGAGCAAAATGTCGGCGTCCATCGCCAGCGCCCGTGCCAGACCGACACGCTGCTGCATGCCGCCAGAGAGTTCGTCAGGCTTCTTGTTGCGCCATTGGGTCAGGCCAACCAGTTCGAGTTTTTCATCGACCAGTTTGCGCCGTTCCTTCTCCGGACGGCCCTGCATTTCCAGACCGAAACTGATGTTCTCGCGCACCGTCAGCCACGGCATCAGAGCGAACTTCTGGAACACCATGGCGATGCGTTTGGTGCGCATCATTTTCAGCTCGGCCGGGGTGCAGGAGGCGATGTCGATCTGCTTGCCTTCATGCTCGACGAACAGCTTGCCGCGGCTCACGGTGTTGAGGCCGTTGATGCAGCGCAGCAGGCTCGACTTGCCCGAACCGGACAGGCCCATCAGCACGCAGATTTCGCCTTTGTTGATGTCCAGCGTGGCTTTTTCCACGCCGACGATCTGCCCGGTTTTCTTCAGGATCTCGTTGCGGGTCATGCCCTGATCGAGCAGCTTGAGTGCCTCGCGTGGATCCTTGGAGAAGATTACGTCGACGTCTTCGAAGCGAATTATGCTCATGCGTCACCCCCTACTTTGGCGTCGGGTTGTTTGCAGATACGGTCGAGCATGATCGCCAGCAGTACGATCGCCAGGCCTGCTTCGAAGCCCAGGGCGATATCAGCAGTGTTCAGTGCGTTGACCACCGGTTTGACGAGACCGTCGGCGCCTACCAGAGCCCCGATCCCCACCATCGACAACGACAGCATGATGCACTGGGTGATGCCGGCCGCGATGCTCGGCATGGCGAGAGGCAGTTCGATCCGTGAGAGCAATTGGCGACGCGAGCAGCCGAAGGCCTTGCCAGCGTCCATCAGTTCTTGCGGGACATCGCGGATGCCCAGGTAGGTCAGGCGGATCGGCGCAGCGATGGCGAACACCACCGTGGAGATCAGGCCCGGTACCACACCCAGCCCGAAGAGGGTCAGGGTAGGAATGAGGTAAACGAAGGTCGGTACGGTCTGCATCAGATCGAGTACCGGACGCATTAACGTGTAGAACATCGGTTTGTGCGCGGCGACGATGCCCAACGGCACGCCGATGACCACGCAGACCAGGGTCGCGAACAGCACCTGGGCGAGGGTTTCCATGGTTTCCTGCCAGTACCCCAGATTGAGGATCAGCAGAAAGGAAGCGATGACGAAAACGGTCAATCCCCATTTGCGCTGGATGAAATGCGCGAGCAGGGCGATGAGGCCGATCAAGACAAAAGGGTTGAACCAGGTGAGCGCAAACGTCACGCCGTGGATCATCGTTTCCAGGGTCACGGCGATTGCGTCAAAAGTGTTGGCGCCGTGTTGCGTCAACCATTCGACGAAGCCCGCGATGTACTGGCCTAAAGGTATTTTCTGATCAATCAGCATGGTAGTGAACGTCCGCATGCAAGGAAATAAACAGCCCGGACGGCGTTAACCGCCCGGCATAAGCGATTACTGACTAATTTTGGCTTTCACGGCCTCCAGGCCAGGTTTACCGTCAATGGTGGTCACGCCAGCGAGCCAGGTATCGAGCACTTGTGGATTCTTTTTCAGCCAGGCCTTGGCGGCCGCGTCAGGCTTCATCTTGTCGTCGAGGATGTTGCCCATCAGTTCACTTTCCATGTCGACGGTGAACTCCAGGTTCTTCAGCAACTGACCGACGTTGCTGCATTCCGCGGCGTAACCCTTGCGGGTGTTGGTCGCCACGGTCGCCGCACCGAAATCGGGGCCGAAGAAATCATCGCCACCGGTCAGGTATTGAATCTTGAAGCGCTTGTTCATCGGGTGTGGCGCCCAGCCGAGGAAGACCACGGCGGTGTCGCGTTTTTGCGCGCGATCCACTTGCGAGAGCATGCCTGCTTCGGAGGATTCGACGACTTTGAAACCGGCGGTCTTCAGGCCGAAGGCGTCCTTGTCGATCATGCTCTGGATCAGCCGGTTGCCGTCGTTGCCAGGCTCGATGCCGTAGATCTTACCGTCGAGTTCCTTCTTGAATTTGGCGATGTCGGCGAAGTCATGCAGACCTTTGTCATACAGGGCTTGCGGCACGGCGAGGGTGTACTTGGCGCCCTTGAGGTTGGTGCGCACGGTTTCCACGGTGCCGGCGTCGCGGTAGGCCTTGATGTCGTTTTCCATGGTCGGCATCCAGTTGCCGAGGAACACGTCCATGTTCTTGCCGTCAGCCAGCGACTTGTAGGTCACGGGCACGGAGATCATGGTGGTCTTGGTCTTGTAGCCGAGGGCGTTGAGCACGACGGAGGTGGTGGCGGTGGTCGCGGTAATGTCGGTCCAGCCGACATCGGAGAAGTTAACGGTACTGCACTGCGCCGGTTCTGCAGCTTGCGCCAGTAACGGCAGACTCAGCATGGCGGCCAACAACAACGACGGGGAACCTTTCATGGATGGACTCCTTGGTGTTTTTTTTGGCAGTGTTCCGACTGTGGACCACCGCACTTATAGGTTGCGGTTGGATGGCGTTCTGGAGACAGCTCTGTCACGGCGCCTTGCAATCGAGTCATAACGATCATGTACCAGTGAAAATCTGACGCCTACAGGGGGGGTCGTATCCAGTACAGGGATGGTCGTATCCAGTGTCAGTGACGTCGTTTACAGCTTTTTTTCGCCCCGATTGGCCATCTGAACCGCATGAAAACGGTGAAAACCGGGGTGAAAACGGCGCGGCGCTGGTGGACATGAGTGCGTCGGTGTCAGACGCCGTGCGTCCCGACAAAAGCCTGATGATGCGGGCATTCCGGCGGATCGCAGCTTGAGCGTAGCAGCTCCGCCAGCGGGCGCTTTTGCGCCCCGGACCGGTATCCTCAGGAGCTCTGCAGCAATGGCTATCAGCGTTTTCGACCTGTTCAAAATCGGCATTGGCCCTTCCAGTTCCCACACCGTCGGGCCGATGCGCGCGGCGGCGTTGTTCGTCGAGTCCTTAAGGGGCAAGCATCAACTGGAACAGGTGCGGCGAATCGAGGTGCAGCTGTACGGTTCGTTGTCGGCCACGGGGATCGGTCACGGCAGCGACAACGCGGTGATCATGGGCCTGATGGGCGAGTGGCCGGACGCAATCGACCCGGCGCAGATCGGCCCGCGCATCCAGGCCCTGCGTGAAACTCACACACTGTTATTGGATGGCCGCTTGGCGGTGCCGTTTGTCTGGACACGGGACATGCGCCTGATCGATGAGAACCTGCCGTTCCACCCCAATGCCATGACCATTATTGCCGAGGGCGATCACGGCGAGCTGCATCGCGACACCTACTATTCGGTCGGTGGCGGCTTCGTCGTTGATGAAGCGCAGGCGTCCAGTGGTGTGGTCGATCTGGATCGCACTGAACTGCCTTACGATTTTTCCAGCGCGGTTGAATTGCTGGAACTGTGCAAGAGCAACAATCTGCGCGTTGCCGAACTGATGATGGCCAACGAAAAGGTCTGGCGCAGTGAGGAAGAGATCCGCGCCGGGCTGATGAAGTTGTGGCGGGCGATGCAGGATTGCGTCGAGCAGGGGCTGAAACACGAAGGCATCCTGCCCGGCGGTTTGAATGTACGTCGACGTGCGGCGAAGTTGCATCGCAGTCTTCAGGAATTGGGCAAGCCCAATGTGATCGGCTCGACGCTCAGTGCGATGGAGTGGGTCAATCTGTTTGCGCTGGCTGTTAATGAAGAGAACGCGGCGGGTGGGCGCATGGTCACGGCGCCGACCAATGGCGCCGCGGGGATCATTCCGGCGGTGCTGCACTACTTTATGAAGTTCAGCGAAGCGGTGACTGACGCCAACGTGGTCGACTACTTCCTGGGTGCGGCGGCGGTGGGGATTCTGTGCAAGAAGAATGCTTCGATCTCCGGTGCCGAGGTTGGCTGTCAGGGCGAAGTGGGTTCGGCGTGCGCGATGGCAGCGGCGGGGCTGGCGGAGATTCTTGGCGCTACGCCGGAGCAGTTGTGCAACGCGGCGGAAATTGGCCTGGAGCATAACCTTGGGCTGACTTGCGATCCGGTCGGCGGTTTGGTGCAGGTGCCGTGCATCGAACGCAATGCGATTGCCGCGGTGAAGGCGATCAACGCGGCACAGATGGCATTGCGCGGCGATGGTCAGCACTTTATTTCGCTGGATCGGGTGATTCGCACCATGCGCGATACCGGTGCCGATATGCATGACAAATATAAAGAGACTTCGCGCGGTGGCCTGGCGGTCAGCGCTGTGGAGTGCTGAGACCGCATCGGCCCAATCGCGAGCAGGCTCACTCCTACAGGGGAACGCATTCCAAATGTAGGAGTGAGCCTGCTCGCGATAGCGTCAGACCAGTCAAAACTGCTCACCAAGTGAACACAGACAATAAACC
The DNA here is from genome assembly GCF_044743175.1 of Pseudomonas sp. NPDC087690. Lineage (NCBI taxonomy): Bacteria > Pseudomonadati > Pseudomonadota > Gammaproteobacteria > Pseudomonadales > Pseudomonadaceae > Pseudomonas > Pseudomonas sp. NPDC087690. The sequence continues at coordinate 50,869 of NZ_JBIUVX010000009.1, forward strand.
ACGCCACCTTTTAGCGCGTCGCAATCAGATACGAGTCTTTCCCACCTGTTACACGCGCCCAGCCTCCCTACCGTCCGTCACCCGTGCTTGCGGTGACACTCCCCGCAAACCGCGCGCAGGCCAGTTCCCACAAGTGCTACCGATTTGCTCACCCACTTTGGGGCAGGGCTTCCTCAGTCGCTAATGGCACTTCGAAATACCTCTCGTCGGACCGCTCGTATAGACACGTCGCGACGTCGTTTTCAGGAGTTATTGAACAGCCATTCAATTTTAGGCATGGCAATTGCTCTGTCATAACAAAGCCCGTCTCCCACGCGAGAACGCTGGCAATAACAAGAGCCTCGCCTGAGGCCATCACCCGCTTTGTGTGAGGAGATACCGCGATGACGTCGTTCAACTCCGGGGCCCAACCCCAGAACCGTGCGCCTCAATCCATCGGCTTTCTGCTGCTGGACAATTTCACGCTGATTTCTCTGGCCTCCGCAGTAGAACCCCTGCGCATGGCCAACCAATTGTCCGGTCGCGAGCTGTATCGCTGGAGCACACTCACCGTCGATGGCGGTCAGGTGTGGGCCAGTGACGGTCTGCAAATCACTCCCGACGCCTCCATGCACAAAGCCCCGCCACTGGACACCGTGATCGTCTGCGGCGGCATCGGCATTCAACGCACCGTTACCCGTGAACACGTTTCATGGCTGCAAAGCCAGGCGCGTCAGTCCAAGCGCCTCGGCGCCGTGTGCACCGGCAGTTGGGCACTGGCTTGCGCCGGCCTGCTCGACGGTTTCGATTGCAGCGTGCACTGGGAATGTCTGGCGGCGATGCAGGAAGCTTTTCCGCGCGTGGCCATGAGCACCCGTTTGTTCACCCTCGACCGTAACCGTTTCACCAGCTCCGGCGGCACCGCGCCGCTGGACATGATGCTGCACCTGATCAGCCGCGATCACGGCCGTGAACTGTCTGCGGCGATCTCGGAAATGTTCGTCTACGAACGCATCCGCAACGAGCAGGATCACCAGCGCGTGCCGCTCAAGCACATGCTCGGCACCAACCAGCCAAAGCTGCAGGAAATCGTCGCGTTGATGGAAGCCAATCTGGAAGAGCCGATCGACCTCGACGAGCTGGCGGTGTACGTCGCCGTGTCGCGTCGACAGCTGGAGCGGCTGTTCCAGAAATACCTGCACTGCTCGCCGTCGCGTTACTACCTGAAGCTGCGCCTGATTCGCGCTCGGCAGTTGCTCAAGCAGACGCCGATGTCGATCATCGAAGTGGCGTCGGTGTGCGGTTTCGTTTCGACGCCGCACTTCTCCAAGTGCTACCGCGAATACTTCGGCATTCCGCCGCGTGACGAGCGCGTAGGCTCCAACACCACCCAGCAAGTGGCGATGCTGCCGCTGCCGCAGGCGATCGTGATGTCGCCGCTGTCGGGGCCGATGTCGGCGTTGAGTCAGGCGCGCAATGAATCGACGTTTGCCAGCGTAAGGCTCTGATAAGGATCGTTCCCACGCTCTGCGTGGGAACGCAGCCCGGGACGCTCTGCGTCCCAAATGGCCGAACGCGGAGCGTCCGTTGAGGCATTCCCACGCAGAGCGTGGGAACGATCAGGTGAGCAACGTCAGGCGCTATGGCTTTGCTGGAAATCGGCGAGTGCCGGCAACAACTGCTTGTCGATCGCCTGCCGCACCGCCGGCTGGATACTGGCGCCGCTGGTGTACATGTCCTTGACCATCTTGCGCAGTTCAAACGCGCGCACATTATCCAGGCCGCGCACTGCACACTCGCACGCCTGATCGGCGGTCGTGCCACTGGGTACTTGAATACCCAACGCCTTGAGCTGGCCCAGCAAATCTTCCTGATCGATCAAATCGGCATACATCATGACGCGCATCCTTCTTCGGTAACGGAGGTCGTGGCTCGATTCTGGTAGCCATGCCGGGGTACGGCAAGGGCGATTTGTCGCAGTGGCTGCGACGGCTATGAACAGGTCGTTTTCGGCTAACTCGCCGCTCAAGGGAGTGGGCACACTGAACTCAGCTTGCAACACGAAGGTTTGGTCACCCTCGCACGGCAGCTCCTCAACAGTAGCTTGCGCCCCGATCCTGTCACGGCTGGTATTGGGGCTTTTTTTTGCCTGCTGCAAAGCGAAAGATCGCAGCCTTCGGCAGCTCCTACAGGGAACGTATTCCAATGTAGGAGCTGCCGAAGGCTGCGATCTTTTAACGGTCTATCTTTGCAACACGAGAATCCGCGACAACAACTCATCCCGATCGATATAGCAGCCCTGAAAATGCCGCGCCCCCGTGCCCGGGTCAAACGCATTGCGCGCATGCAGCGTGCGGCGGTTATCGAAGCACCACAGCTCACCGGGAACGAGCCGCTGCATCAGCCGAAACCGTGGCTCACGGGTCATCGCAATGAAACGTCGATAAGCCTGATACAACCGTGGCATCTGCTCCACCGAGGTATCAAACGCCCCGCGCAGAAAGTTCGCCATGCGGATTTCAGCGACACGCCCCAACGCATCCAGGGCAATGATCGGCGCCAGGCAGCGATAGTCGCTGTGCCGATCCTTGTTGCGAAACTCCACGGGGATTTCACACAGGGCCTTGAATGACTCGGGATCTTCCTGGCGCAACGCATCGGCAATCGCAAACCCGTCGACAAAAATACTCTCGCCACCCTCGGCGTCATTCACCAGGCAATGCAGAAACTGCAGGCCCGGTTGCAGCTCGCGGGTGGGCAGATCGGTGTGCAACGGTAAATTGAAAGCGGTGTAGGCATTGCTGTCGGCATCGGCCTTGGACTGCACGTTGAACAGCACGCCGAAGTTGCTTTCACGAATGAAGGAAATACGTTGCGCGATGAGCTTCAGCGATCCGGGTTCGGTGGGTACGCCGCGCACTTGCGTCAGGCCGATGTCGCGCACGGCGAGCAACCATTGCAGCAGAGCGGCGTTGTCGTTCATCAGCGCCGCGTATTCGAACACCGGGAGTTGCAGATCGCTACGCCATAGAAAGGGCTTGGGTTTGGCGGCCAAGCGTTCGGCGCGGGATTCATCATCGTAGGCATGCGCGCGCAACCAGCCCGGATCGAAACGGCTGAGGTGACCGTCCTGCCAGTCGACGCGCAGGCAGCCATCGGTATCGATGTGCGCGGCCGCTGGTTTCAGGTCATCAGCCGCGTCGACGATCTCGAAAACCTGTTCGCGGGTGACGTTGTAGACACACTGCTGACATGGGCAGTTGTCCCGCAGCCAGACATGGTGAAACGGGCTTATACGGCCGTCAGCCCATGCGATGGCAACGCGATCCGCCAGGGTCTGCACGCCACCGAGCGCGCTGATCAACGGATAAGTACGGAAATCGGCAACAGCGGCAGCGGTGTTCATGGCGGCTCCTTGCTATGGATGGATTTACCTTGCAGGTGGCAGCGCGATGACGCGGCCGATGTAAGCGGGAGCAGGCAAGTCTTTCTGCTCGGCGACGATGTCTTGCAGGCGGTTCAAGGTATCCGGGCTGAACAGCGCCGAGCGCGGGCCGGCGAGGTCGACGTGCAACAGCATCTGTTCGTTGCCGGCCAGTTCCTGTTCGTCACCGACCTTGTGCAGGCTGTGATAGAGGTGCAGGCGTTTGCTGTCGTGGCCGATGATCTGTGTGTGCACTTCAACCTCGGTATCGAGCTTCACTTCGTGCAGATAGTTGAGGTGCAGTTCGAGGGTGAACAGCGAGTGGCCGCTGGCTTCGCGGCTGTTGCTGTCCATGCCGAGACGATCCATCAGGGCGTCGGTGGCGTAGCTGAAAATCAGCAGGTAGAAGGCATCGCGCAGGTGGCCGTTGTAGTCGACCCAGTCGGGGATGATTTTGGTTTGGTAGGTGGTGAGGGTGGGCATTTTTTCTCCTGGCGCGAGCGTTCCCACGCTCTGCGTGGGAACGCCTCTTGTGACGCTCTGCGTCACGCTTCTGGGACGCGGAGCGTCCCGGGCTGCATTCCCACGCAGAGCGTGGGAACGATCATTAAACGGCCTATTCGCTGAAACTCATCCCATGCTTCTGCTTGGTGGTCTTCACCGCCTCCAGCACCGCCAGCAAACAATCATCACGATAACGCTCCAGCGCCGAAATACTGTGACGACCAAGCTGATCGCTGGTGCCATCCACCACATCATCAATCAACTTGTCAGTCAGCTCCGGCGCCGGCAGATAGGTCCACGGCAACTGCAACGCCGGGCCGAATTGCGACATGAAGTGACGCATGCCCGCATCGCCACCGGCCAGCGTGTAAGTCAGGAACGTGCCCATGAACGACCAGCGCAACCCGGCGCCAAAACGGATCGCATCGTCGATTTCGCCAGTGGTCGCCACGCCGTCATTGACCAGGTGCAGCGCTTCACGCCACAGCGCTTCGAGCAAGCGGTCGGCAATAAACCCCGGCACTTCCTTGCGCACGTGCAACGGACGCATGCCGAGGGATTCGTAGACTTTCATCGCTGCTTGCACAGCTTCCGGCGCGGTGTTCTTGCCACCGACCACTTCCACCAGCGGCAGTAGATAAACCGGGTTGAACGGGTGGCCGACCACGCAGCGTTCCGGGTTTGTCGAGCTCTCGTAAAACTCGCTCGGCAACAGGCCGGACGTACTTGAACCAATCAACGCATTCGGCTTGGCCGCGGCGCTGATCTTGCTGTGCAGATCGAGTTTCAGCTCCAGACGTTCCGGGGCGCTTTCCTGAATGAAATCGGCATCGCGCACGCACTCTTCGATGGTCGCGACAAAGCGCAGGCGATCCTGCGAAGCGCCCGGCGCCAGACCGTTTTTCTCCAGCGCGCCCCAGGCATTGGCCACACGTTTGCGCAGTGCTGCTTCGGCGCCGGGGGCCGGATCCCAAGCGATCACATCCAGGCCATGGGCGAGGGCGCGCGCGACCCAGCCGCTGCCGATGACACCGCTGCCCAGCGCGGCGAAGGTCTTGATTTCGGTGATAAAGCTCATAGCGACATTCCTGAATAGTTCGGCGATCAACTGTGGGAGCGAGCCTGCTCGCGAATGCGCTGGCTCTGCTGCTGAAGATGCTTCGGATGTACCGGCCTCTTCGCGAGCAGGCTCGCTCCCACAGGGTTTTGAGGTGAGTTCGTTAGCCGCGCTGGGTCAGGCCCATTTTTTTGCGACCTTCCGCCGGGGTCAGCACGCGCGCACCGAGGCGGCTGAGGATCTCGGTGGCGCGCTCAACCAATTGGCCATTGGTCGCCAGCACACCCTTGTCCAGCCACAGGTTGTCTTCCAGCCCGACCCGCACGTTGCCGCCGAGCAGCACCGCTTGCGCCGCCATCGGCATCTGCATCCGGCCAATCCCGAACCCGGCCCACACCGCATCGGCGGGCAGGTTGTCGACCATGGCTTTCATCGTCGTGGTATCCGCCGGCGCGCCCCACGGGATGCCCAGACACAGCTGGAACAACGGGTTATCGAGCAAACCTTCCTTGATCATCTGCTTGGCAAACCACAGGTGACCGGTGTCAAAAATCTCCAGCTCGGCCTTCACGCCCAGCTCGGTGATGCGCTTGGCGCCAGCACGCAGTTGCGCCGGGGTGGAGACGTAAATGGTGTCGCCATCGCCGAAGTTCAGCGTGCCGCAGTCGAGGGTGCAGATTTCCGGCAGCAACTCTTCAACGTGAGCGAGACGGGTCAGCGGGCCAACCAGATCAGTGTTCGGGCCGAACTCCATCGGGTTCTCGCCAGCACCGATCTCCAGGTCGCCGCCCATGCCGGCGGTGAGGTTGACGATGATGTCGACGTCCGCCTCGCGGATGCGCTCCATCACTTCGCGGTACAGCGCCACGTCGCGGCTGAACTTGCCGGTCTGCGGATCGCGCACATGGCAGTGCACGACGGTGGCGCCGGCCTTGGCCGCTTCAACGGCTGCCGCTGCGATCTGTTTCGGGGTGACCGGCACGTGCGGGCTCTTGGCGGTCGTGTCGCCAGCACCGGTGAGTGCGCAGGTGATGATGACGTCGTGGTTCATGGTGCGGTTTCCTTCAGGCGTGATGGGTCTGTCCGCAGCCCTTTTCGGGGCTGCGAAGCGTTGATTCGGGGTGAGTTATTTGCTGGTCAGCTGGAGATTTTCAGCGGCCGGTTTGCCATCGAAAGTAGTCACACCTTCGAGCCAGCGCTGCTTGTCTTCGGGGTGATCCTTGAGCCATTGCCTGGCCGATTCGAAGGCGTCCTTGTGGTCGAGCAGCGGCTGCATCATCCGGCTCTCGTCCTCGGCGGTGAACGTCAGGTTGGTCAGCAGGCGACCGATGTTCGGGCACTGCTCGGCGTATTTCGGCGAGGTGACGGTCCACACGGTGGCCATGCCTTCATTCGGGCCAAGGGCATCTTCACTGCCGGTCAGATAGGTCATCTGCACGTTGACGTTCATCGGGTGCGGCGCCCAGCCGAAGAACACCACGGCCTCTTTGCGGCGCACGGCGCGATCGACGGCGGCGAGCATCCCGGCTTCGCTGGACTCGACCAACTGGAACTTGCCGAGGCCAAACTGGTTCTTCGCGATCATTGCCTTGATCTGCGTGTTGGCGCCCGAGCCTGGCTCGATGCCGTAAATCTTGCCGCCCAGCTCTTTTTCGAACTTGGCGATGTCGGCGAAGGTTTTCAGGCCCTTGTCGGCCAGATAGGTCGGCACCGCGAGGGTCGCGCGAGCGTCTTTCAGGCTCGGCGCTTCAAGCACTTTGACCTGATTGGCATCGACGAAAGGGGTGATGGTCTGGGTCATCAGCGGGTTCCAGTAACCGAGGAACAGGTCCAGGCGCTGATCGCGGATCCCGGCGAAGATGATTTGCTGGGAGGCGCTGGTTTGTTTGGTGTTGTAGCCGAGGCCGTCGAGCAGGACCTGGGTCATGGCACTGGTGGCGATCACGTCGGTCCAGTTGACCACGCCCATGCGCACGTTCTGGCACGAGGCGGGTTCCGCTGCCATGACGCTGGCGCTCAAGAAAGCGGTACCGCTGAGTGCAAGAACACAGCTGCTGATCAGTCGTTTCATGTCGGGTTCCTCGGCAGGTCGTTATTGTGAGTTCCGGCATCTGTCGTGCCGGTGATGCAAAGTTACGCAGCTATACGCCCATGAAAGCGCACTGCGGCGACTGGCATTTGCACTGTAGCGACCTGCGGTCTTGAATGCCGAAGACAACTGGCGTATCAACATCCCACGCTACCCGCCAACCGAGTGCGCAAATGTCCCAGGATTTCTACTTTTTGCTGATGCCGGGGTTCTCCGCCATCGGCTTTATTTCCGCGATCGAACCGCTGCGCGTGGCCAACCGTTTTCGTGGCGAGTTGTATCGCTGGCACGTGTTGAGCGCTGATGGCGGGGCGGTGCTGGCGAGCAATGGCATGTCGGTCAATGCCGATGCGGCACTGGAGCCGTTGAAGAAAGGCGCGACGTTGTTGGTGGTGGCTGGGTTTGAACCGCTGAAATTCGCCACGCCAGCGCTGGAGCACTGGTTGCGGCGGCTGGATAACGACGGCGTGACACTCGGCGCCATCGACACCGGCAGCTTCATCCTTGCCGAGGCGGGCCTGCTCGATGGCCATCGCCTGACCCTGCACTGGGAAGCCATCGACGCGTTCAAGGAATCTTATCCACAGCTCAGCGTGACCCAAGAGCTGTTCGAGATCGACCGCCGGCGCATCACCTCGGCGGGAGGCACGGCTTCCATCGACTTAATGCTCGATCTGATCGCCCAGGCCCACGGCCCGCAGCTGGCGATTCAGGTCAGCGAGCAGTTTGTGCTGGGGCGTATTCGTCCGCGCAAGGATCACCAGCGCATGGAAGTCGCCACGCGTTACGGCATCAACAACAAGAAACTGGTGCAAGTGATCGGCGAGATGGAGCAACACAGCGAACCGCCGCTGACCACGCTGCAATTGGCGGATTCGATCAAGGTGACGCGGCGGCAATTGGAGCGCTTGTTTCGGCTGCACTTGAACGATACGCCGAGCAATTTCTATCTGCGCCTGCGCCTGGAAAAGGCCCGGCAGCTGCTGCGCCAGACCGACATGAGCGTGCTCGAAGTCAGCATCGCCTGCGGCTTCGAATCACCGTCGTACTTCACCCGCAGCTACCGCGCAAAATTTGCCCGCTGCCCCCGCGAAGATCGCCGCACCGCTCAAGCCTGAAACACACAGAACCCTTGTAGGAGTGAGCCTGCTCGCGATAGCGGCATCACATGCAACATCTTTGTTGACTGATACACCGCTATCGCGAGCAGGCTCGCTCCTACAGTTTGATCGGGTTACTTCTTCACCAACGCCGAACACGCCGCCTTGTAAGCCTCATGCTGATACTTGTTCAGCGTCCCCGGCAGCTCGAAATTATGCTTCTTCGCCTGCGCATTGATCGTCTGCGGCGACAACAGCGTCACCTCGCAACCATCGAGCAGCTGCAAAATCCCCTCAATCTTGAACGTCGTCGGCCCACCGGCAAACTCACCCTTCTTGCTGCGCTTCTTGATCGCAATCCGGTCAACCGAGTTCTCGCGCACAAACGACGCCACCTGCGCCGCGAACAGCTTCACGTTGGCCGCCTCGTCATCGTCTTCGAGGGCGATCTTCTTGGTGGCAAGGGGGACATGGCTCAAAGCCGAACCGTCGAGAGCGGCCACGGCGATGACTGCTTCGCTGCCTTTGATTTCGATGCCGCAGATGTTCATGGGCGAGTGACCTTATGAGCGAATTGGATGGCGGTCATGTTGACGCAGTCGGGCGGTCAAGTCACTTCGCGTCGGCGCCCCAACGGTGCAATACCGCTGGTCAGAAATCGTCGCTGACCTGTAATTTCTGACAGTAGACGGCCTTCCGACTGGCGCCTAGCTTGGTTGTCGGAGGATTGGGACGATTGTCGCCCTTTCTACACCTAACCTCGCTCAAGGGATTGAAGACATGAAGCAGCGCAAGAACATTCGCTCGCTGACCCCAATCGAAAAAGACAACTTCGTCGATGCCTGCCTCCAGCTCAAACAGTCAGGCCAATACGATGAGTATGTGCATCTGCATCACCAGGTCATGAAGCCCACCGTGCTGCCACATGAACCAAACGATCCGAACTACCGCAATGGTGCCCACCGTGGGCCTTCGTTCCTGCCTTGGCACCGCGCGTTTTTGCTGAAGTTCGAAAATGACCTTCAGGCGATCAACCCCTCCATCACGATCCCGTACTGGAACTGGACCGAAGATGCAGCCGATCCGCACAACTCTCCAGTGTGGGCTGAGGATTTTATGGGCGGCAATGGTGTTGAAGGCGATGACTGGCGTGTAGCAACCGGTCGGTTTGCCTATAAACACGGTCAATGGCCGGTTCCCTCCTATCCGGATGACGATTTGCCAGGTCCTGGTTTGAAGCGCCAGTTCGGGCTGGTTGTAAACTCATTGCCGACCCCGGAAGATCTGCAAATGGCTTTGCGCGAAAGTCTTTACGACACCCCGCCTTATGATTCCGGCCCGACTGTGCGCGGCTTCCGAAATCGTCTGGAAGGCTGGATCACCCAGCGCGGTGATCCGCAGGTAACCACTGCGGGTTCACAACTGCATAATCGCGTTCACCTTTGGGTGGGCGGCAATATGTTGCCGATGACCTCTCCAGATGATCCGGTGTTCTTCCTGCATCACTGCTTTGTCGACAAGGTGTGGGCAGACTGGCAGTCACTGATGCTCCAGAGCAACGAACGTTGGGCGCCGCATTACGCGCCGCTGGTTAATGGTCCGAAAGGACATAACTATGATGATGTGCTCGAACCGTTTGCTCAGACTGCTCGGGACGTGAGCGACATCGCTGACCTGGGGTATGAATATGAGGCGCCACGTCTGATCCTCGATCATGTGAAACCTCGTTCTCCATTTCACGACTGATGCTGGCAGCGGGTGGCGGTGTGAATGTCTGGCTTTTGCAGCAGGCAAACACGCCGTTACCGGCTAGAGCTCAAGCTGCTCAGAGCTGATTCCAAAGGCCGCCGCAATCTTTTCGCGAGTTGCTTTTCGTGGCTTGGACACCGTTTCCTGTTGAGCAAACGCCGGTTGCGAAATGCCCATGCGTTTGGCGACTTCTTCCTGAGTCAGGTTTAGGTATTCGCGCCAGGCACGGATCGGTGTCGCTCCGTCGACCATCCGACTGACCACTTCATGGGGAATCAGATCGGGCTGCATTTTCTGCGCGACATATTGCGCATAGGGAATGACCACGAAGGCCGGTTTGCCCTCGGCGTCGTTGATGATTTGGATGTCAGTAGGTTCGTTCATCGCGTTTCTTGACCTCTTGAATACTGACCACTTTGATTGCGCCATCCCAGTCGAACATGACTCGATAATTACCGACACGCAGGCGGTAGGCGTAGTCATGGCCAATCAGTGCTTTGACATTGCCCACATCAGGCATGTCGGCAAGCGCCGTAACGGCATCTCGAACCTGTACCTGATGCACAGAGTGCAATTTCAAGAGTTGCTTAACGGCCTTTCGTGTCCAGTGGATGCTGTTCATGGAAGAATATAAGTCTTTTATAAGATTCGCGAATATTTACTTATATTTTTAAAGTGGCCAATCAAGAACAGTTGTCAGGATATTGCGTGAAGCGCCCGTAGATCGGGGCTTTCACGCAATAGGTGTAGGCGAAGTCGGCATGTGCCGTAAGAAGAAGAGATTCACGAGGCAATTGCAGAAAGCAGTGCCAATTTTCCTTCAAATTTTGAGGACTATTCCTGCCCAATCGACTCCAAAAACTCCGACCGTTCATCACTCATCCGCGCCACGCAATCATTCTGCGCAATTGTGAACGCCTTGCTGCCAGCGGTAGCCGGGAACGCTTCCACCGCGCAATCGGCATCCCGCGTCTTCAGCCATTGTTGCTGGGCGGTCTTGAGCTTGGCGGTGATATCCGCCAGTTGCGTGGCGTTTTTGCCGTACGCGGTCTGCATGCGTTCGGTCAGGCTGGCGTAGTTGTCCTTGAGCAGGTCTTCAGCGGTGGTGCGGCTGTAGGTCGAGCATTCCAGGGTCTGGACGTCGTTTTCGACGGCGTCGCAGGGGTTGTTGTCGGATTCTTCGGCGGCTTGTACGCCGGTCGCAATCAAAGCCAAAGCCAGGAAGATCGATTTCATTGTTGTCGCCGCTCTAATCCAGTGGTGTTTCCAAGATGCGCCAGATTCTGGCTCAAGCTGGCGGGCTTGAACAGGTAGCTGATCGGAGCGTCTGGCGACCCTTTGTCGCGGATTGACGCTTTCGGCAATTCCCCTGTCGTTTTTGCACCCGGTCGCCCCGGCACCGAGGCATATGCTGGCCCCAAAGCGCCGGCAGACGATTCGGCGCATGAATCGCCAATAAGGGGACGCCTGATGAGCCCAGCCGAATTACACGCCGACAGCATCGTTATCGACGGTCTGATCATTGCCAAATGGAACCGCGAGCTGTTCGAAGACATGCGCAAGGGCGGTCTGACGGCGGCCAACTGCACTGTGTCGGTGTGGGAAGGCTTTCAGGCGACCGTAAACAATATCGCCGCCAGCCAGAAGCTGATCCGCGAAAACAGCGATCTGGTGATGCCGGTGCGTACCACCGCCGACATCCGTCGCGCCAAAGAACAAGGCAAGACCGGCATCCTCTTCGGCTTCCAGAATGCCCACGCCTTTGAAGACCAGATCGGCTATGTCGAGGTGTTCAAGCAGCTCGGCGTCGGCATTGTGCAGATGTGCTACAACACCCAGAATCTGGTCGGCACCGGTTGCTACGAGCGTGACGGCGGCCTGTCGGGCTTCGGTCGCGAAATCGTTGCCGAGATGAACCGTGTTGGCGTGATGTGCGACCTGTCCCACGTCGGTTCGAAGACGTCCGAAGAAGTCATCCTCGAATCGAAAAAACCGGTGTGCTATTCCCACTGCCTGCCGTCGGGTCTGAAAGAACACCCGCGCAACAAGTCCGATGCAGAACTGAAGTTCATCGCCGACCATGGCGGTTTTGTCGGCGTGACCATGTTTGCGCCGTTCCTCGCCAAGGGCATCGATTCGACCATCGACGACTACGCCGAAGCGATCGAATACACCATGAACATCGTTGGCGAAGACGCCATTGGCATCGGCACCGACTTCACCCAGGGCCACGGGCAGGACTTCTTCGAATACCTGACCCACGACAAGGGCTACGCCCGCCGTCTGACCAGCTTCGGCAAGATCATCAACCCGCTGGGCATCCGCACCGTCGGCGAGTTCCCGAACCTCACTGAAACCCTGCTCAAACGCGGCCACTCCGAGCGCGTGGTGCGCAAGATCATGGGCGAAAACTGGGTCAACGTCCTCAAAGACGTCTGGGGCGAGTAACGCTGACTCAAGACCGCCGCCGATCTGCCCCCTCTCCTGTGGGAGAGGGCTGGGGTGAGGGCAGCGGTCACCACTGAATCCACTATTTTTCTGGAGTTAAGTTTCCATGGCCAAGATCGCCCCGCAATTGCCAATCGAAGTCGACAGCGAGACCGGTGTCTGGACTTCCGACGCCCTGCCGATGCTCTACGTACCGCGCCACTTTTTCGTCAACAACCACATGGGCATTGAAGAGGTCCTGGGCGCTGAAGCCTACGCCGAGATCCTCTACAAGGCCGGCTACAAATCCGCCTGGCACTGGTGCGAAAAAGAAGCTGAATGTCACGGCCTGGAAGGCGTCGCGGTGTTCGAGCACTACATGAAGCGTCTGTCGCAACGCGGCTGGGGCCTGTTCAAGATCCAGGACATCGACCTCGACAAAGGCACCGCCAGCGTCAAGCTCGAACACTCGGCATTCGTCTACGTCTACGGCAAGGTCGGGCGCAAAGTCGACTACATGTTCACCGGTTGGTTTGCCGGTGCCATGGATCAGATTCTTGAGGCGCGCGGCAGCAAGATTCGCACGGTTGCCGAGCAAGTTTACGGTGGCTCTGAAGAAGGCCACGACGACGGCCTGTTCACCGTCAAGCCGTTGTAAGTCGAGGAACCCGCCATGGCTTTCGAAGCAATGTTCCAGCCGATCCAGATCGGCAAACTGACCATCCGCAACCGCGTGCTCAGCACTGCGCACGCCGAGGTCTACGCGACTGACGGTGGCATGACCACCGACCGGTACGTCAAGTATTACGAAGAGAAAGCCAAGGGCGGCATCGGCCTGGCGATCTGTGGCGGTTCCTCCGTGGTCGCCATCGACAGCCCGCAGGAGTGGTGGAGCTCGGTGAACTTGTCCACCGACCGGATCATTCCGCATTTCCAGAATCTGGCGGACGCCATGCACAAGCACGGCGCCAAGATCATGATTCAGATTACCCACATGGGCCGGCGCTCGCGCTGGGACGGCTTCAACTGGCCGACCCTGATGTCGCCGTCGGGCATCCGTGAACCGGTGCACCGCGCCACCTGCAAAACCATCGAGCCGGAAGAAATCTGGCGGGTGATCGGCAACTACGCCCAGGCCGCGCGCCGTGCCAAGGCCGGTGGCCTCGACGGCGTTGAACTATCGGCGGTGCACCAGCACATGATCGACCAGTTCTGGAGCCCGCGCGTCAACAAGCGTACCGACGAATGGGGCGGCACCTTTGAAGGCCGGATGAAGTTCGGTCTGGAAGTGCTGAAAGCCGTGCGCGCCGAGGTCGGTGACGACTTCTGCGTGGGCATGCGTCTGTGCGGTGACGAGTTCCACCCGGACGGCTTGTCCCACGAGGACATGAAGCAGATCGCCAAGTATTACGACGACACCGGCATGCTCGATTTCATCGGCGTCGTCGGCTCGGGTTGTGACACCCACAACACCCTGGCCAACGTGATTCCGAACATGAGTTATCCACCGGAGCCATTCCTCCACCTGGCCGCCGGGATCAAGGAAGTGGTCAAGGTGCCGGTGCTACACGCCCAGAACATCAAGGACCCGAACCAGGCCACGCGCATCCTTGAAGGCGGTTACGTCGATATGGTCGGCATGACCCGCGCGCACATCGCCGACCCGCACCTGATCGCCAAGATCAAGATGGGCCAGATCGACCAGATCAAGCAGTGCGTCGGCGCCAACTATTGCATCGACCGCCAGTATCAAGGCCTCGACGTGCTGTGCATCCAGAACGCCGCGACGTCCCGTGAATACATGGGCGTGCCGCACATCATCGAGAAATCCACCGGCGTCAAACGCAAAGTGGTCATCGTCGGTGCCGGCCCGGCCGGGATGGAAGCGGCACGCGTTGCCGCCGAGCGTGGCCACGACGTGACCCTGTTCGAGAAGAAAGAATTCATCGGTGGGCAAATCACCACCGCCTCGAAAGCGCCGCAGCGCGACCAGATCGCCGGCATCACCCGCTGGTTCCAGCTGGAACTGGCACGGCTGAAAGTCGATCTGCGCCTGGGCACGGCGGCTGATGCCGACACCATCATGGACTTGCGTCCGGATGTCGTGGTGCTGGCGGTCGGCGGGCATCCGTACCTGGAACAAAACGAACACTGGGGCGCTGCCGAAGGGCTGGTGGTCAGCAGCTGGGACGTGCTCGACGGCAAGGTCGCGCCGGGCAAGAACGTGCTGGTCTACGACACCATTTGCGAGTTCACCGGCATGTCGGTTGCCGACTTCCTCGCCGACAAGGGCAGCCAGGTCGAGATCGTCACCGACGACATCAAGCCGGGCGTGGCCATCGGCGGTACGTCGTTCCCGACCTACTACCGCAGCATGTACCCGAAAGAAGTGATCATGACCGGCGACATGATGCTGGAAAAGGTCTACCGCGAAGGCGACAAACTGGTCGCGGTACTGGAGAACGAATACACCGGCGCCAAAGAGGAGCGGGTGGTCGATCAGGTGGTGGTGGAAAACGGTGTGCGTCCGGATGAGGAAATCTACTACGCGCTCAAAGAGGGTTCGCGCAACAAGGGCCAGATCGACGTCGAAGCGTTGTTCGCGATCCAGCCACAACCTTCGCTGAGCGAGGCGGGCGACGGCTACTTGCTGTTCCGCATCGGCGACTGCGTGGCGCAGCGCAACACCCACGCTGCGATCTATGACGCCCTGCGGCTCTGCAAGGATTTCTAAGCCTCGCGAACGATCGTTCCCACGCTCCGCGTGGGAATGCCGCAATGGACGCTCCGCGTCCGCTTTGGGACGCGGAGCGTCCCGGGATGCATTCCCACGCAGAGCGTGGGAACGATCATTGAACGCCGTGTTTCTCCAGGTTGTACTGGTGGGAGCTTCACCATGTTGAACACCCTTCTTCCAATCCTGTTGTTCGCAGCTATCGGCCTTGGTGTCCTCGGTGCGTTGCGGCGGGTGGCCATGTGGCGTCGGGGCCGGGCCTCGAAGGTCGATCTGCTCGGCGGCCTGTTGGCCATGCCCAAGCGTTACATGGTCGATTTGCACCATGTGGTGGCGCGGGACAAATACATCGCCAACACCCACGTGGCCACGGCCGGCGGCGCGGTGGCGTCGATTGTGCTGGCGCTGCTGGTGCACGGTTTCGGCCTGCATAACCGCATTCTCGGTTACGCCTTGCTGCTGATGACGGCAGTGATGTTCGTCGGCGCGATCTTCGTTTATCTGCGTCGGCGCAACCCGCCCGCGCGGCTGTCGAAAGGTCCGTGGATGCGCCTGCCGAAAAGCCTGCTGGCGTTCTCGGCGTCGTTCTTTCTGCTGACCTTGCCAGTGGCTGGAATCCTGCCGGAGAACTTCGGCGGCTGGGTGCTTGCGGCGATTCTGGGGATTGGTGTGCTGTGGGGCGTGTCGGAGTTGTTCTTCGGCATGACCTGGGGCGGGCCGATGAAACACGCCTTCGCCGGTGCGCTACATCTGGCTTGGCACCGTCGCGCCGAACGCTTTGGCGGCGGTCGTTCCACCGGTTTGAAGCCGCTGGATCTGAACGATCCGAACGCACCACTGGGGGTGGAAAAACCCAAGGATTTCACCTGGAACCAGTTGCTCGGTTTTGACGCCTGCGTGCAGTGCGGCAAGTGCGAAGCAGCCTGCCCGGCCTTCGCCGCCGGCCAGCCGCTGAACCCGAAAAAACTGATTCAGGACATGGTCGTCGGCCTCGCTGGCGGCACCGATGCCAAGTTCGCCGGCAGTCCTTATCCCGGCAAACCCATCGGCGAACACTCAGGCAATCCGCATCAACCGATCGTCAACGGTCTGGTCGACGCCGAAACCCTCTGGTCGTGCACCACCTGCCGCGCCTGCGTCGAGGAATGCCCGATGATGATCGAGCACGTCGACGCCATCGTCGACATGCGCCGCCATCTGACCCTGGAAAAAGGCGCGACCCCGAACAAGGGGGCCGAAGTTCTCGAAAACCTTATCGCCACCGACAACCCCGGCGGTTTTGCTCCGGGCGGTCGGATGAACTGGGCGGCGGATCTGAACCTCAATCTGCTCAGCGAAAAGAAAACCACCGACGTGCTGTTCTGGGTTGGCGACGGTGCCTTCGACATGCGTAACCAGCGCACCTTGCGCGCGTTCGTCAAAGTGCTGAAAGCGGCGAAAATCGATTTTGCCGTACTCGGCCTCGAAGAGCGTGACAGCGGTGACGTCGCCCGGCGTCTCGGCGATGAAGCGACCTTCCAGTTGCTCGCCAAACGCAACATCCAGACCCTGGCCAAATACGGCTTCAACCGCATCGTCACCTGCGATCCGCACAGTTTCCATGTGCTGAAAAACGAGTACGGCGCGTTCGACGGCAATTACCTTGTGCAGCACCACAGTACCTACATGGCAGAAATCATTCAGGCCGGTGCGCTGAACCTCGGTCAGCACAAAGGCAATAGCGTGACCTATCACGATCCGTGCTATCTCGGCCGCTACAACGGCGAGTACGAAGCGCCGCGTGAAGTGCTGCGTGCGCTCGGTATTGAAGTCAAAGAGATGCAACGTTCCGGCTTCCGTTCGCGCTGCTGCGGCGGCGGTGGCGGGGCGCCGATCACCGACATTCCGGGTAAGCAACGGATTCCTGATATGCGCATGGAAGACATCCGCGAGACCGGCGCCGAACTGGTGGCGGTGGGTTGTCCACAGTGCACGGCGATGCTCGAAGGCGTGGTCGAACCGCGTCCCCTGATTAAAGACATCGCTGAACTGGTGGCCGACGCGCTGCTCGAAGACGCCGCGCCGAGCAAGCCTGCGACCCCGGCCAAACGTGAACCAGCGGAGGCCCACTGATGAGCGACATTATCCGCCGCGACCCACGCGCCGAATGGATTGCGCGTAACCGCCTGCATCCGCTGCACGCGGCGATGCAACCGGCGCAACACAGCTGGATGGGGCCCAACGGCGTCATCCGCAAGAACCTGCACGGCATCGGTTTTATCGGCCCCAACGGCATCAAACGGATCGACCGCAGCGGTGCGCAACAGGGCGGGGCGGTCAAACGTTCGGCGGCTGTGGAAGTGCAATTGCCGCTGCATCAAGTGCCTGCCCCGGCGTTCTACATCAGCGTGGTGCCGGACATGGTCGGCGGTCGCTTGAGCAGCCACGACCGTGACTTGCTCGGTCTCGCCCATCAGCTTGCCGGTAATGACGGCGCGGTGTTGGCCGTGGTTTTTGGCGAGCACAAGGAAAACGCTTTCGCCACTGCTGGCGTCGATCGCCTGCTGGTGCTCGAAGGCGAACAGTTCAGCGGTTATGCACCGGAGCAACGCGTGCAAGGTTTGCGCACTGTGGATAACCAGTTCAATCCACGGCATTGGCTGCTGCCGGACAGTCGCAGCGGTGGTGGTGAACTCGGTCGGCGTTTTGCTGCAGCATTGGGCGAGCGCCCGGCGACGCGGGTCTGGCAGGTCAAGGATCAGGAGTGCATCGGCCGTGCAGGTGCGGGCTTGCAAGACCTTGCCCGTCCGGTCGCGCGGTTGATTCTGGCGGCGGCCGAATGCGCCGAGCCAGTCAGTGAAACCCGTCATGAAGTATTACCGGTGGAGTTATCCACAAGTGTCGCGCGCAGCCTGTCGCGGATTGAGGATCTCGGTGCGGTGGCAGTGGACCCGGCGGCGATTCCGATGGCCGAAGCGGAGTTCATTTTCTCCGGCGGCAACGGCGTCAAAGACTGGGCGCTGTTCCACGAAACGGCCGCAGTGCTCGGCGCTACCGAAGGCGCTTCGCGGGTCGCCGTGGACGATGGCTTCATGGCCCGTGATCGCCAGGTCGGCGCGTCCGGCACCTGGGTGACCGCGCGGGTGTATGTGGCTGTGGGTATCTCAGGCGCGATCCAGCACCTGCAAGGCATTGGTGCCTGCGACAAGGTCGTGGCAATCAACCTTGATCCGGGTTGCGACATGATCAAGCGTGCCGATTTGTCGGTGATCGGCGAGAGCGCGGAGATTCTTCAGGCGTTGATCGAAGCGGTCGCGGCTTACCGCAACGAAGCCAAGCGCGATGCGGCTTAAGGAAACGCTATGAACACGAAAGTAATCAGTCTGGTTTCAATCGGCGCTCACCCGACTTCCGGGCGGCCACGCCGTGCTGATCAGGACGCGCGCGCCGTGGAACTGGGTCTGCAACTGGCTGGGGATAACCTGCAAGTGCTGCATGCCGGCGACGTTGCGGAACCGGCGTTGCGCGCCTACCTGGGCATGGGGCTGGAACAGATGCACGTGCTGGAGCAACCGGCTGGCGCCGATGCGCTGCCGGCGCTGACCGCGTATCTGCGCGATGCCGGTGCGCAGGTGGTGCTGACCGGCAGCCAGGCAGAAACCGGTGAAGGTTCGGGGATGTTGCCGTTCCTGCTGGCGGAAGGTCTGGGCTGGCCGCTGGTAGTGGGGCTGGCTCAGGTGGAGTCGATCAATGACGGTTCGGCGCTAGTGCTGCAAGCGTTGCCGCGTGGGCAGCGGCGGCGGTTGAAGGTGAAGCTGCCGTTTATGGCGACTGTGGATAACGCTGCGCCGAAGCCTCGGCAGAGTGCCTACGGCCCGGCGCGTCGTGGGGTGCTGGAGGCGGACGACGTTGAAGTTATCGACGATGAACTCCTCGCTGCCGCCACCCTGCAACCGGCCAAACCAAGGCCCAAGCGCCTGAAAGTGATCAAAGCCAAAAGCGGCGCCGACCGCATGAAAGCCGCGACCGCCAAAGCCAGTGGCGGCGGTGGACAAGTGCTCAAAGGAGTTACCGCGCAGGCCGGTGCTGAAGCGATTCTCAAGTTGCTGATTGAAGAAGGTGTTGTTCGCTGAAAAGCCCCTCACCCTAGCCCTCTCCCAGAGGGAGAGGGGACCGACCGAGTGGTATTGGCTAATTACATCGACCTGCGATTGCGCGGTGACGTTGGTTTGGCCAAGCCTGAGATCACAATGTTCGTTCAGGTCGATGGAGTTCAAATAGGCGATTCGGTCGGCTCCCTCTCCCTCCGGGAGAGGGCTGGGCGGGCGGCGTTCCGATGAGGGTAGCGGTTTACCCACAGTCCCTGTTGGTCGATCTGTGGATAACATGTTCGCCCCTCTCTACACCCCACGTCATTCAAGCCCTGCAGCTATCCGATCAAAAAACAGCCAGCCTAAGTCACGGATTTTCAGGGCTTTTTCGCCAGGATAACTCAGCAAGTTGCCCCCAATCTCTGTTGGCGCTTCTGTGGATAAGATGTTCGCTATCCGCTGAGACCCTTATAAAACGTGGCCTGTGAAGAGTTGATCAAAAAACAATCAATTAATCTGTTTCGACGAAAAACTCCCGCGCAAATCCCGATTTCACACAGCCTCCAAGGCTTTTCCACAGATAAGGCAAAGTTACCCCCGAACTCTGTTGGCGCTTCTGTGGATAACGTGTTCGTCATCCTCTACAGACCATGCAGAACGTGGCTTACAGGAATATGATCAAAAAACAACCAATGCGTCTTGCAAACCGTACTTCTGGATAAGTCACGATTTTTCTTCATAAATCAGTCAGTTATTTTTTCGTTCATCCACAGTTACCCCCATTTGCTGTGGGTGGCTATGTGGATAACTTGTTTGCGAAAGGCTGGGAGGCTTGGTGGGTATGGGGTGTGGGGTGATTGATCAGAAATTGTGCAATCAAGGTTCAGGGATGTGGTGAAGGTGAGATAGCTATCGCGAGCAGGCTCACTCCTACAAGGGGAACGCATTCCACCTGTAGGAGCTGCCGAAGGCTGCGATCTTTTGATCTTGATCAGCCCTGCACAGGCACGCCTTTGAGGTACGGCGCAGGCTCGGCGCCGAGGTTGCTCAACAGGCGCTCGCTGTACCAATCAACGAAGTTGACCACACCAAACTCATACGTCTTCGAGTAAGGCCCAGGCTGATACGCCGTGGAGTTGATCCCGCGCTGGTTCTCTTCCGCCAGACGCCGGTCCTGATCGTTGGTCGCATCCCACACCTGGCGCATGCGTTCCACATCGTAATCCACGCCTTCAACCGCATCCTTGTGCACGATCCACTTGGTGGTGACCATGGTTTCCTGTGCGCTGATCGGCCACACGGTGAAGACGATGATGTGGTCGCCCATGCAGTGGTTCCACGAATGCGGCAGGTGCAGGATGCGCATCGAGCCCAGATCCGGGTTCTTGATCCGGCCCATCAGTTTCGCGCAGCCCTGTTTGCCATCCAGGGTCATCGACACGGTTCCCTTGAGCAGCGGCATGCGCACGATGCGGTTGCGCAGGCCGAAACTGGCGTGGGCGTAAGGAATCTTCTCGGCTTCCCAGGCAGCGGCGGACGCGGCGACGTGGTCCTTGAACGCCTGATCGGCGCGCGGGTCGGTGACGTCGTCCCATTCCAGCAGGGTTTTCAGCAGTTCCGGGTGCGACGCGTTGCAGTGGTAGCACTCGCGGTTGTTTTCCAGCACCAGTTTCCAGTTGGCTTTTTCCATCAAGGTGGTGGTGATTGCCACCTTGGTGTTCTCCATGTCGTACGGTTCCATGTAATGGTTCAGCGTCGACAGGAAGTCATCGATGGCCGGCGGATTCTCGGCCAGACTGATAAAGATGTAGCCGCCGGCGGTCTTCACGTTCACCGGTTTCAGGCCGTACTGCTTCATGTCGAAGTCGGCGCCCATTTCGGTGCCGGCGAACAGCAGGCGACCGTCCAGCTCGTACGTCCACTGGTGGTAATGGCAGACCAGTTTGGCGACCTTGCCTTTTTCACTGGTGCACAGACGCGAGCCACGGTGACGGCAGACGTTGTGGAACGCATGCACCACGCCTTCGGCACCCCGGATTACGATGATCGGGTTCTTGCCGATCTGCAGGGTCAGGTAGTTGCCCTTGGCCGGGATTTCGCAGGTCATGCCGGCGATCAACCATTCTTTCTGGAAGATCTCCTGCATGTCGATATCGAACAGCCGCTCATCGCTATAAAAAGGTTGCGGCAGCGAAAAGGTGCGCTCGCGCTCCTGGAGCATTTGCGCGGTGGCCTTGCGTGCGGGTTCCAGCGGATCGCCCAGGCTGATTTTTGCGGTGACGTCCATCGATGTGATCCTCATGGCCATCTGCGTGGCCGGCGAAAAGTGGCTGATCAGGTGTGCTGCTAACGGTTGCTACGCAAGGTGTAAAGAAGCTGTCTTGGTGTTGGGGCGAGTGTGGGCCCGGCGCAGGGCGCAACCTTATCCATGGGCGACATGGTGCAATCTGTTCCCGACGCGCAACCCCCGGTGGTTGGGGGCTGGTCGCGATAAGTATGCCGATGTCGCGGATAGGTAAACGGGCGGTTCGCGCTATACGCAGAATCGCCGACATGAGGCCGACAGTCGGCCGTGGAGAACAGCATGTCCAACAGCTTCCTGAATCCGGTCACCACCCAGACCTGGGCCAATGGCCGACACATCGTCCGTTGCGTCAAAGTCATCCAGGAAACCTGGGACGTGCGCACCTTCTGTTTCATGGCCGACCAGCCGATCCTGTTCTTCTTCAAGCCCGGGCAGTTCGTGACCCTGGAGCTGGAAATCGAAGGCCAGCCGATCATGCGCTCGTACACGATCTCCAGTTCGCCGTCGGTGCCGTACAGCTTTTCGGTGACGATCAAACGCGTGCCGGGGGGCAAGGTTTCCAACTGGCTGCACGACACGCTTCACGAGGGGCAAGAGCTGGCGGTGCACGGGCCGGTGGGGCTGTTCAATGCCATCGACTTTCCGAGCCCGAAAGTGCTCTATCTCAGCGGCGGCGTCGGTATCACGCCGTGCATGTCGATGGCGCGCTGGTTCTACGACACCAACGCCAACGTCGACATGACCTTTATCCACAGTGCACGCTCGCCCAAAGACATCATTTATCACCGCGAGCTGGAGCACATGGCGTCGCGGATCGACAACTTCAGCCTGCATCTGATTTGCGAGAAGCATGGCTTGGGTGAACCGTGGGCCGGGTATCGCGGTTACCTGAATCACAAAATGCTGGAACTGATGGTGCCGGACTTCCTTGAGCGCGAAGTGTTCTGCTGCGGTCCGACGCCGTACATGAACGCGGTCAAGCGCCTGCTGGAAGTGGCGGGTTACGACATGTCGCGTTATCACGAAGAATCCTTCGGTGCGACGCCACCAGAAGCGCGTGCCGATGCGGTGGAGCAAGCCGAACAGGCAGCGGATGCGCCGGAGATCGATATCGCCGACCTGCATCAGGTCGAATTCACCTCGTCCGGCAAGAGCATTCGTGTGGCACCGGGTGAGACCGTGCATGCGGCGGCGGCCAAGCTGGGGCTGATGATTCCGAAAGCCTGCGGCATGGGGATTTGCGGGACGTGCAAGGTATTGAAGCTGGGTGGTGAAGTGGAGATGGAGCACAACGGCGGGATTACCGAGGACGATGAGGCCGAAGGGTTTATCTTGTCTTGTTGCAGTGTGCCTAAAGGGGATGTGCGTATCGATTTTTGAGTGGTTCGAATTTTTGCGTACGGCTTGCCCCTCACCCCAGCCCTCTCCCGAGGGAGAGGGAGCCGATTTTTGGGCTTTTCAAAATGTGGGTTCGGCTCGGTATTTCACGTCGGCGTAACTCTGATAAACACCACGGTCAGTCCCCTCTCCCTCTGGGAGAGGGCTAGGGTGAGGGGCTATTTCAGTCAACAAACAAATCCGGCATCAACGCCGCCTCGCTTTCCCGATCAAACCGGTAATGCTCAAACTCGCCAACGCCGCTCTCCCGCAAAATCTCCTCATCAATCAACAACCGCCCGGTGATCTGCCGGTTGCTGCTATCCAGAATCACATGCGCCGCATCCGCCATGATCGAAGGCGTGCGAGCCTGCTTGAACGACTCGCGATTACCCAACTGAAACTCAATCGCCGCCGTGGCAATCATCGTTTGCGGCCACAGTGAGTTGACGCTGATCCCGTAACTGGCAAATTCCTCGCTCATCCCCAACGTCAGCATGCTCATGCCGTACTTGGTCACCGTGTACGGGCTGAACTGCGCAAACCACTTGCTCGCCAGATTCAGCGGCGGCGACAGATTGAGAATATGCCCGGCGGATTTCTTCAGATAGGGCAGGGCGGCCTGACTGCACAGCAGCACCGCACGGGTGTTGATCTGGTGCATCAGGTCAAAGCGCTTGAGTTCGATGTGCTGCACACCGGTCAACTTGATCGCCCCGGCGTTGTTTACCAGCGCATCGATAGCGCCGAAATGTTCGTTGGCTTGGGCGAGAGCCCGGCGTACGCCGTCCTCATCACGCACATCCACCTGCAACGCCAACGCCTTGCCGCCCGCCGCCTGGACTTCAGCGGCGACGCTATGAATGGTGCCGGGCAGTTTGGCGTGGGGTTCGGCGCTCTTCGCCGCAATCACGATATTGGCCCCGTCCCTCGCGGCACGCAGCGCAATCTCACGGCCAATGCCACGGCTGGCGCCAGTGATGAACAGGGTTTTGCCTTGTAACGACATGCCGATGCTCCTGCTTATTGTTATGTGAGCGAAGGGCTCGACAGACAATGTAGACCAAGCAGATCAGGTAGCACTTTCTCCGCCATTGATCGTTCCCACGCTCAGCGTGGGAATGCAGCCCGGGACGCTCTGCGTCCCATTTCCATACCAGCACTGAACCTCGATCAGCCCCGGCATTCCCGCGTAGTTCCTGGCACTCGAATAACGCCATTGTTCTGGCAAATCCACATACCCGCGTTTCACCGGGTTGTTGTGGATGTATTCAAGCTTCTGGCGCATGACCGATTCGCTATAAACCATCTCTGCGTGGGAGCCTTCCTGCCACAGCTGATACACGCGATCCTGCTTGTGTGCACGTTTGCTGAAGCGCAGCCGTTGCAGAGCCTTGTCAGCTCCTTTGCTTTGCAAGTCATCAATAATCTGTCGAGCAGTGAATGATTTGAACTGGCTGAGACATTTGTTCAGGTCGGGTGCTTGGGCGACGAAGTGAAGATGGTTTTCCAGAATCACGTAGCCGTACAGCTTCAAGTCATTGTGGGCCTGTTGATATCGCCAGCAGTTGAGCAGGTGGTCGACGATGTATGGGCGGATGAACAGCGGTAACCATTCCATGATCGTGCAGGTCAGAAAATGCGGTTTGTCGGTTTCGGTAATGGTGTAGCGGCTGCGGCCCATGGGATTCTTCCTTGAATCTTGCGGTGCGACGGGAATGGAACGCGGAGCGTCCCGGGAGGCGTTACCACGCAGAGCGTGGGAACGATCAGGGTGAGGCGGACGAAGTGATTGCGCTAGCAGAGAAGTCTGAAGTGCTGGTGGGAAAAATCATTCCCGACCGAAAATCGTTCCCACGCAGAGCGTGGGAACGATCAGTGCGCAGGCGTCAGGTCAGGCGGACATGACTTCGCGGATGTCGCGGGCCAGTTCGCGGACGCGTTCTTCTTCGGTGTCCCACGAGCACATGAAGCGCGCGCCACCCTTGCCGATGAAGGTGTAGAAACGCCAGTTCTTCGCGGTCAACGCAGCGATGGCCGGTTCCGAGAGTTGCAGGAACACGCCGTTGGCCTGTACCGGGAACATCAGTTCGACGCCGGGAATGTCGCTGACCAGTTCTGCCAGCAATTGCGCGCAGTGGTTGGCGTGGCGGGCGTATTTGAGCCAGGCGTCGTTTTCGAGGATGCCGACCCAGGGTGCCGAGAGGAAGCGCATTTTCGACGCCAGTTGCCCGGCCTGTTTGCAGCGATAGTCGAAATCTTCCGCCAGTTTGTGGTTGAAGAACAGGATCGCCTCACCCACGGCCATGCCGTTTTTGGTGCCGCCGAAACACAGCACGTCGACGCCAGCCTTCCAGGTCAAATCTGCTGGCGAGCAACCGAGGAACGCGCAGGCGTTGGAGAAACGCGCGCCGTCCATGTGCAGGTGCAGGCCCAGCTCTTTGCAGGTGGCGCTGATGGCGCGGACTTCTTCCGGGGTGTAGACGCTGCCGACTTCGGTGGCCTGGGTCAGGGTGACCACGCGCGGTTTCGGGTAGTGAATATCCTGACGCTTGAGCGCGACTTCGCGGATCGACTGCGGGGTGATCTTGCCGTTTTCAGTGCCGGCGATCAGCAGTTTCGAACCGTTGGAGAAGAATTCCGGAGCGCCGCATTCGTCGGTTTCGACGTGGGCGGTTTCCGAGCAGATCACGCTGTGGTAACTCTGGCACAACGACGACAGCGCCAGCGAGTTGGCGGCGGTGCCGTTGAAGGCGAAGAACACTTCGCAGTCGGTTTCGAACAGTTTGCGGAAATGATCGGACGCGCGAGCGGTCCATTCATCGTCGCCGTAAGCGCGCTGGTGGCCGTGGTTGGCCTGTTCCATGGCAGCCCAGGCTTCAGGGCAGATACCGGAATAGTTGTCGCTGGCGAATTGTTGGCTCTTGTCGGTCATGGCCGGCTTCCGTGGTCGAGACTCTTGTGAAGGCTCGTGGTCAATGATGGTGCGCACTTTACCGAAGATCTTCCGGGGAGCACACGGGATGTCGCTGTCAGAACATTACATGGACGCAGGCCGATTATGCACCTGAGAAAACGCGACGGCGCGCTGGATCTGCTCAAGTGGCTGGCGCTGCTGAGCATGTTGCTCGATCACCTGCGATATGTCGGGTTCTCCGCCGATTGGCTGTACGTGCCGGGGCGGCTGGCGTTTCCATGGTTTTGTCTGGCGATGGCGGCGAATCTGGCGCGCGATGGATCGCGGAAGACGGAATGGCGCTATCTGGGCTGGTTGTTGCTGTTCAGTGCGGTGAGCGAGATTCCTTATCGACTGTACATTCCCGACCCCGACACGCTGAACGTGATGCCGACGCTGGCGTTGGGGTTGTTAGTGGCGCGGGGGTGGCAGGATCCATCGCCCATGTCGCGATTACTGGGTGTCGCCGCGCTGGTGCTGGCCGCCATGTTTCCGGAACGACTGATGTTTGGTTTCTTCGGGGTGTTGCTGCCGTTGGCGATGCTGCAGGTGTTTCGCCGGCCTTGGTATTTCAGCCTGTTGCCGGGATTGGTTTGTCTCGCCGCCAACCAATGGCAAGTGCTGTATGAGTCGGCGAGGTTTGGCAGCAGCGTCGCCATTCTTGGCATTGCCACCTGTCTGTTTGCGCCCATGCTCGGAATGTTCCTGTTGCGACATGTGCGACATCTCCAGCCACCGCCGATGCGGCGCTGGGCTTATGCCCTCTATCCCGCGCATTTCCTCCTGCTGCTACTTATCCGCCAGCTCGCCGCATAACCCCCTGTAGGAGTGAGGCGGGGGGGGGGGGGGGGGGGGGGGGCCCCCCCCCCCCCCCCCCCCCCCCCCCCCCCCTCACTCCTACAGGGGATCTGTGCAGATTCAACAAGCCATTTTCAGCCATGTCGTAAACGCACCTTTGCGTGGCGCGCGCAGGCATTTGAGCTGTCTGCGCCGGTCATACCATCGGCATCAAAGGGCACTGCCGTGATTGCCAGTGCCTTACCGAGACGAATGGCGCACAGATGCCGCTGGGAGAGACGCGATGTTCAGCAAGCAAGACCAGATCCAGGGTTACGACGATGCACTGCTGGCGGCGATGAATGCCGAGGAGCAACGTCAGGAAGATCACATCGAGCTGATCGAGTCAGAGAACTACACCAGCAAACGCGTCATGGAAGCGCAAGGCAGCGGCCTGACCAACAAATACGCCGAAGGCTATCCGGGCAAGCGCTACTACGGTGGCTGCGAGCACGTCGATAAAGTCGAAGCGCTGGCCATCGAGCGCGCCAAGCAGCTGTTCGGCGCCGATTACGCCAATGTCCAGCCGCACTCCGGTTCTTCGGCCAACAGCGCCGTGTACCTGGCGCTGATCCAGCCGGGCGACACCATCCTCGGCATGAGCCTGGCCCACGGCGGTCACCTGACCCACGGCGCCAAAGTGTCGTCCTCGGGCAAGCTCTACAACGCCGTGCAGTACGGCATCAACACCGACACCGGGCTGATCGATTACGACGAAGTCGAACGTCTCGCCGTCGAATCCAAGCCGAAAATGATCGTCGCCGGTTTCTCCGCTTACTCGAAGACTCTGGACTTCCCGCGCTTTCGTCAGATCGCTGACAAGGTCGGCGCGCTGCTGTTCGTCGACATGGCCCACGTCGCCGGCCTGGTCGCTGCCGGTCTGTACCCGAACCCGCTGCCGTACGCCGACGTGGTCACCACCACCACGCACAAAACCCTGCGCGGCCCTCGTGGCGGCCTGATCCTGGCCAAGTCCAACGAAGAGATCGAGAAGAAGCTCAACGCTGCCGTATTCCCCGGCGCTCAGGGTGGCCCGCTGATGCACGTCATCGCCGGTAAAGCCGTGTGCTTCAAGGAAGCGCTGGAGCCAGGCTTCAAGGCTTATCAGCAGCAAGTGATCGACAACGCTCAGGCGATGGCCAGCGTGTTTATCAAACGTGGCTACGATGTAGTGTCCGGCGGCACCGACAACCACTTGTTCCTGGTCAGCCTGATCCGTCAGGGTCTGACCGGCAAAGATGCTGACGCCGCCCTTGGCCGTGCGCACATCACCGTCAACAAGAACGCCGTGCCGAACGACCCGCAATCGCCGTTCGTGACCTCGGGTCTGCGCATCGGTACCCCGGCGGTCACTACTCGCGGCTTCAAGGTGACCCAGTGCGAAGTGTTGGCTGGCTGGATCTGCGACATCCTCGACAACCTCGGTGATGCCGACGTCGAGGCCAATGTTGCCCAGCAAGTGTCGGCCCTGTGCGCAGACTTCCCGGTTTATCGCTGAGTGTTCTGGAGTAACTGACTATGCAACGCTATTCGGGCTTCGGCCTCTTCAAACACTCCCTCAGCCACCACGAAAACTGGCAGCGCATGTGGCGCACGCCGACGCCGAAAAAGGTCTACGACGTGGTCATCGTCGGCGGCGGCGGGCACGGTCTGGCGACTGCCTACTACTTGGCAAAAGAACACGGCATTACCAATGTGGCCGTGGTCGAGAAAGGCTGGCTGGGCGGCGGTAACACCGCGCGCAACACCACCATCGTGCGCTCCAACTACCTGTGGGACGAGTCGGCGCACCTCTACGAACACGCAATGAAACTGTGGGAAGGCCTGTCGCAGGACCTCAACAACAACGTGATGTTCTCTCAGCGTGGCGTCTACAACCTGTGCCACACCCTGCAGGACATCCGTGATTCCGAGCGTCGGGTCAGCGCCAACCGCCTCAACGGCGTCGATGGCGAACTGCTCAACGCCAAGCAAGTCGCTGACGAGATTCCGTACCTCGACTGCTCGAAAAACACCCGCTACCCGGTGATGGGCGCCACCGTTCAGCGTCGCGGCGGCGTCGCCCGTCACGATGCCGTGGCCTGGGGCTTTGCCCGTGCCGCTGACGCCCTCGGTGTGGACTTGATCCAACAGACCGAAGTCATCGGTTTCCGCAAGGAAAACGGCGTGTGCATCGGTGTTGAAACCAACAAGGGTTTCATCGGCGCCAAACGCGTCGGTGTGGTCACCGCCGGTAACTCCGGGCACATGGCCAAGCTCGCCGGTTTCCGTCTGCCGATCGAATCCCACCCGCTGCAAGCGCTGGTGTCGGAGCCGATCAAGCCGATTATCGACATCGTGATCATGTCCAACGCCGTGCACGGTTACATCAGCCAGTCCGACAAGGGCGACCTGGTGATCGGCGCTGGTATCGACGGCTACAACGGCTACGGCCAGCGTGGTTCGTACCCGGTGATCGAGCACACCATTCAGGCCATCGTCGAGATGTTCCCGGTGCTGTCCCGCGTGCGCATGAACCGCCAGTGGGGCGGCATCGTCGACACCACCCCGGACGCTTGCCCGATCATTTCGAAAACCCCGGTGCCGAACATGTTCTTCAATTGCGGTTGGGGCACCGGTGGCTTCAAGGCAACGCCTGGCTCGGGCAACGTGTTTGCCGCGAGTCTGGCCAAGGGTGAAATGCACCCGCTGGCCGCACCGTTTTCCATCGACCGTTTCCACAACGGCGCACTCATCGACGAACACGGCGCTGCTGCCGTCGCCCACTAACAGGAGAAATCCCCATGTTGCATATCTTCTGTCCTCACTGCGGCGAACTGCGCTCCGAAGAGGAATTCCACGCATCCGGTCAGGCGCACATTCCGCGCCCGCTCGATCCAGGCGCCTGCACCGACGAGGAGTGGGGCGACTACATGTTCTTCCGCGACAACCCGCGCGGTCTGCACCACGAGCTGTGGGATCACGTTGCCGGTTGCCGTCAGTACTTCAACGTCACCCGCGACACCGTGACTTACGAGATTCTCGAAACCTACAAGATCGGCACCAAGCCGCAATTCACCGACAAGGCTGATTCGGCGAAAACAGCCACGACGGCGCAGGGAGAGAAGGTATGAGCCAGACCAATCGCCTGTCCAACGGTGGACGGATCGACCGCAACAAAGTGCTGAGCTTCACCTTCAACGGTCAGAGCTACAAAGGCTTCGAGGGTGACTCGCTGGCCGCCGCGCTGATCGCCAACGGCGTCGACATCATTGGCCGCAGCTTCAAGTATTCGCGTCCTCGCGGGATCTTTGCTGCCGGTGCCGAAGAGCCGAACGCGGTGCTGCAGATCGGTGCCACCGAAGCCACCCAGATTCCCAACGTGCGCGCCACGCAACAAGCGCTGTATCAAGGTCTGGTCGCGACCAGCACCAACGGCTGGCCGAGCGTCAACAACGACATGATGGGCATTCTCGGCAAGGTCGGCGGCAAGCTGATGCCGCCGGGTTTCTACTACAAAACCTTCATGTACCCGCAATCGTTCTGGATGACGTACGAGAAGTACATTCGCAAGGCTGCCGGTCTGGGCCGCTCGCCGACTGAAGTCGATCCGGACACCTACGACTACATGAACCAGCATTGCGACGTGCTGATCGTCGGCGCTGGTCCGGCCGGTCTCGCCGCTGCACTGGCCGCTGCGCGCAGCGGTGCCCGAGTGATTCTGGCCGATGAGCAGGAAGAGTTCGGCGGCAGCTTGCTCGACTCACGCGAAAGCCTCGACGGCAAACCGGCGATGGATTGGGTTGCCAGTGTCATCACTGAACTGAAGAACACCCCGGACGTGCTGCTGTTGCCGCGCGCTACGGTCAACGGTTACCACGACCACAACTTCCTGACCATTCACGAACGCCTCACCGATCACCTCGGTGACCGTGCGCCGATTGGCCAGGTGCGTCAGCGTATTCACCGTGTTCGCGCCAAGCGTGTCGTGCTGGCAACCGGTGCTTGCGAGCGTCCGCTGGTTTACGGCAACAACGACGTGCCGGGCAACATGCTGGCCGGCGCTGTGTCGACTTACGTGCGTCGTTATGGCGTGGCACCGGGCAAGAAGCTCGTTCTTTCGACCAACAAC
This sequence comes from Pseudomonas sp. NPDC087690, assembly GCF_044743175.1. NCBI lineage: Bacteria > Pseudomonadati > Pseudomonadota > Gammaproteobacteria > Pseudomonadales > Pseudomonadaceae > Pseudomonas > Pseudomonas sp. NPDC087690. The sequence continues at coordinate 81,588 of NZ_JBIUVX010000009.1, forward strand.
GATCACGCCTACCGCGTTGCTTTGGACTGGCTCGACGCCAGCCTGCAAGTGGTCGCCATCGCCGATGCGCGCAGCAATCCGCGTGGTGCGCTGGTGGAAGAAGCCCGCGCCAAAGGTATTCGGATTCTCACCGGCAGCGCCGTGATCGAAGCCCGTGGCAGCAAGCGTGTCACCGCTGCCCGTGTTGCTGCGATTGATGTCAAAGCCCACGCCGTGACCAGCCCAGGCGAATGGCTCGACTGCGATGTGGTCGCCAGTTCCGGTGGTTACAGCCCGGTCGTTCACCTGGCTTCGCACCTCGGTGGCAAGCCGACCTGGCGCGAAGACATCCTCGGCTTCGTACCGGGCGAAGCACCGCAGAAACGCGTGTGCGTCGGTGGCATCAACGGCGTTTACGGTCTCGGCGATTCGTTGGCTGACGGTTTTGAAGGTGGCGTGCGTGCTGCCGCTGAAGCCGGTTTCCAGACTGTCGAAGGCGTGCTGCCGAAAGCCCTGAGCCGTCACGAAGAACCGACGCTGGCGCTGTTCCAGGTGCCGCATGAAAAGAACACCGCACGGGCGCCGAAGCAATTCGTCGACCTGCAAAACGACGTGACCGCTGCAGCGATCGAACTGGCAACCCGCGAAGGTTTCGAGTCGGTCGAGCACGTCAAACGCTACACCGCGCTGGGCTTCGGCACCGATCAGGGCAAGCTCGGCAACGTCAACGGTCTGGCCATCGCCGCCCGCTCGCTGAACGTGACCATCCCGCAAATGGGCACCACGATGTTCCGCCCGAACTACACGCCGGTGACTTTCGGCGCCGTGGCCGGTCGTCACTGTGGGCACATCTTCGAGCCGGTGCGTCATACCGCACTGCACGCCTGGCATGTGAAGAACGGCGCCGAGTTTGAAGACGTCGGTCAGTGGAAGCGTCCATGGTACTTCCCGAAAAACGGTGAAGATCTGCATGCCGCCGTCAAGCGCGAATGCAAAGCCGTGCGCGACAGCGTCGGCCTGCTCGACGCCTCGACCCTCGGCAAGATCGACATTCAAGGCCCGGATGCCCGCGAGTTCCTTAACCGCGTGTACACCAACGCCTGGACCAAGCTCGACGTGGGCAAGGCCCGCTACGGTTTGATGTGCAAAGAAGACGGCATGGTCTTCGACGACGGTGTCACGGCGTGTCTGGCCGACAACCATTTCGTCATGACCACCACCACCGGCGGCGCCGCTCGCGTATTGCAGTGGCTGGAGCTGTACCACCAGACCGAATGGCCGGACATGAAGGTTTACTTCACCTCCGTCACCGACCACTGGGCGACCATGACCCTGTCCGGGCCGAACAGCCGCAAGCTGCTCAGCGCCGTGACCGACATTGATCTGAGCAACGAAGCGTTCCCGTTCATGACCTGGAAAGAAGGTCTGGTCGGCGGTGTGCCGGCGCGGGTGTTCCGCATTTCGTTCACCGGTGAGCTGTCGTACGAAGTCAACGTGCAGGCCGACTATGCGATGGGCGTGCTGGAGAAAATCGTCGAGGCCGGCAAGCAGTACAACCTGACCCCGTACGGCACTGAAACCATGCACGTGCTGCGTGCCGAGAAGGGTTTCATCATCGTTGGCCAGGACACTGACGGCTCGATGACCCCGGACGACTTGAACATGGGCTGGTGCGTGGGTCGCACCAAACCGTTCTCGTGGATCGGCCAGCGTGGGATGAACCGTGAAGACTGCGTGAAGGATCAGCGTAAGCAGTTGGTGGGCTTGAAACCGATCGATCCGAATGTATGGCTGCCGGAAGGTGCGCAGCTGGTGTTCAACACCAAGCAGGCGATTCCGATGACCATGGTTGGCCACGTGACTTCCAGCTACGCGCACAACTCCCTCGGCTATTCGTTTGCGATGGGTGTGGTCAAGGGCGGTCTGAAGCGCCTCGGTGAGCGGGTGTTTGCACCGCTGGCCGATGGCAGCGTGATCGAGGCGGAAATCGTTTCTTCGGTGTTCTTCGATCCGAAGGGTGATCGCCAGAACATTTGATGGTTCGGCTCCTGGGGAGTGCAGTTGCACCGCGGTGACTTTATCGCGAGCAGGCTCACTCCTACAGGTGATCGCGTACCCCTTGTAGGAGTGAGCCTGCTCGCGATAGCGGTAGATCTGCCTACACAGGGCTCAAGTCAGAATTCAGAAGGTGCTTTATGACCACAGCCAATGTTTACCAACAACGCCCGACCACCGGCGCCAAGGCCGAGTCGTCGCTGCACCATGCCGACCTCGCCAGCCTGGTCGGCAAGGGTCGCAAGAACGCCGGCGTGATCGTGCGGGAAAAGAAACTCCTCGGCCACCTGACCATCCGTGGCGATGGCCACGATGCGGCGTTCGCCGCCGGCGTCCATAAAGCGCTGGGTATCGAATTGCCCGGCGCCCTGAGCGTGATCGTCAAAGGCGAAACCAGCCTGCAATGGATGGGCCCGGACGAGTGGCTGCTGATCGTGCCGAGCGGCGAAGAATTCGCTGCCGAACAGAAACTGCGTGAAACACTGGGCGATCTGCACATCGCGATCGTCAACGTCAGCGGCGGCCAGCAGGTGCTCGAACTCAGCGGGCCGAACGTGCGTCAGGTGCTGATGAAATCGACCAGCTATGACGTGCACCCGAACAGCTTCCCGGTCGGTAAAGCGGTCGGCACGGTGTTCGCCAAGTCGCAGCTGATGATTCGTCATACCGCCGAAGACACTTGGGAACTGCTGATTCGTCGCAGCTTCTCGGATTACTGGTGGTTGTGGTTGCAGGATGCTTCGGCTGAGTACGGGTTGAGCGTTCAGGCCTGAAGATCAAAAGCCACCCCCCTCACCCCAGCCCTCTCCCCCAGGGGGAGAGGGGGAAAGGGAGCAGATTTGTGTGGTTTTCGAGCCTGAGTTCGACCCGATATCTCAGGTCGGCGTAACACGAGAGAACAACTCGGTCAGTCCCCTCTCCCTCTGGGAGAGGGCTAGGGTGAGGGAAAAACCTGCCACCCCGCACAAAGAACAGGAGTCACCGCACCATGAGCCGCGCCCCAGACACATGGATTCTGACCGCCGACTGCCCCAGCGTCCTCGGCACCGTGGACGCGGTGACGCGTTTTCTGTTCGAGCAGGGTTGCTACGTCACCGAGCACCACTCGTTCGATGACCGCCTCTCGGGGCGTTTCTTCATCCGCGTGGAATTCCGCCAACCCGATGGTTTCGACGAACAGTCCTTCCGCGCCGGTTTAGCCGAACGCGGTCAGGCCTTTGGCATGATCTTCGAGCTGACAGCGCCGAACTACCGGCCGAAAGTGGTGATCATGGTTTCCAAGGCCGATCACTGCCTTAACGATTTGCTCTATCGCCAGCGCATCGGTCAGTTGTCGATGGACGTCGCGGCGGTGGTGTCCAATCACCCGGATCTCAAGCCGCTGGCCGACTGGCACCAGATTCCCTACTACCATTTCCCCCTCGACCCCAACGACAAACCGTCGCAGGAGCGTCAGGTGTGGCAGGTGATCGAAGAGTCCGGCGCCGAACTGGTGATCCTCGCGCGCTATATGCAGGTGCTGTCGCCGGAGTTGTGCCGCAAGCTCGATGGCAAGGCGATCAACATTCATCACTCGTTGCTGCCGGGCTTCAAGGGCGCCAAACCGTACCACCAGGCCTACAACAAGGGCGTGAAGCTGGTTGGCGCGACGGCGCATTACATCAACAACGACCTCGATGAAGGGCCGATCATTGCCCAGGGCGTCGAGGCGGTGGATCACAGTCATTACCCCGAGGATCTGATTGCCAAGGGGCGTGATATCGAAGGCCTGACGCTGGCGCGGGCGGTTGGGTATCACATCGAAAGAAGGGTTTTTTTGAACGCCAATCGTACGGTCGTACTTTAGATCGCCATCGCTGGCAAGCCAGCTCCCACAGGATTCGGTGTTGAATTCAAATTCTGTAAACGACACAAATCCTGTGGGAGCTGGCTTGCCAGCGATGAGGCCCTGACAGGCAACACAAGAAACAGCATCTGTACCCGAGCACTTAACGCGCTGCCTGCCTGGGCAACGCGGTTCCATAAAAACAACAGCGAGGTGAAAGCATGTCTGGCAATCGTGGTGTGGTGTATCTCGGCGCTGGCAAGGTCGAAGTACAGAAAATCGACTATCCGAAAATGCAGGACCCGCGCGGTCGCAAGATCGAGCACGGGGTCATTCTCAAAGTGGTTTCCACCAACATCTGCGGCTCCGACCAGCACATGGTGCGCGGCCGTACCACGGCGCAGACCGGTCTGGTGCTGGGCCACGAAATCACCGGCGAGGTGATCGAAAAAGGCTCCGACGTCGAAAACCTGAAAATCGGTGATCTGGTCTCCGTCCCGTTCAACGTTGCCTGCGGGCGCTGCCGTTCCTGCAAGGAGCAACACACCGGCGTCTGCCTGACCGTCAACCCGGCCCGTGCCGGGGGCGCTTACGGTTATGTCGACATGGGCGACTGGACCGGTGGCCAGGCCGAGTACGTGCTGGTGCCCTACGCCGACTTCAACCTGCTGAAACTGCCGGACCGCGACAAGGCCATGGAGAAAATCCGCGACCTGACCTGCCTCTCCGACATTCTGCCAACCGGTTACCACGGCGCCGTCACGGCTGGCGTGGGTCCGGGAAGCACCGTTTACATCGCGGGTGCCGGCCCGGTCGGTCTGGCCGCCGCAGCTTCCGCGCGTTTGCTCGGGGCGGCGGTGGTGATCGTCGGCGACGTCAACACCATCCGCCTGGCCCACGCCAAGGCTCAGGGTTTTGAGATCGTCGACCTGTCGCAAGACACGCCGCTGCATGAGCAGATCGCCGCACTGCTGGGCGAGCCGGAAGTGGATTGCGCAGTGGACTGCGTCGGCTTCGAAGCGCGCGGCCACGGCCACGACGGCGTGAAAGCCGAAGCCCCGGCCACCGTGCTCAACTCGCTGATGGGTGTGGTACGTGTTGCCGGCAAGATCGGTATTCCGGGCCTCTACGTCACCGAAGATCCGGGTGCCGTCGACGCTGCCGCGAAAATGGGCAGCCTGAGCATTCGCTTCGGTCTGGGCTGGGCCAAGTCGCACAGCTTCCACACCGGCCAGACGCCGGTGATGAAGTACAACCGCCAATTGATGCAGGCGATCATGTGGGATCGCATCAACATTGCTGAAGTGGTGGGCGTGCAAGTGATCAGCCTCGATCAGGCGCCGGAAGGTTACGGCGAGTTCGATGCGGGCGTGCCGAAGAAGTTTGTGATTGATCCGCACAAGTTGTTCAGTGCGGCGTAAGGCTTAAGCGCAATACAAAACGGCGACCTCAGGGTCGCCGTTTTTTGTTGGCAGGCAAGGTCAAAAGCTACCCTCATCGGAACGCCGCCCGCCCAGCCCTCTCCCTAAGTGAGAGGGGGCCGACCGAGGTGTCTCGCGTCGTACATCGACCTGAAAGATCGAGTCGACTATGGATTCAACGCAAGTCTTTCACGTCGGCGTATTACGTCAATATCCCAGGGTCAGTCCCCTCTCCCTCTGGGAGAGGGCTAGGGTGAGGGGCTTTACAAGGCCGCCAACGCCCCTTGATACAGCACCGGCCCCGTCGGCTGCCCAGTCGGCGAACCACCTTTAGGTTCAAGACTGACCGCCAGCGCAATCGGCTTATCGATCAACACCTTCTGCGCCTCACTCAACTCAACCTTGCCTTTGCTACCCGCCGGAATAACGCCGAGGGAAATCGGTTTTCCATCAGCAGGAATCGCCCACAGTTCCAGGCTGCGATCCGCATCGACCGCCGCCAATGTCAGTGGCTCAACCTGCAGATAATCTTCATGCGCCTCGACCTTCAACGCCGGTTGCGCGTCGGCGGTCAGCAGGGTGGCGCGATAGCGGGCGTCGTCGCGGTTGTACAGCGAGCCGAGGAGCACCAGCACCGCGATGGAGCACACCGCTGCGGTGAGTCGCAGCCAGTTCCAGAACGGTCGTTTCTCGGGGACATGCAGCACTTGGGGTTCGATGCGCGCGGTGATGCCTTGCCAGACGCGGTCGGGCACTGGATGGTCCGGCAGGGATTCGGTGAGGCTGACCAGCGTTTCCTGCCACTGCGCCAACTCCGCCCGGAGCGCGGCGTCATCGAGCAATAGCTGTTCAAACCGTCGACGCGCCGCCGCCGACATCAGGTCGATGGCGTAATCGGCTGCGAGGGCTCGGCGCAGGGCAGGGGTCTGGTAATTCATGATTCAAGGCACCGGCGCAGGCGTTCCATACCCCGGCGGATCCACGATTTCACCGAACCGAGCGGCGCCGCCAGGTGTTCGGCCAGTTCCGAGCAGGACAAGCCCTGAAAGTAAGCCACGCTGATCGATTGGCGCTGCATGCTTTCCAGGGTTTCCAGACAACGGTTCAGGGCCGTGGCCTCGCGGGCGCTGTTCAACTGGTCATGGGCTGACGGGCTTTGGTCCGGCAAGGCGTCTTGTTCGAGGTCGGTCAGCGCCCGGTCGCGGTGCTTGCGCAACTGGTCGATGGCTTGATTACGGGTGATGTTGATCATCCAGGTCAGCGGTGCCGACAGGTGCGCTTCGTAGCGTGAGGCGTTGTTCCAGATGCGCACGAAGGCTTCCTGCAACACTTCTTCGGCCAGATCAGTCCGGCCCATGAAGCGCAAGGCCACGCCATGTAGACGCGGGCCGACACTGCGGTAGAGGGTTTCGAAGGCGCGACGATCACCCAATGAACACTGGGCCAACAGCTGTCGCAACTGATCGGTGTCGGCGATGGAAATGACGACTCTCCAGACAAGGCTGAGTGCACGAGGGCTAGACTCGGAATGTTCACAGGCTAGTTCAGCGATAGCGGTTGTGCCATTCATCGCGGTAATTCCAGGGTTTCACGATTCATATACGTGGGTATGATGAAAATGGATGCGCAGGCGAGGAACATGCCCGCGAGTACCCGGTCAAACCGGCAGTTTTATCGTCTATCGACGGACGGTTTTCACAGCGCAAGAGGATGTCTGAATGAAGATTTCACGCGGTATTGCAATGGCTTCGCTGATGACCCTTGCGGCCAGCCCGGTGTTTGCCGGTTTCAGCCTGGACGACGTGACCAAGGCTGCTTCGAGCATGCAGGGCGGCAACGCTGCCACCGCCGCCGCGCCGACTTCGGAAACCGCCGGTCTGCTGCAGGCCGTCACCGGTCTGGGTGTTACGCCGCAGCAAGCGGTTGGCGGCACCAGCGCCATGCTGGGCCTGGCCAAGAATCAATTGAGCAGCACCGATTATTCGCAACTGGCCAAAGAAGTGCCAGGCATCGACAAGCTGTCGGGCGGTAGCGGCAACCTGGCGGCGTTGAGTGGTTTGCTGGGCTCGTCGGGCAAGTCCGCCGGTCTGGAAAACGCCCTAGGCAACGTCAAGGACACCAATGACCTGAACAACGCCTTCGGCGCGCTGGGCATGGACAGCGGCATGGTCGGCCAGTTTGCCCCGGTGCTGCTCAAGTATCTGGGTGACCAAGGCGTCGGCGGCCCGCTGCTGCAAAGCCTGGGCAGCATCTGGGGCGCCGGCACCGGTAGCTGATTCAGCGGCGCTCGCTGCGCAGTTCGGCGATGCGCTGATCCTTCTCGCTCCAGAGCTGGTTGACCCAGCTCTGGACCGTCTGGCGAAACGCCGGATCATTCTCGTAATCACCCTGCCACAACGCCGGGTCGAGTTCGCGGGTCTTGATGTCGATGATCACGCGCGGCACGTTGCCACTGATCAGATCCCAGAAGCCCGGAATGTTCGCCTGTGGATAAACCACGGTGACATCGAGAATGGCGTCCAGCTGTTCACCCATCGCCGCCAGCACGAACGCCACGCCGCCGGCCTTGGGCTTGAGCAAGTGGTTGAACGGAGATTGTTGCTCGACACTTTTGGCGGCGGTGTAGCGGGTACCTTCCAGATAATTCACCACGGTCACTGGTTGACGCTTGAACAGCTCGCAGGCCTGTCTGGTGATTTCCAGATCCTTACCCGCCAGCTCGGGGTTCTTCGCCAGGAACGCCTTGGTGTAGCGCTTCATGAACGGGTAATCCAGCGCCCACCACGCCAGCCCGAGGAACGGCACCCAGATCAGCTCTTTCTTGAGGAAGAATTTGAAGAACGGCGTGCGTCGGTTCAGCGTCTGGATCAGTGCCGGAATATCGACCCACGACTGGTGATTGCTGATCACCAGATACGAGGTGTCGCCACGCAGGCCTTCGCCGCCGCGAATGTCCCATTGGGTGGGAATGCACAAGCGGAAAATCAGTTTGTCGATTTCTGCCCAGGTCTCGGCGATCCACATCACCGCCGCCGATGCGTAGTCACGCCAGCGGCCCGGTGCGACCAGTTTGAGCAGGGCAAACACCAGCAACGGCCCGATCAGGATCAGGGTGTTGAGCAATAGCAGCAAGGTGACGAAACAGCCGGTGAGCAGGCGGCGCATAAGCAACTCTTTGCAAACGGATGGGCGCGCCATGATAAGCAGCTTCGCGCGGCAGGCCAAATCGGCGGTGACGAATGTTTCACTTCAGTCGCGTTAACCTGATCGTTCCCACGCTCTGCGTGGTAACGCCGCCCGGGACACTCCGCGTCCCTGTGACGCAGAGCGTCACTGGATGCATGCCCACGCAGAGCGTGGGAACGATCAAGCGCGCAACGGTCTAAAATCCCGTTGCCCAACTCCCCAAGGAAGCCCCTTACGTGAAATCCCTCCTTGCACTGTTTGCCCTCGTCGCCCTGCCGGTCATGGCCGCCGAGCCGACCCTGTACGGGCGCTACGAATACATTGCGCTGCCGGAAATCGGCGGCGAAGTGCTCAAGGCCAAGATGGACACCGGTGCACTGACCGCCTCGCTGTCGGCCAAGGACATCGAAACCTTCACTCGCGACGGCGATGACTGGGTGCGTTTCCGCCTCGGCACCAAGGACGCCAGCAACAAGGTCTACGAACACAAGGTCGCGCGGATCAGCAAGATCAAGAGCCGTTCGGATGAAGAGGACGAGGGCGAAAGCACCGAAGTCGCCAAACGCCCGGTGGTCGATCTCGAGCTGTGTCTGGGTAACGTCAAGCGTACTGTCGAGGTCAACCTGACCGACCGCAGCAACTTCAATTATCCGTTGCTGATCGGTGCCAAGGCCTTGCGCGAATTCGGCGCGGCGGTGAACCCGGCGCGTCGCTTTACCGCAGACAAACCTGACTGCTGAGCCAAGTGGTCTGATTGACGTAACGTCAGGCTTGGGGCACCGTTCGCGCACTTAACCTACGGGCTCGGACGCCATGCCTCATATCCTGATTGTCGAAGACGAAGCGGCGATTGCCGACACGCTGATTTTTGCCTTGCAGGGCGAGGGCTTCACCACCACGTGGCTGAGCCTCGGCGCGGCGGCGCTGGAGCATCAGCGCCAGACCCCGGCCGACCTGATCATCCTCGACATCGGCCTGCCGGACATCAGCGGTTTCGAAACCTGCAAACAGCTGCGGCGCTTCAGTGAAGTGCCGGTGCTGTTCCTCAGCGCGCGCGATGCCGAGATCGACCGCGTGGTCGGGCTGGAGATCGGCGCCGACGACTACGTGGTCAAGCCGTTCAGCCCGCGGGAAGTCGCCGCGCGGGTGAAGGCTATCCTCAAACGCATGGCGCCGCGCCCCCCGATTGAAGCCAACTCAGCGCTGTTTCGCGTCGATCCTGAACGTGTGCAAATCAGTTATCGCGGCCAGAACCTGAGCCTGACCCGCCATGAATTCCGTCTGCTGCAATGCCTGCTCGAACAACCCGAGCGAGTGTTCAGCCGCGAGCAATTGCTCGACGCACTGGGCGTGGCCGCAGACGCCGGTTACGAGCGCAGCATCGACAGCCACATCAAAAGCCTGCGCGCCAAACTGCGCCTGGTGCGCGCCGACGCCGAGCCGATCCAGACCCATCGCGGTCTCGGTTACAGCTACAGCCCGGGGCACAGCTGATGTCCCTGGGGCTGCGGATTTTTCTGGTGTACGTGCTGTTCATCGGCCTTACCGGTTATTTCGTGCTCAACACGGTGATGGAAGAAATCCGTCCCGGCGTGCGCCAGTCCACCGAAGAAACCCTGGTCGATACCGCTAACCTGATGGCGGAAATCCTGCGCGACGATTTCAAGGCCGGCACCCTCAGCGAGAACCGCTGGCCAGAATTGCTCCGCGCTTACGGCGAACGTCAGCCACAAGCGACGATCTGGGGCTTGCCGAAAAATCAGGTCAACCACCGCATCTACGTGACTGACGCCAAGGGCATCGTCGTGCTCGATTCCAGTGGTGTCGCGGTCGGTCAGGATTACTCGCGCTGGAACGACGTCTACCTGACGTTGCGCGGTGAGTACGGCGCACGCTCGACCCGCAGCGATCCGCATGATGCGAGTTCATCGGTGATGCACGTCGGCGCGCCGATCCGCGACAACGGCCAGATTATCGGCGTGGTCACTGTGGCCAAGCCCAACAGCTCATTGCAGCCCTATGTCGATCGCACCGAACGGCGTTTGCTGTTTTACGGCGCCGGCCTGATCGGCCTCGGCCTGTTGTTTGGCGCGCTGCTGTCGTGGTGGCTGAGCCGTGCGCTGCATCGCTTGACCGGTTATGCCCAGGCCGTGAGCGAAGGCCGGCGCGTGGAAGTGCCGCACTATCGCGGCGGCGAGCTGGAGCAACTGGCTTCGGCGGTCGAACAGATGCGCACGCAACTGGAGGGCAAGGCTTACGTCGAGCGTTACGTGCACACGTTGACCCATGAATTGAAGAGCCCGCTGGCGGCGATTCGTGGTGCGGCGGAATTGCTGCAAGAGGAAATGTCGCCGATTCAGCGTCTGCGTTTTGTCGGCAATATCGACAGTGAAAGTGCACGCATGCAGCAGTTGATCGAACGCTTGCTGAATCTGGCGCAGGTCGAACAACGCCAAGGATTGGAGGAGCGGGTCGCCGTGCCGCTGGCCGTGTTGGTCGACGAATTGTTGCAAGGGCAGGCCGCGCGGATTGAAGGCAAACAATTGCATGTCGAACAGACGATTGCGGCGGATCTTCTGCTGATCGGTGAGCCGTTTCTATTGCGTCAGGCGCTGGGCAATCTGCTGGAAAATGCGCTCGATTTCACCGCGCCACAGTGCCTGCTGCGCTTCAGTGCTGCACGGCATGGCGAGTACATCGAGGTGCAGCTGTTCAATGAAACCGCACCGATTCCCGATTACGCCTTGCCGCGTCTGACCGAACGCTTTTACTCACTGCCTCGTCCCGACAGCGGCCGCAAAAGCACCGGTCTGGGACTTAACTTCGTCGAAGAAGTGGCCAAGTTGCATGGTGGCCGGCTGGCAGTGCGCAATGTGCCCGGCGGCGTCGAAGTGACGCTCAGCCTGCCGTAACGTCAGGGCTGCGTGGCGGCCAGCGCGTGCTTTCTGCGATGGACAAACTGCAGCGCTGGTTGCTCGACCAAGCGCCACGAAACCGTGGCCAGAACGATGACGATCAAGGCCGACACGAGCATCGACGGGATAAACGTCAGTGAGGTCTTGTTGATGATCAGTTGCTGCACCGGGAAGGCGTACAGATACATCCCGTAGGAAATATCGAATCGTCTGCGGATGGTTTTGTCGACGTACAGCAAACCCAGGCTCAGGGTCGCGAGGCACACACCCAGGGTCGCCAGCACGCTGGCCAGCGGCGTGCCGAGGCTGAAAAATATCAAGCCTGCCGCTGTCACCAGAGCGATTGCCAGTACGCGGCGATCGCTCAGGTATTGCTGGTTGAAGGCAATCACTGCGCCGGCAAAGAACGCGATGCCGGCCGCGCTGTAAACCGCCAGCTTTTGCGCCAGCGCGCCGGGCACGTGATTGCCCAGAGCGTAGGTCGCTACTGCAAACACAGTCAGCAAAACCCACGGCATCAGTGCCCGTCGATACATGCCCAACGCCAGCGCCAGCAACAGGTAAAAGCCGAATTCGATCTTCAGCGTCCAGAGGCTGCCGTTGAAGGATTCGCTGAGGATAAACCCCTGGGTGATCGGTTCGATGTTGGCCCGCCCGAACACCGAGATGCGCAGAAAGTCAGCCAGGGCGCCGAAGCTCGTAACATAGCCGTCGGCAAACACCGCCCCGGCGAGGTAAGTCATCACAAACGCACAAAGGATCAGAGCCGGGAAGATCCGCACAACGCGCTTGCCCAGATAATCGGCAAAGCTGCGCGAGTTGAAAAAGCTTTGGCTGATCAGCAGGCCGGAAATCGAAAAGAACGCCGTCACGGCGATACCGCCCAGCGAGTTGTAACCGGCAATGCCCGGTTCTTCCAGGCCCGACAGGGCAAAGTGATGACTGACCAGCACCATCAGCGCCGCCAGGTGCCTGATCAAATCGAAAGAGTTGTTGCGCAACGTGATCGTCCTTTGTCTGAGCACTGCCCCGTAAATGGGAAAAACCTTTTACAGGTATTTCCACGCAAATCCCACACAACCTCCATCACAAAACCACACAGCGCTCGCAGACTCGCCCCATTCCAACAAGGGAGCGTCCTGATGAACCGAAGTCTGGCACTGAAACTGGGGGCGATTGCCCTGCTGATCCTGCTGTTGCTGATTCCCCTGCTGATGATCGATGGCGTCATCGACGAGCGTCAGCAACTGCGTGACGGCGTACTCGAAGACATCGCCCGCAGCTCCAGTTACAGCCAGCAATTGAGCGGGCCGGTGATGGTGGTGCCGTATCGTAAAGTGATTCACAACTGGAAGATCAACGACAAGACCAATCAGCGCTACGACGATCCACACGAGGAACGCGGGCGTCTGTACTTCCTGCCGGAGCGTTTCGAGCTGGATGGCCAGGTGCAGACTGAACTGCGCGCCCGGGGCATTTACGAGGCGCGGCTGTTCCACGCCGACAATCGCATCGACGGACATTTCTCGTTGCCGGCGCAATTGGGCATCAAGGAAGATTTCACTGACTATCGGTTTGATGCGCCATTTCTCGCGGTCGGTATCAGCGACATTCGCGGGATCGAAAATGCCCTGAAACTGGAGTTCGAGGGACAGCGCCTGGACTTTGTGCCGGGTACGCAGGTCGGCTGGCTCGGCGAAGGTGTGCGCGTGACGTTGCCGCTGCTCGATACCAGCAAAAACACCGAGCTGGCCTTTGCGTTCGACCTGCGCCTGCAAGGCACCGGTTCATTGCAAGTGCTGCCGGTGGGCAAAACCAGCAGTGTCAGCCTCAGTGCCAACTGGCCGCATCCAAGCTTCATCGGCAACTTCCTGCCGGCGAAGCGCGAGATCAATGATCAGGGCTTCAACGCTGATTGGCAGACCACATTCTTTTCCACCAATTTGCAGGACGCGATGAGCCGTTGTGTGGCCAGCAATGATTGCGCGGCGTTCAACGGCCGCAGTTTCGGCGTGAGTTTTATCGACCCGGTGGATCAGTACCTGAAGAGTGACCGGGCGATCAAATATGCGCTGCTGTTCATCGTTCTGACGTTCGCCGGTTTCTTTCTCTTCGAAGTGCTCAAAAGCCTGGCGGTGCACCCGGTGCAGTACGCACTGGTGGGCGTAGCGTTGGCGTTCTTTTACCTGTTGTTGCTGTCGTTGTCGGAACACATCGGGTTCGCTCTGGCGTATTTGCTGTCGGCCAGTGGTTGTGTGTTGTTGATCGGCTTTTATGTCTGCCATGTGCTGCACAGCGTGCGTCATGGCTTGAGTTTTTCGGCGGGGCTGGCGGCCTTGTATGGCCTGCTGTATGGATTGCTGAGTGCCGAGGATTACGCGTTGCTGATGGGCTCGCTGTTGCTGTTCGGCTTGCTTGGCGTGTTTATGGTGCTGACGCGAAAACTGGACTGGTACGGGATCGGGCAGAAGCCGGGCAAGCCGTTGGAGTTTGATATCGGGGTGGTGGAATGAGCCGGTCGCTGGGGTTGCGTGAGGATCAGCGCTGGAAGGATGAGTTGGTGACGCGGATTATCGGTTCTTTGCCTGTGGAACCGAGGTGGGGCCATCGCGAGCAGGCTCACTCCCACAGGGAAATGCGCTCAACTGTAGGAGTGAGCCTGCTCGCGATGATGCCGGAGCAGGCGCCAAAAAACTAAGGCTTGGGCATGGTCGCGATCATGGACGGTCGCTGGCTCACTTCAAAAAACCAGTTGGCCAGTTGCGGGTTGGCTTCACGCCAGCCCAGATCGGGGAAACGCAGATCGAGGTAGCCCAACGCGCAGGCCACACTGATCGCCGCCACGTCGAAGTGGCTGGTCAGCTCGGCAATCGCATCGTTTTCCAGCAGGTTCAACGCACGGCGGATCTTCTCGCGTTGCGCCTCCAGCCATTCGTCCCAGTGTTTTTCCGGGGCCCGCAATACTTGTTCATAACGCACCATCACCGAGGCATCCATGATCCCGTCGGCCATCGAGGCGAGGGTCAGACGGCGCCAGCGGGACGCGCCTTCGCGCGGAATCAGCGGGTTGCCGACATGTTGATGGTCGAGGTATTCGAGGATCACACGGCTGTCATGGATGACATTGCCGTCGGCCAGACGCAGGGCCGGGATCTTACCCAGCGGATTGTCGGCATTGAGTTCAGCACTGGGGCTGACCGGGCTGAGCACGCAGTCTTGCAGCGCGACGCGATCCTGCTGACCGGTCTCGTGCAGCAACACCATCACTTTGCGTACGAACGGGGAGAGCGTGTTGTGGTAAAGGGTCATGCTGGGGGCGGACATTGGCAGGGTCTCGATCAGAACGATGAGGGAGCAGCATAGCGCGTCAGCGCACGAGCTCAAGCCTCACGCCGGACCCAATGCAGGAGTGAGCCTGCTCGCGATAGCGCAATCACATTCAACATCAATGTTGGATGGCCCACCGCTATAGCGAGCAGGCTCACTCCTACCAAGGTTTTTCAGCTTCGCAGCAGTAGACCTCTTATGGCCAGAACCGCAGGAACACCCAAGCCGACCCAGCTCAACGCATCCCAGATGCCATCCCCCAGCAACGCCGCAAACAACCCCGCCGCACTGAGCAGCGCTATCACGATCGGCGTGCTGAAGACTTTCCAGAAATTCGACTGACGCGGCTTCATGCAGATGCCTCCGCCGTTTCCAGCACAGGCTTGGCGGCCTTGCGTCGCACCACCCACAGATACACGCCACTGGCGAGGACGATGATGGTCAGCACATCAAGCGTGGCCCAGAGGATCTTCATCGGCATGCCGCCGTAGTCACCAAAGTGCAGCGGTTGCGACATGCCCATGGCGTCCATGTACCACGGCCTTTCGGCTACGGCGGTGACCTTCAGGGTCGTGGCGTCGATCAGCACCGGCGTCAGCAAGTGCGAAGTCAAATGCGTGCCGCCCTTCATGAACACCGAGTAATGGTGCTCGCTGGAAAACCGCGTGCCGGGGAACGCGATGAAATCCGGCTTCATGCCCGGGGCGACTTCAGCGGCGATGTCGAGCAAGCGGGTGGCCGGTGCCAGGTGTGTCAGCGGTGGCGCATCGCGGTAAGGCTCGATCAGCGCGGTCAGTGCGTCGTTGCGCCAGGCGGCAATCAGCAGATCGGCGCAGGCGCTGATCACGCCGGTCACGCCGACCACCAACGCCCAAGTCAGGGTGACCACGCCGATCAGGTTATGCAGGTCGAGCCAGCGCAACCGCGTGGACTTGTCCTGACGCACCGTACCGAAGTTCAAGCGTCGCATGAACGGCAAATACAACACCGTCCCCGACACGATGGCCACGACAAACAGCAGCCCCATGAACGCCAGCAGCAACTTGCCCGGCAGTCCGGCGAACATGTCGACGTGCAGGCGCAGGATAAACAGCATCAAACCGCCGTTGGCCGACGGGGTTTCCAGTGCTTCACCCGTACGCGCATCGAGCATGAAGGTGTGCGAGGAGTTGGGCTCGGTGCCGGCGGTTTTCGCCATGATCGCGAACGCTGCATTCGGGTCTTCGTCGTCATAACCGAAGTACTGCATGACCTCGCCCGGTCGATGTTGCTGCGCGGCATCCACCAGTTGCTGCAGATTGAGCTGCGGCGTGTCGGCCGGCATCTCCCGCAATTCCGGGGCGTTACCGAGCAAATGGTCGATTTCGTGACTGAAAATCAACGGCAGACCGGTCAAGGCCAGCATCAGCAAAAACACGGTGCAGATCAGGCTGGTCCAGGTGTGGATAAACGACCAGCGACGAATTGTTTTACTTTTCATTTCATGACCTTCAAAAACACCAAAGCCGTCCACGAAGGACGGCCTGGTAACAGGGCCTGTTTCAGCTCAGTGGTTTACCACTTGTAAGTGGCACTGGCGACGACGCTGCGCTGGTCGCCGTAGTAGCAATAGAAACCGTCACAGGTGGAAATGTAATCCTTGTCGAACAGGTTGGTCGCGTTGAGTGCCAGCGACGCACCTTTGAGGCTGTTGTCCAGACGACCGAGGTCGTAATGCACGGCCGCGTCGAACACGGTGTAGGCGTCCGCCTTGCCCAGCCAGGTGTTGCCTTTGTCGCCGTAGGTGTTGCCAGTGTATCGGACACCGCCACCGATGCCGAAGCCATCGAGCACGCCGGAGTGCCAGGTGTAATCAGTCCACAGCGAAGCTTGCTGGTTCGGCATCAGTTGCAGGCGATTGCCCTTGTCGACGCCTTTTTGCACTTCGGATTTGGCCAGAGTGTAGGCGGCGATGACTTTCAGGTTGTCGGTCACGTCGGAGACCGCTTCGAGCTCCAGGCCTTTGACTTTCACTTCGCCGGTCTGGCTGGTGATGGTCACGTTGTTGACGATGCTGTTGACCGAGACGTTCTTCTGGGTCAGGTCATACACCGCGGCGCTGAGCAGGGTTTTGCTGCCCGGTGGCTGGTATTTGATGCCCAGTTCCCACTGCTTGCCTTCGGTCGGCTTGAAGGAGTCCGTGGCGGTGGCATCGGCGCCAGCGGTCGGCTGGAAGGATTCGGCGTACGACAGGTACGGCACGAAGCCCGAGTCGAACACGTAGCTGATCGCTGCGTTGCCGCTGAACGCTTTGTCACGCTGGGTGTTGGTGGCGTCGTCCTTGTTGAAGAACCTGGTGCTGGTGTGCACCCAGTCTTCGCGCCCGCCCAGGGTCAGACGCCATTGGTCCAGGGCCATTTGGTCCTGCACATAGAGGCCGGTCTGGGTGGTCTTCTGGTCGTAATCGTAAAACGCGCTGGAGCGCGGTGGACGAACGATCGTCTGGCCATAGACCGGGTTGTTGACGTTGATGTCCGGCGCACTGCCGAAGATCGAGGTGTAGTTGTCGTTGCTGCGCTGGTGATCGAGACCCAGCAGCAGGGTATGACGGATGTCGCCAGTAGCGAAGTCGGCCTGGAAGTTGTTGTCCACGGCGAACTGGCTGATGTCCTCATCGACGTTGGTGGTTCCGCGACCGACATTGCCCTGGTTGTCCACGGTGAAACCGGCGAACGAGGGGTTGTAGCTATTGACGGTGACGGTCTGGAACGCCAGATCCGACTTGGTGTAGCGCAGGTTCTGCTTGAATTGCCAGACATCGTTCAGACGATGTTCGAAGGCATAACCGAGCGCGTAGTAGGTGCGGTCGTAGAAATCGTAGTCAGGATCGCCGAGGTTCTTGTGGTGGGAGATCTTGCCGAAGGGCATGTCGATCTTGGTGCCCTGGATCGGGTAGAACTGGCTGGTGACCCCGGTATCGTCACGGGTGAACTGCGTGAGCAAGGTCAGCCTGGTGTCGTCGTCGATGTTCCAGGTCAGGCTCGGCGCAATGTTGTAGCGCTTGTTTTCGATGTGGTCGATCTGCGTATCGCTGTCACGCACGACGCCGCTGATGCCATACAGGAACTGGCCTGCTTCATCGATCTTGCCGGTGCTGGCGAAGTTGATCTGGCGGTGGTTGTCGCTGCCGTACTGCAACTGGATTTCGCTGCTGGCTTCGGCGCTCGGACGACGGCTGACCATGTCGAGCAGGCCGCCTGGCGGGGTTTGGCCGTACACCGAAGACGCCGGGCCACGGAGCAAGGCGAGGCGGTCGAGGTTCCAGGTTTCCGGTTTCGGGTTGGCGTATATGCCGCGTGGCAGCGCCAGGCCATCGAGGTACTGGGTCGGTTCGAAACCACGCACGCGCAGCCAGTCGATGCGGGTGTCGCTGCCGTAGCTGCTGGCGGTGATGCCGGGCATGTAACGCACCGCGTCGTCGAGGCTGTGCACGCCACGATCTTCCATTTGCTGACGGGTGGCCACGGAGATCGACCGCGGCGCTTCGACCAGCGCGGTGTCGGTCTTGGTGCCGGCGGCGGTGCGAGTGGCGGTGTAGCCTTCGACCGGGCCCCAGGCGCTTTCGCTGTTTTCCGCGCCAATGATCGCGGTTTCCGGCAGGGCCATCGCGCCGTCAGGCACGGCGACCAAAGTGTAGGTGCCAGCGCCGCTCTGCTCCAGTTGCAGACCGGTGCCGCGCAGGGCTGCGCGCAGAGCGCCGGCTGCGTCGTATTGGCCGTTGACCGGTGCCGAGGTCTTGCCCGCCGCCAGTGCCGGGCTCAGCGACAGCGCGAGGCCACCCTGGCTGGCGATCTGGTTGAGGGTGGTCGACAGCGGAGCTGCCGGCAGGTTGTAGGCGCGCACGCTGGACGCTTGTTCAGCAGCGAGCAACGGGTTGCTGATCAGCGGCGCGCTGAGCGCGATGGCGACGGCCAGCAGACTGGGGCGCAACAAGGTGTCTAGCGAACGGGACATACGGCGGCTCCTGAATGGAAATATTTCTCAATTGCCTGTGTGCCGGATGAAACTCGAAAAGTGATAGGGCTGGGTGAAAATAATTTTGATTAAGGAAAACAGCGGTGTGGCGGATGACGCCATCGCGAGCAGGCTCACTCCTACAGGGGAACGCATTTCAACTGTAGGAGTGAGCCTGCTCGCGATGGCAACCACTCAGCCACCCGATCATTCAGGCTTGGAATCAGCCTTCGCGACTGTGACCCAATACGGCGTATGCCGCTCGATCTGCACCGGCAAAGTTGGCAGCAGCGCGCTCAAAGCCTTATCGGTGTCATGCAGAGGGAAGCTGCCGGTAATACGCAAGTCCGCCACGTCCGGCGCCACGCCCAGATGCCCACGGCGATAACGTCCGAGCTCATGCACCAGATCGCTCAGTCGTGCGTTGTCAACCACCAGCATCCCGCGCGTCCAGGCATCGGCGCCGGGATTAAGGGCGACAATCGAGCCCAGGCCATCACTGCGCAGCAGCACTTGCTGGCCTTCACGCAGGATCTGTTCATCAGGATTTGCCTGCGCATGGGCGGCGACAGCCGACTGCAACACGCTCAGGCGGGTGCCATCTTCCTCGCGCTTGACCAGGAACCGCGTGCCGAGGGCGCGCATGCTGCCCTCGCGGGTTTCGACTATAAACGGCCGCGCATCGCCATGACCGGTTTCGACGAGAATCTCGCCTTCCTGCAAAACGATCAGTCGGCGCTTGTCATCGAAACGCACATCTACCGCGCTGTGGGTGTTGAGGTTGAGTACGGTGCCATCGGCCAGGCGCACGGTGCGTTGTTCGCCCGTGGCCGTACGCTGATCGGCGAGCCAGTAGTCCAGCGGCAGCCACCGTTCACTGGCGAACAGCCCGAGACCGACGATCACCACAACGCTGGCCAGCCCGCTGCCGAGCTTGCGCACTCGCCGTCGGATGCCTTCGCGTGATTGCAGCAGTGCACTGCGCGCCGGGCCTTTGGCCACACTGAAACGTTGATCAAGCATGCCCAACTGGCGCCAGGCGCGGGCGTGTTCTTCATGCGCGGCGTGCCATTTGGCGAACTCTTCGCGTTCCAGCGGGCTGCTCGAATCGAGAGTCAGTTGCCAGGCAATCGCCGCGTCCAGCACATGCGCCGGGACGGGGCGGGAACTGGCCGGGCTCACGTCGGCTCACCGTACAGGGCGATGTAGCACTGCCGAATGCCCTGCGCCAGGTATTGGCGCACACGCGGCACCGATACGCCGAGCTTCTCGGCAATCTCGGCATGGCCGAGGCCATCGAGGCGGTTAAAGAGGAAAGCGGCGCGGGCCTTGGTCGACAGTTGGCCGAGCAAGCGGTCGATGGCCTTGAGGTCTTCGAGGATCAGTTGCTGCTCTTCTATAGAAGGCTGCTCGCCTTCGGGGATCAGCATCAGCTCGGTGAGGTAGGCCTGTTCGAGCGCGGTGCGACGGAAATAGTCGAACAGCAGGCCTTTGGCGATCGCCACCAGAAACGCTCGTGGCTCGCGGGGTGTCAGCATTTCATCGCGGCCGAGCAGGCGCACGAAAGTGTCCTGACTCAGATCCTCGGCCCGTTGCGGGCACGCCACATTGCGTCGCAGCCAGGCCAATAGCCAACCGCGATGGTCGCGATACATCGCACCAACGAGTTCACTGTGAGGACTCTGAGCTGAAGACACCAAATATCACCGATTGGGAAATATTAACTAACGCGAATTGTTCGCGATTCTGGCAGAGGTGGGAATGGTTAGCAATTGGCCACTGGTCAGGTGAGCCGTTGAAGGGCTGCCCTCACCCTAACCCTCTCCCGGAGGGAGAGGGGACTGATCGGGGGATATTCTGGAGGTGCACCGACCTGAACGATTTTCAGTGAATCCATAACCGACTCGATTTCTCAGGTCGATGAAAAGCTTCAGACACCGCGGTCGGCCCCCTCTCCCTCTGGGAGAGGGCTGGGGTGAGGGGGATGGATCTTGGACTTGACTGAACTTCAGAACGACGGCGCCTGCTGCCGCCGCTTCCACTGGCTCAGGCGTTGCTGAAGGTTTATCGGACTGTGAATCTGCTGCTGACGCGCCCGGCTGAACAGAATCAACGCCAGCTCCGCCGTGGCCAGCGCATCGGCACTCGCGTTATGCCGTTCGAACACTTCAAGCTTGAACCACTCGATCCACTCATCCAGCCCGGCCTCGCGAATCTGCGCCTGTGGACACAGCAGCGGCGCAATATCAGCGACATCCAGAAACACCTGCTGCAACCTGTGCCCCAGATGTTCCCTTAACGCCCGCCCGAGCATGTGCTGATCGAACGGCGCATGAAATGCCAGCACCGGGCTGTCGCCGATAAACTCGAGCAGTTCCAGCAAGGCCTCGGCGGGTTCACTGCCGGCTGCAATCGCATTCGGCCCCAAGCCATGAATCAGCACGCTGGGGCTCAACTTCAATTCGCGGCACTGCAGCGTGCGTTCGAACTGTTGACGGAAATCGATCGCGCCATCCTCGATCACCACCGCGCCAATCGACAACACCCGATCCTTGTTCAGATTGAGCCCTGTAGTTTCAAGATCCAGCACCACCCAACGCTGCTCGCGCAGGGTACAGTCGCTCAACTCGCCGGTCGCCGGCAGCTTCGCCAAACGCTGCTGCAACTGCGCCGGCACCACCGGACTGGCCGGGCGCAGCCACGAAAACAGGCTCATAGCTGATACCGCAAGGTCAGGCTGGTTTGCAGGCGCTGCGCTTGGCGCAGGGATTCACGCAGGATGCGCCGGTCGAGGTGATTGAGGCTGTCGGGATCGACGCGATTGGAGTACGGCAGATTCTCGCGGGTCTGCAACTGATGCTGCTGCATGCGCGTCTGTTGAATGAAGTGATACGCCTCTTCATACGCTGCGCCGTCGAGCCGTTCGATGACCTCTTTGTCGACCAACTGGCGGAAACGTTCGAGGGTGTTGTTGGCGTCGATACCGTTGGCCAGCGCCAACAGTCGCGCGCCATCCACGAACGGCGTCAGGCCTTGAACCTTGAGGTCCAGCGTGGCTTTCTCGCCATTCTTGCGCGCCAGCACAAACTCGCGGAAGCGTCCCACCGGGGGACGATTGCGCAGCGCGTTGTCGGCCATCATGCGCTGGAACAAACGGTTGTCGCCGACCTGATCAAGAATGCCCCGGCGCAGTTGCGCGCAACCTTGTTCATCGCCCCAGACCACGCGCAGATCGAAGTAGATGCTCGAGCCCAGCAGATTCTCCGGTGTCGCCTCGCGAATAAACGCCGCAAAACGCCGCGCCCATTCCGCCCGCGACAAACACAGCTCAGGGTTGCCGGCCATGATGTTGCCCTTGCACAGGGTGAAGCCGCACTGCGCCAGGCTCTGGTTGATCTGCTGGGCAATCGGCAACAGCTTGCCGCGAATCTCGGCGGCATGTGCCGCATCACGGGCATCGAACAGAATGCCGTTGTCCTGATCGGTGTGCAGTGTCTGTTCGCGGCGGCCTTCGCTGCCGAAACACAGCCAACTGAACGGCACGCCGGGGTCGCCTTTTTCGGCGAGGGTCAACTCGATCACCCGGCACACGGTGTGGTCGTTGAGCAAGGTGATGATGTGGGTGATCTGCGTCGACGACGCACCGTGGGCGAGCATGCGCTCGACCAGTTGACCGATCTCGCCGCGCAAGGTCACCAGTTGCTCGACACGTTGGGCGCTGCGGATGGTGCGCGCCAGATGCACTAGATCGACCCGTTGCAGGGAAAACAGATCACGCTCGGAGACCACGCCGCACAGGCGCTGATCCTTGACCAGGCAGACGTGGGCGATATGCCGTTCGGTCATCGCAATGGCCGCATCGAATGCGCTGTGATCCGGTGAAAGATAGAAGGGCGCGCGAGTCATGTGACGCTCGATGGCTTCACTGAAGTCGCCGATGCCTTGCGCCACGACATGACGCAAATCGCGCAGGGTGAAAATCCCCAGCGGTGCCTTGTGCTCATCCACCGCGACGATGCTGCCGACCTGCTGTTCGTGCATCAACTTCACCGCTTCGCGCAGTGGCGTGTCCGGGCTGCACGTCACCGGATGACG
Organism: Pseudomonas sp. NPDC087690; assembly: GCF_044743175.1. Classification (NCBI taxonomy): domain Bacteria; kingdom Pseudomonadati; phylum Pseudomonadota; class Gammaproteobacteria; order Pseudomonadales; family Pseudomonadaceae; genus Pseudomonas; species Pseudomonas sp. NPDC087690. The sequence continues at coordinate 104,384 of NZ_JBIUVX010000009.1, forward strand.
CATCGCCAGTTCGCCGAGGCGGGTATTCAGCGAATACTGTGTGCCGAGGGTTTCCACGGCTTTCTGCTGCACTTGCTGATTGACCTGATCAAGCAGGCTGCTGACCCCGCGCAAGGCGAAGTCACGGAAGCTGCTGGAGAGCGCGAACAGTTTGATGAACGCCAGTTTGTTCAGTTGCAGACAGAAGGTGTCATCGCCAGCCAGGTGTTCGGTACGCGTTGCCCGCTCGCCAAGCAGCGCGGCCAACGGGAAGCATTCGCCCGTGGTGATCTCGAAAGTGGTTTCGGTACCGGGTTTGGTGATGTGCTGGCGTTCGCCGACCACCCGGCCTTGCTTGACGATATAGAAGTGTTCGACCGGGCCGTCGCTGGGTTTGATGATGCTCTCGCCCTGAGCGTAAAACCGCAGCTGACATTGTTCCACCAGATAAGCGAGGTGGGCGTGTTCCATCTGATTGAAGGGCGGGAAGCGCTGGAGGAATTGCAGGGTGCCCTGAATGTTCTGCAATACCGCGGTTTTCCCTGCCTGGGTGAAGGCATCCGCTTTACTCATAACCATTACCGCAGTCTTTTTCGAATTGTTGTTGTCGGATCGTTATGGCCATGGTCGGCCCCTACGGACAGGGTGCCCATTGGACGTAAGTCTAGGTTTTGCCACCATTGGCGAAGTTTCGGAGATGCCCTACGCAAACAGTCGGAAATTCCCTCGATTACCCCCTTGGAAAAAAATCCGACGAAGTGCACATTGAAGCTCTGCCCAGCGATGTCTGACCACTTGCCAAGGGACTGTTTTGAACACTTAGAGAACGCCATGTCCGACCACGATATTTTGAGCGATGCCGAGCGAGAAGCGCTCAGTGCAGTCATGCTCGAACCTGATCTTCCACCGCAGCGCGTATTGATCGTCGATGACGACAAGGACGCCCGGGAGCTGTTGTCGGAGATTCTCGCGTTGGACGGTATTCGTTGCATGACGGCGGCCAGTGGCGAGACAGCCCTGAAGATGCTCGCCGAGAAACCTTCGATTGGCCTGGTGATCACCGATCTGCGCATGGGCAATGTCGATGGCCTTGAACTGATCCGCCAGGTGCGTGAGTCGGTGCGGGCGGCGCTGCCGATCATCATCGTCTCCGGCGATGCCGATGTGAAAGACGCGATTGCGGCGATGCATTTGAGCGTGGTGGATTTTCTGCTCAAGCCGATTGATACGGGCAAGTTGTTGGCGCTGGTGAAACATGAATTGGGGATTGAACCCTAAGAGCCCCTCACCCTAGCCCTCTCCCGGAGGGAGAGGGGACTGACCGCGGTGGATGTTCGAGGTACACCGACCTGAGATTCCCAGCCGAACTCAGGTTTTGAAAAGCACCAAGATCTGCTCCGTTGCCCCTCTATCCTTGGCAATTCCTGAGCCGAGCTCAGATTTTGAAAGGCATACAGATCTGCTCCCTTTCCCCTCTACCCCATGGGGGAGAGGGCTGGGGTGAGGGGGATGGATCTTAAGTCGACCAGAAAACCCAGCCCCGCCGCATAAACAAAAAAGCCCTGATCTCTCGATCAGGGCTTTTTCATATCCACCATCTACGCAAATTTACAGGCCATTGGCAGCCTTGAACTCGCGACGACGACGGTGCAATACCGGCTCGGTGTAACCGTTCGGCTGCTTGGTGCCTTCGACTACCAGTTCGACCGCCGCCTGGAAGGCGATGTTGCTGTCGAAGTTCGGGGCCAGTGGACGGTACAGCGGGTCGTTGGCGTTCTGACGATCCACCACCGGCGCCATGCGCTTGAGGCTTTCCATCACTTGTGCTTCGGTGACGACACCGTGGCGCAGCCAGTTGGCGATGTGCTGGCTGGAGATACGCAGCGTGGCACGGTCTTCCATCAGGCCGACGTCATTGATGTCCGGCACTTTCGAGCAGCCGACACCCTGGTCGATCCAACGCACCACGTAACCGAGAATGCCCTGGGCGTTGTTGTCCAGTTCGTTCTTGATTTGCTCTGGCGTCCAGTTCGGATTGACCGCCAGCGGGATGGTCAGGATGTCGTCTACCGAAGCACGCGCACGTTTGGCCAGTTCGGCCTGACGGGCGAACACGTCGACCTTGTGATAATGCAGCGCGTGCAGTGCAGCGGCGGTCGGCGACGGTACCCAAGCGGTGTTGGCGCCGGCCAGCGGGTGAGCGATTTTCTGCTCGAGCATTGCCGCCATCAGATCCGGCATCGCCCACATGCCTTTACCGATTTGCGCACGACCTTGCAGGCCGGTGCTCAGACCGATATCGACGTTCCAGTTTTCGTACGCGCCGATCCACTTCTCAGCCTTCATGTCAGCCTTGCGTACAACCGGGCCGGCTTCCATGGAAGTGTGGATTTCGTCGCCGGTGCGGTCGAGGAAACCGGTATTGATGAACACCACGCGCTCGCTGGCAGCCTTGATGCAGGCCTTGAGGTTGACCGTGGTGCGGCGCTCCTCGTCCATGATCCCGACTTTCAGGGTGTTGCGTTTCAGGCCCAACACGTCTTCGATGCGGCCGAACAGCTCGTTGGTGAACGCTGCTTCTTCCGGGCCGTGCATCTTCGGTTTAACGATGTACACGGAACCGGTGCGGGTGTTGCGACGCGAGGTGTTGCCGTTGAGGTTGTGCATCGCCGCGAGGCAAGTGACCAGACCGTCGAGAATGCCTTCCGGCACTTCGTTACCGTCTTTATCGAGGATCGCGTCGATGGTCATCAGATGGCCAACGTTACGCACGAACAACAGCGAACGACCGTGCAGCGTCACTTCACCGCCATTCGGCACGGCGTAGGTGCGATCCGGGTTCATGGTGCGGGTGAAGGTCTGGCCACCCTTGGACACGGATTCCGCCAGATCGCCCTTCATCAGGCCGAGCCAGTTGCGGTAGATCACCACTTTGTCGTCGGCATCGACGGCAGCCACGGAGTCTTCGCAATCCATGATGGTGGTCAGCGCCGCTTCCATCAGGATGTCTTTGACGCCGGCAGCATCGGTCTGGCCAACCGGGGTGGTGGCATCGACCTGGATTTCGAAGTGCAGACCATTGTGTTTCAGCAGGATCGCGATTGGCGCGTTGGCGTCGCCCTGGAAACCGATCAGTTGTGCGTCATCGCGCAGGCCAGTGTTGCTGCCGCCCTTGAGGGTGACCAGCAGTTTGCCGTCAGCGATTTTGTAGGCGGTCGAATCGACATGGGAGCCAGCAGCCAATGGCGCAGCTTCGTCGAGGAAGGCTCGGGCGAAGGCGATGACTTTGTCGCCACGCACCTTGTTGTAGCCTTTGCCTTTTTCCGCGCCACCGTCTTCGCTGATCGCGTCGGTGCCGTAGAGGGCGTCATACAGCGAACCCCAGCGGGCGTTCGAAGCATTGAGAGCGAAGCGGGCGTTCATCACCGGCACAACGAGTTGCGGGCCGGCGGTACGGGCGATTTCATCATCGACGTTTTGCGTCGTTGCCTGGAAATCAGCCGCTTCTGGCAGCAGATAACCGATTTCTTGCAGGAAGGCTTTATAGGCCACGGCGTCGTGCGCCTGACCGTTGCGTTCCTGGTGCCAAGCGTCAATACGAGCCTGGAAGTCATCGCGTTTGGCGAGTAGGGCTTTGTTCTTCGGCGCCAGGTCATGAATGACCTTGTCGGCACCTTCCCAGAATTTTTCGGCGGTGAGGCCGGTACCGGGAATGGCTTCGTTGTTCACGAAGTCGAACAGGACTTTGGCGACCTGCAGGCCACCGACTTGAACGTGTTCAGTCATTGCTTGCCTCACTCTGCTCAGCTATTTCGCTTTTCAGCTCTTCAATTTTGACAATGAAGCCTCTGGCCATTTAAACCACAAACCTGCCGACCAGTACATGCCATTGCTGGCGGCTGGGCTGGGACCAATCAAAGGCTTGGGGCCTTGCTGACGGGGCTTTCAGGGTTGCGAACATGCCTTGGGCAGACATCGATCCAGCGTTATGTAGTGCGCGCTGCGGCATACTACATGATGAGTTGCGCTTGTGAAAATCAGACTAATTACGTCGTTCTGCGACCTCATGTCGCATTGCGGTCACATCGCGGAACAGGATGTTCTCAAAAAACCATTGGATTGTTCCAGCTAAATATCAAAAGTTGTACACATAAATACTATTTGGCTGCTATGGCAGCGGTTTATGTGGGAGCGAGCCTGCTCGCGAAAGCGTCGGTCGCCTCAACGCAAAATCGACCCTTGCCTATACTTCCCCTTCTACAACAAAAGTCATGACAAGAGGGCGACGCCATGGACCATCTCGTACTCACCGTTTTTGCCCCGGACAAGCCCGGACAGGTCGAGCGCATCGCCCAATGCATCGCCGAGCACGGCGGTAACTGGCTGGAAAGTCGCATGTCGCGGATGGCCGGGCAGTTCGCCGGGATTCTTCGGGTGGGCGTGCCGGCAGAGGCTTACGACGAATTAGTCGATTCCCTACAAGCATTGTCGACGCATGGCATTCGCGTATTGATTGCCGAGAGTGGCATTGAGCAGTCCTGCACATGGAAGCCGATCGCCATGGAGTTGGTGGGCAATGATCGGCCTGGCATCGTCCGCGACATCACACGGCTTTTGAGCGAGCAGGGCGTCAACCTTGAACGGCTGGTGACGGAAGTGCGTCCGGCACCGATGAGCAGCGAGCCGCTGTTCCATGCTGAGGCGATTCTCGCGGTACCGCTGACTTTGTCACTCGACGTCTTGCAGTCGCGCCTGGAAACCCTGGCCGATGATCTGATGGTCGAACTGGTGTTACGCACAGACCTTTGAGCGTCTCCCAGGTTATCCAGTTTAAACGTGCACCTGCCTGTGGATAACCTGTAGAGACTGCCCGCATCGCCAAGCCCGCCGTGGCTTTGCTGGAGTTGATCAAAAAACCGCCAACATTCAGTGACTTGCGCACAAACGGCGGGGATCACGCTGTGGATAACCTTGGGAAAGAACGATGCAGGCCACGAGAACCGCGGCCTGCGAGGGTTTGTGCGTTTTTTGATCAGCTGCGCCGGCGCAAACTGATCACGGCGTCAACGCTATAAACGGCCAGACCGGCCCAAATGAAGATGAACGCGATCAGTGTGCTGGACGATAGATGCTCACCGAACAACAGCACGGCTTGCAACAGCACCAGGGTCGGCGCCAGGTATTGCAGGAAGCCGATGGTGGTGTAAGGCAAGTGGCGCGTGGCGGCGTTGAAGCACACCAGCGGCACCAATGTCACCGGGCCGGCCGCCACCAGCCACCAGGCTTGGGACGTGGTCCAGAACTCCGGTTGCGCGCTGGTCGCGGTCTGGTTGAACAGCAGCCAGGCAATGGCAATCGGCACCAGCATCCAGGTTTCCACCACCAGCCCTGGCAACGCCTTGACCGGTGCCTGTTTGCGAATCAGGCCGTAGAAACCGAAGGTCAACGCCAGTACCAGCGACACCCACGGCAAACTGCCGACTTGCCATACCTGCTGCGCCACACCAACCGCCGCCAAACCGACCGCGAGCCACTGCATCCGCCGCAGACGCTCACCAAGAATCAACATCCCCAACAGCACGTTGACCAGCGGGTTGATGTAGTAACCGAGGCTGGCCTCGAGCATGCGTCCGTTGTTCACCGACCACACATAGGTCAGCCAGTTGGCCGCGATCAACGTCCCGCTCAACGCCAGAATTGCCAGACGTTTCGGGTTGTCCAGCAGTTCGCGCCACCAGCCCGGGTGTTTCCACACCATCAGCAGCAGCGCGCCGAACAGCGCCGACCACAGCACCCGATGGATGATGATCTCGACGGCCGGCACTTCGGCGATGGCTTTGAAGTAGATCGGGAACAGGCCCCAGATAATGTAGGCACTCAGGCCCAGAATGTACCCGCGACGCGGGTTGGCGGCTTGCATGCAGAATCCTTGCTCAGGCAGCTGACAAAGGAGGGATTGTAAGGAGGTTGTATAGATGTGTCGTGTCAGAACGCAAAAAGATCGCAGCCTTCGGCAGCTCCTACATGGGAATGTATTCCAGGGTAGGAGCTGCCGAAGGCTGCGATCTTTTGATCTTTGATCAGAAGAGTTTCAGTGGTTCTTCGTTAAGCGCAGACAGCTGTTCACGCAGCGCCAACACCTGATCGCCCCAATAACGCTCGGTGCCAAACCACGGAAAGCTGTGCGGGAACGCCGGATCATCCCAGCGCCGCGCCAGCCAGGCGCTGTAGTGCATCAGGCGCAAGGCACGCAACGGTTCGATCAGCGCCAGTTCACGCGGATCGAAATCGTGGAACTCGTTGTAGCCATCCATCAATTCCGACAACTGCCCCAGGCATTCCTGACGATCACCGGCGAGCATCATCCAGATGTCCTGCACCGCAGGGCCCATGCGGCAATCGTCGAGGTCGACGATGTGGAACATCTCGTCGCGGCACATCATGTTGCCGGGGTGGCAATCGCCGTGCATGCGGATGTTCTGGTGCGGTGTGTTGGCGTAGGCATCTTCCACGCGCTTGAGCAGATCGCGGGCGACGGACTCGTAGGCCGGCAGCAGGCTTTTCGGAATGAAATTGCCTTCGAGCAAGGTGTTCAGCGAGGCGTGGCCGAAGTTCTGCACTGCGAGGGCTTCACGGTGTTCGAAGGGCTTGGTCGCGCCAACCGCATGAATGCGTCCGAGCAACTGGCCGAGGCGATACAGCTGGTCAAGATTGCCCGGCTCCGGCGCCCGGCCGCCGCGACGCGGAAACAACGTGAAGCGGAAACCGGCATGTTCGTGCAGGGTTTCGCCGTTGTGGATCAGTGGCGCCACCACCGGGATTTCGACGTCGGCCAGTTCGAAGGTGAACTTGTGTTCTTCGAGGATGGCTTCGTTGGTCCAGCGCTGCGGGCGGTAGAACTTGGCGATCAGCGGTTCGGAGTCTTCGATGCCGACCTGATAGACACGGTTTTCGTAGCTGTTGAGCGCCAGGATGCGCGCATCGCTGAGGAAGCCGATGCTTTCAACGGCATCGAGCACGAGGTCGGGTGTGAGGGTTTCAAACGGGTGGGCCATGCTGACTCCTGCGCGCAGCAGGCTGCCGCGTCCGGCCCAGCATGGTAGCGCAGATGGCAGCGGGGCAGGTGGTTGGTGTCTGTGCTGACGCCATCGCGAGCAGGCTCACTCCTACAGGGGAACGCACGCATGCCAAATGTAGGAGTGAGCCTGCTCGCGATGAGGGCCTGTCAGGCGCCGACGATCCCGCCGTCTTCGCGGGTAATCGCCATCACCGAAGACCGTGGCTTGCCATTCGGCAAATGCTCAGGGAAGGTCGAACCGCCGTTCTCCCCCGGATGCTGAATCCCGACAAACAGGGTCTTCTGATCCGGCGAGAAGCTGATCCCGGTCACCTCACAGCCAATCGGCCCGACCATGAACCGGCGAATCTCACCGGTCTTCGGATCGGCACACAGCATCTGGTTGTTGCCCATCCCGGCAAAGTCGCCGGCGTTGCTCGAATCACCATCAGTGAGAATCCACAAGCGCCCAGCCTTGTCGAAACCCAAGCCATCCGGGCTGTTGAACATGTTCTGCGGGGTGATGTTCTTTGAGCCGCCCTTCGGCGTACCCGCGTGCACGCCCGGGTTGCCAGCGACCACAAACAGGTCCCAGGCAAACGTCTTCGACGCGTGATCGTCACGGTCGGTGCGCCAGCGCAGAATCTGCCCGTAGACGTTTTTCTCACGCGGGTTCGGCCCACCCACCGGCTGGCCGTCCTCGCCACGCTTGGCGTTGTTGGTCAGGGTGCAGTAAACCTGGCCATCCTTGGGGCTGACGACGATCCATTCCGGACGGTCCATGCGCGTTGCGCCAACCACGCTGGCGGCAAGGCGCGCATGGATCAGCACTTCAGCCTGATCGGCAAAGCCGCTGCTGGCATCGATGCCGTTTTTGCCGTGGGTCAACTCGATCCACTGGCCCTGGCCTTTCGGGTGATCGGGGTTGCTGTCGCCATTATCGAATTTCGCCACGTACAGGGTGCCGTGATCGAGAATGTCGCGGTTGGCCTTGGCGTTGCGATGGTTGATGCGGTCACGGCTGACGAATTTGTAGATGAATTCGCCACGCTCGTCGTCGCCCATGTACACCACGGCGCGACCGTCGTCGGTCTCGGCCAGGGCGGCGTTTTCATGTTTGAAGCGGCCCAGTGCCGTGCGTTTGACCGGGGTCGATTGCGGATCGAACGGATCGATCTCGACCACCCAGCCGTGACGGTTGAGTTCGTTGGGGTTCTTCGCCATGTCGAAGCGCGGGTCGTACGGGTGCCAGTTGATTTCGCGGCTGGCAGCCGAGACGCCGTAGCGTTTTTGCGCAGGGTCGAACTGCTGCTGGGCATTGCTGCTGCCGAAGCAGTCGGTGAAGTTTTCTTCGCAGGTCAGATAGGTGCCCCACGGAGTTTTACCGTTGGCGCAGTTCTGGAACGTGCCGAGGACTTTCTTGCCGTGCTTGTCGGCAGCGGTCTTCATCAGATCGTGACCGGCCGCCGGGCCGCTGATACGCAGCGGCGAGTTGCCGTGGATGCGCCGGTTGTAGCGCGAACCTTGAACGAACTGCCACTGACCGTTCTTGCGTTGCACTTCAATCACCGACACGCCTTCGCAAGCCAGCGCCTTGCGCACGTCTTCGGCCGATTGCGGCATGCCGCCGTGCGGGTAGAGGTAGCGGTAGTTGGTGTATTCGTTGTTGATCGCCATCAACGCGCGGTTGCGGTCGTCGGGGAAGGCGAACAAGCTCATGCCGTCGTTGTTGTCGCCGAACTGCACTTCCTGTGCGGCAGCGGTGCCGTTACCGCTCGGGTCGAACGCCGGGCCGTTCTTTTGCAGGGGCTGGCCCCAACTGATCAGCACCGAAGACTTGTAGCCTTTGGGCAGTGTGATGACGTCGGTGGTCGCGGCAGGAATGCTCTCGAAGCCGAGCAAACGGCTGTTGCCGGCGCTAATGCCTGTGGCCAGCGCGCTGCGGCTCAACAGGCTGCCGCCGAGGAACATCGCCGCACCGCACAGCGCACCGGCGCCGATGAAACCGCGACGGCTGAGGCCGACCATTTTTTCCAGGTCAGTGGATTGGTTTTCTTCTAATAGGCTCACATCAGGCTCCCTGCTTGGTTTTGGCAGCCACCTTAATGAGCGTCGATGACGCTTTCGTTGCAGCGCCTGATTACAGCGGTGTGCCGATCAGCACGTTGGACGGCGAAAACTGCACCTGCACCGGTTGTTCCACGCTCAATCCGCGCGTGCGCAAGTCGAGCGGCTCAGCCAGGGCGCAGAGGGTATGGCCGTTGGGCAGGGTAATCCGCACTTCGCTCGGGCCGTCTTCGGCGTCGAGAATCGCTTCGATGGTGCCCTGCAGAAGATTGTGACCAGACGTTGCAGATTGCTCGCTGCCGAGCAATTCCAGCCAGCCGGCCTTGATCAGGGCCACCACTTCGGTACCGGCTTGCAGCTCCAGATGCACGGTGCTGTCGTGGGTGATCTGCGCGTCGAGGCACAGCCCTTCGGCCAGTTCGAGGCGGATCAGGTCATTACGGCCCTGCGTTTCGATTGCCACGACTTTGCCGTGCAACTGATTGCGCGCGCTGGTTCTGAGCATCAACCGACCGAGCAGATCGAGGTCGCTGGCATCTTCCGCTGCCTCCAGCACCTGCGCCTGCAAGGCCTGCAATTTTTGGTACAGACGCAAAACGCGCTCGCCTTCGCTGGAGAGTTTCGCGCCGCCGCCGCCCTTGCCGCCGACGGCACGCTCGACCAGCGGTTTCTGCGCGAGGTTGTTCAGCTCATCGATCGCGTCCCACGCCGCTTTGTAGCTCAGGCCTGCGCTTTTCGCCGCGCGGGTGATCGAGCCCTGTTCGGCGATGTGTTGCAGCAGGGCGATACGCTGCGGACGGCGGACGATGTGCTGGGACAACAGGGAAGGCATGGACATGGATGGGTGCTTTTTGTGGCGGTGGACGTGGAAGTTGGCCGCTAGCGACGTGAGAGTCAAGCCGAACCCAAATCCCTGTAGGAGTGAGCCTGCTCGCGATAGCGGTGGTTCAGTCAGCATAGATGTTGGCATTGATGACGCTATCGCGAGCAGGCTCACTCCTACAGGGGGATTGTGTTGGCTTCAGCTTCCGGGTTTCGGCGTGCGCGCCAGGCAATAGACATCGACCCGCGCAGCGCCAGCGTCCACCAATAGACGCGCAAGCGCCTGCGCAGTGGCGCCAGTGGTCAGCACATCATCAACCAGCGCCAGATGCCGGCCTTTCACCTGCGCGTCCGGCATGAGGTCGAAGGCTTTATGCAGATTGCGTTTACGCGACTTGGCGTCGAGGTCCTGTTGGGCATCAGTGTCTTTGATACGACGCAGAACAGTCTCCTCAATTGGCAGATCAAGCGACTTGTTCAGCCACTGCGCCAGCATCGCAGCCTGATTGAATCCCCGTTGGCGCAGACGTTTACGCGCCAACGGCACTGGCAACAACGCATCGGGTCTGGGCAAACCCTCATCGAAGCGATGTTGCAGGTATTGCCCGAGAACGTCGGCGAGCAGGTGGCCAAACGGCCATTTTGCGTTGTGTTTAAACCGTGTAATCAAACTGTCGACCGGGAAGCCATACAGCCATGGCACCACCACCTCTTCGAAAGCTGGCGGCTCTAGCTGGCACTCGCCACAGGTCAGACCGGCGGAGGGAAGCGGCAAAGCACAGGAGATGCAGTGATCGCCGAGCCAGGGCAATTCAGTTTCGCAGGCCACGCACATTGGCATTTCTGCTTCTGCCGGCTCATCACACAACAAACAGGTTTGTACGTTTTTTAAACAGATGTAAACCGACTCTTTGCATGGTGGTTGACAGCGCATGTCTCTTCCTTAAATATGCCGAACATCCGTGTAGCGCCTGTGGGTATTCCATTCCCGCAGCCGCCAGCAAGCATAACCAAGGAATTAGCCATGAGCGCGAGCACCACCGCCACCCTGCGTCACGACTGGTCTCTGGCCGAAGTCAAAGCACTCTTCGTACAGCCATTCAACGACTTGCTGTTCCAGGCGCAGACGGTGCACCGCGCACATTTCAACGCCAACCGTGTTCAGGTTTCGACTCTGCTGTCGATCAAGACCGGCGCCTGTCCGGAAGACTGCAAGTACTGCCCGCAGTCCGGTCACTACAACACCGGTCTGGAAAAAGAAAAGCTGATGGAGGTGCAGAAAGTCCTCGAAGAGGCTGCCCGCGCCAAAGCCATCGGCTCGACACGTTTCTGCATGGGTGCGGCGTGGAAGCACCCGTCGGCGAAAGACATGCCGTACGTGCTGAAGATGGTCGAAGGCGTGAAAGCCATGGGCCTGGAAACCTGCATGACCCTCGGCCGCCTCGATCAGGATCAGACCGAAGCGCTGGCCAAGGCTGGCCTCGATTACTACAACCACAACCTCGACACGTCGCCTGAGTTCTACGGCAGCATCATCACCACCCGCACTTACAGCGAGCGCCTGCAAACGCTGGCCTACGTGCGTGAGTCGGGGATGAAGATCTGCTCCGGCGGCATTCTCGGCATGGGCGAATCGCTGGATGACCGCGCCAATCTGTTGATCCAGTTGGCCAATCTGCCGGAGCATCCGGAATCGGTACCGATCAATATGCTGGTGAAGGTCGCCGGCACGCCGCTGGAAAATGCCGAAGACATCGACCCGTTCGACTTTATCCGCATGCTCGCCGTGGCTCGCATTCTCATGCCGCAATCCCACGTGCGCCTGTCCGCCGGCCGCGAAGCGATGAACGAGCAGATGCAGGCGCTCGCGTTCTTCGCCGGCGCCAACTCGATTTTCTACGGCGACAAACTGCTGACCACCGCCAACCCGCAGGCGGACAAGGACATGCAATTGTTTGCGCGTCTGGGTATCCAGCCGGAAGCGCGTGAAGAGCATGCCGACGAGGTTCACCAGGCTGCGATCGAGCAGGCGTTGGTGGAGCAGAAGAGCAGCGAGCAGTTCTACAACGCCGCCGTCTGATCGCCCCACGGATCCCATGCAGGAGCTGCCGAAGTCTGCGATCTTTTGATCTTGTCTTTAAAAAACAACATCAAAAGATCGCAGCCTTCGGCAGCTCCTACACAGTCATTTTTCAGATGTGAGGCCTGCATGTCTTTCGATCTCGCCGCACGCCTTGCTGCCCGCCGTGCCGAAAACCTCTATCGCCAGCGCCCGCTGCTTGAGTCCCCGCAGGGGCCCGAAGTGGTGGTCGACGGCAAACCGTTGCTCGCCTTCTGCAACAACGATTACCTGGGCTTGGCCAATCACCCGCAAGTCATCGAAGCCTGGCGTCACGGCGCGCAGCGATGGGGCGTCGGTGGCGGTGCTTCGCACTTGGTGATCGGCCACAGCAGTCCGCATCATGCCCTCGAAGAAGCCCTGGCCGATCTCACGGGCCGTCCGCGTGCGCTGCTGTTCACCACCGGTTACATGGCCAACCTCGGCGCGGTCACCGCGCTGGTCGGGCAGGGCGATACAGTGCTGGAAGATCGCCTCAATCATGCCTCGTTGCTGGATGCCGGATTGTTGTCCGGCGCGCGTTTCAACCGCTATTTGCACAACGACGCCGAGAGCCTGGCCAAGCGCTTGGAGAAAGCCACCGGCAACACGCTGGTGGTCACCGACGGCGTGTTCAGCATGGACGGCGATCTGGCCGACCTCCCGGCACTGGCCCGCGAAGCCAAGGCCAAAGGTGCATGGCTGATGGTCGATGACGCTCACGGTTTCGGGCCGCTGGGGGCAAATGGCGGTGGCATCGTCGAGCATTTCGGTTTGAGCCAGGAGGATGTGCCGGTACTGGTCGGCACCCTTGGTAAAGCGTTCGGCACCGCTGGGGCATTTGTCGCTGGCAGCGAGGAGCTGATCGAAAGTCTGGTCCAGTTCGCCCGCCCGTACATCTACACCACCAGCCAGCCGCCGGCGCTCGCGTGTGCAACGCTGAAAAGTCTTGAACTGCTGCGCACCGAGCATTGGCGCCGAGCGCATCTGCAGACGTTGATCCGCCAGTTCCGCCGTGGCGCCGAGCAGATCGGGCTGGGGTTGATGGACAGCTTCACACCGATCCAGCCGATCATGATCGGCGACGCCGGGCGCGCGGTGCGTCTGTCGCAGATGTTGCGCGAGCGTGGGCTGATGGTCACTGCGATTCGCCCGCCGACCGTTCCTGCCGGCAGCGCTCGGCTGCGCGTGACCCTGACCGCTGCTCACAGCGAGGCGCAGGTGCAGCTATTGTTAGAGGGACTGGCTGATTGCTTTGCCCAACTGACGCCGGAGCCAAACCATGCGTAATCGCCTGATTCTGCTGCCCGGCTGGGGCCTCGGTATTTCGCCAATGGAGCCTCTGGCGGCGGCACTGCAGGGGCTCGATGAACATCTCAACATTGAAATCGAGCCGTTGCCGGAGCTGGATTCCAGCGACCTGCAAGACTGGCTCGACGAACTCGACGAGCGCATTCCTCAGGACGTGTGGCTGGGCGGCTGGTCGCTGGGCGGCATGCTTGCGGCCGAATTGGCGGCACGGCGTGGCGAGCGTTGCTGCGGTTTGCTGACGCTGGCGAGCAATCCTTCCTTTGTTGCTCATGAACATTGGCCGAACGCGATGCCGGGTGAGACCTTCGATGCGTTTCTTGCCGGTTGCCAGGCTGATTCGCGGATGACCCTCAAACGTTTCTCGCTGCTGTGTGCTCAAGGTGCGCAGGATCCGCGCGGCTTGTCGCGATTGATGCTCGGCGGCGTACCGCAGACTACGCCGGCGGCGTTGATGGCGGGACTGGAATTGCTCGCGCAGATCGACACCCGCGACGCGCTGCAGGCGTTTCGTGGCCCGCAGTTTCATTTGTTCGGCGGGCAGGACGGTCTGGTCCCGGCCGAAGCGGCGGGGGCGTTGTTCGCGCTTTTGCCGGATATCGAAATTGGCCTGATCGAACAGGCCAGTCATGCGTTTCTTCTGGAAGACCCCCACGGACTGGCGGGTGCGATCCAGGCTTTTTTACATGAGTGCGGTGATGACTGATTTGTCTCTTGTGCTGCCTGGCGGCTTGCCTGACAAGCGTCAGGTCGCAGCGTCTTTTTCCCGTGCAGCGGCCAGTTACGACAGCGTCGCCGAGTTGCAACGTGATGTTGGTACACAGTTGATTCAGCGCCTGTCGACGGATTTCGTCCCGGCGCGCTGGCTGGATCTCGGTTGTGGCACGGGTTACTTCACCCGCGCGTTGGCTTCGCGGTTTGCCGAGAGCCACGGTGTGGCGCTGGACATTGCCGAGGGCATGCTCGAGCACGCACGTCCGTTGGGTGGCGCGCAGCATTTCATTGCCGGCGATGCGGAACGGCTGCCGTTACAGGATTCGACCTGCGACCTGATCTTCTCCAGCCTAGCGGTGCAGTGGTGTGCGGATTTCGACGCAGTGCTCAGCGAAGCCTTTCGCGTATTGAAACCGGGCGGAATCTTTGCGTTTGCTAGTCTTTGTACAGGGACGTTGTTTGAGCTGCGCGATAGCTGGCGGCAGGTCGACGGGCTGGTGCACGTCAACCGCTTCCGCGAGTTCGCCCGCTATCAGCAACTGTGCACGGCGAGTGGTTTGCGCACGCTGAGTCTGGAGAATCAGGCGCATGTACTGCATTACCCGGATGTGCGCAGTTTGACCCACGAGTTGAAAGCCTTGGGTGCGCACAATCTGAATCCGGGACGGCCGGGCGGTTTGACCGGGCGCGCGCGGATTCTCGGGCTGGTCGAAGCTTACGAGCAGTTCCGTGAGGCGTCGGGATTGCCGGCGACTTATCAGGTGGTCTACGCCGTGTTGGAGAAACCCGTATGAGCGCAGCCTATTTCATTACCGGAACGGACACCGATGTCGGCAAGACCACGGTTGCCGCCGGGTTGCTGCATGCGGCGCGCTCCGCCGGGTTGAGTACAGCGGCGGGCAAACCGGTGGCATCCGGGTGCGAAGTGACGCCCAAGGGGTTGCGCAATGCCGATGCGTTGGCGCTGCTGGCCGAATGTTCGTTGCCGCTGAGTTATCAACAGGTCAATCCGGTGGCGTTCGAACCGGCGATCGCTCCGCATTTGGCGGCGCGAGAGGCGGGCGTGGCTTTGACCGTGCAATCGCTGCTGGCACCGATGCGCGAAATTCTGGCGATGAACGCCGATTTCACTCTGATCGAGGGCGCGGGTGGCTGGCGAGTGCCTTTGGCCGATCAGGATAATCTGTCGGATCTGGCGATTGCGCTGAAGCTGCCGGTGATTCTGGTGGTGGGCGTGCGGTTGGGGTGCATCAGTCATGCCTTGCTGACGGCCGAGGCGATTGCCCGTGATGGTTTGCAACTGGCGGGATGGGTGGCGAATATCATCGACCCGAAGACTTCGCGGCTGGAGGAGAATCTCGCGACGCTGGCTGAGCGGATTCCGGCACCGTGTCTTGGACGCGTGCCTAAACTCAAGGCCTTGAGTGCAGAAGCGGTGGCAGATCATTTACAGCTGGATCTGCTCGACTAAGCTTTTCTCTATGGGCAGGCACTGTGCCATTAGTGTTTTTGACGGGTGTTTTTCTGACGCCTCTGCTTCAATGGCGGTCATTGATCCTTCCCAAGGATGAGAACTGTTATGGAAATCTCCGGTAACACAGCTTTTTATGCAGGTTTGAGCTCGATCCAGAGCGGTCAGAACCGCGTCGATCAGGCGGCCAGCCAGATAGCCAACAACACCATCGAACGCTCGGTGACCAGCCAGTCGTCCGAAGTGCAAATCGATCGTCTGCGTGGTGTCGATCGTGCCCAGCAATCGGATCTGGCCAGCAATGTGGTCGAGATGTCTCAGGGCAAGATCCAGGCAGAGCTGGGTGTGAAAGTCGCCAAGGCTTCCGATGAAGTGCTCGGTACGATCATCGATACGTTCGCCTGATTTTCTTGTCTTCTGCACGCTGAACGCCGCGACCTTTCGCGGCGTTTTTTGTTGTAAGTCCTTCTCCCTCAACTAATCTTTTTTCAGCGCCCGTGGCTCGTTCGAGTGCATGGCGGTTTGCTGTGTCCGACGTTTTAAAAATCTGATGACGAACGGCAAAAGATCGATGCTTGACAAGATTTCGGCGTAAACGTATGTTTCAAACAACTGTTTGACCGTCACAACAAATCAACACGGTCGTTCATTCCCGGTTACATCAGCAGAGGTTTATCGCTATGCCTGACTACAAGGCCCCCTTGCGTGATATTCGCTTCGTTCGTGACGAGCTGCTCGGCTACGAAGCGCACTATCAGAGCCTTCCGGCTTGCGCAGACGCAACTCCGGACATGGTTGACGCCATTCTCGAAGAAGGCGCCAAGTTTTGTGAGCAGGTACTGGCACCGCTGAACCGCGTGGGCGACCTCGAAGGTTGCACCTGGAGCGAGTCCGGCGTGAAAACCCCGACCGGCTTCAAAGAGGCTTACAAGCAATTCGTCGAAGGCGGCTGGCCAAGCCTCGCCCACGACGTTGAGCACGGCGGTCAAGGCCTGCCTGAGTCGCTGGGTCTGGCAGTGAGCGAAATGGTTGGTGAAGCCAACTGGTCGTGGGGCATGTACCCAGGCCTGTCGCACGGCGCGATGAACACCATCTCCGAGCACGGCACCCCTGAGCAGCAAGAAGCCTATCTGACCAAACTGGTTTCCGGCGAATGGACCGGCACCATGTGCCTGACCGAGCCACACTGCGGCACCGACCTGGGCATGCTGCGCACCAAGGCCGAACCTCAGGCTGATGGTTCCTACAAAGTCTCCGGCACCAAGATCTTCATCTCGGCCGGTGAACACGACATGGCCGACAACATCGTCCACATCGTACTGGCTCGCCTACCGGACGCGCCGGCTGGCACCAAAGGCATCTCGCTGTTTATCGTTCCAAAGTTCATGCCGAATGCTGACGGCACCGTCGGTGCACGCAACGCAGTGACCTGCGGTTCGCTGGAACACAAGATGGGCATCCACGGCAACGCCACTTGCGTGATGAACTTCGACGGCGCTACCGGTTACCTGATCGGCCCGGCGAACAAAGGCCTGAACTGCATGTTCACCTTTATGAACACCGCACGTCTGGGCACCGCGCTGCAAGGTCTGGCCCACGCCGAAATCGGTTTCCAGGGTGGCTTGAAATACGCTCGCGATCGTCTGCAAATGCGCTCCCTGACTGGCCCGAAAGCGCCGGAAAAAGCCGCTGACCCGATCATCGTGCACCCTGACGTACGCCGCATGCTGTTGACCATGAAGGCGTTCGCCGAAGGCAACCGTGCGATGGTGTACTTCACCGCCAAACAGGTCGACATCGTCAAATACGGTGTGGACGAAGAAGAGAAGAAGAAAGCCGACGCACTGCTGGCCTTCATGACTCCGATCGCCAAGGCGTTCATGACCGAAGTCGGTTTCGAATCCGCCAACCACGGCGTGCAGATCTACGGCGGCCACGGCTTCATCGCCGAGTGGGGCATGGAGCAGAACGTTCGCGACAGCCGCATTTCGATGCTGTACGAAGGCACCACCGGTATTCAGGCGCTCGACCTGCTCGGCCGTAAAGTGCTGATGACTCAAGGCGAAGCTCTGAAAGGTTTCACCAAGATCGTCCACAAGTTCTGCCAGAACAACGAAGGCAACGAAGCCGTTGCAGAGTTCGTCGCACCGCTGGCAGCCATCAACAAAGAGTGGGGCGAGCTGACCATGAAGGTCGGTATGGCTGCCATGAAAGATCGCGAAGAAGTCGGCGCGGCCTCCGTGGATTACCTGATGTACTCCGGTTATGCCTGCCTGGCTTACTTCTGGGCCGACATGGCGCGTCTGGCTGCCGAGAAGCTGGCAGAAGGCACTGGAGACGCAGCGTTCTATACCGCCAAGCTGCAAACTGCGCGCTTCTACTTCCAGCGCATCCTGCCGCGTACCCGTACGCACGTGGCCACCATGCTGTCGGGCGCCAACAACCTGATGGACATGAAAGAAGAAGACTTCGCGCTGGGTTACTAAGCTCTAGCGCTGTCTTATGAAAACCGCTGCTCCCGTTAGGGGGCAGCGGTTTTTTTGTTGGCGAATCGCTCAGATAGTCGGGCTTCCGGCCGTTAAAGAGACAGTGTGTGATCTGGATCACATTGTGTGGGCTTGGCTGCACTTTGCAGGCACAATGCCATCTCTTTGCCATGACGGGTCGGAGCTTTACCCTTGCCGCGTTCTTCCGCTGTACGTTTCAGTCATTTCCTACCTTCACTGCTTTTATTACTCGCGGGGTTGGCGGCTGCGTACGTCAAAGACCTCAACGTGTTCTTCACTTCGCTGTTCAATGTGTTGCCGACGTTGGTGCTGTTGTTGGGTGGTGCTTATTGCGCGGTTTACCGCCGTCAGCGTGAACTGTTTCTGATGCTCACGGTGTACATCGCCTACTTTCTTCTCGATACCCAGACCGATTATTACCGTGACAACGGCAAGGTGCGCGAAGACGCTGCGGTGGTCTTCCACCTCGTCTGTTTATTGCTGCCGTTGTTATTCGGCTTGTTCGCCGCGTGGCAGGAGCGCACGCATCTGTTTCAGGACATGGTGGCGCGGTTTGCCGTTTTACTGGCATTCGGCAGCGTCGCGTTGGGCCTTGAGCAAAGTTATCCCCAGGCTTTGCTGATCTGGCTGTCGGAGATTCGCTGGCCAGCACTGCACGGCGCGTGGATGAGCCTGATCCAGCTCTCGTATCCAGTGTTCATTTCGGCTTTCCTGTTGCTGGCCTGGCAGTACTGGCGTAACCCGCGTCCACTGCACGCGGCGCAACTGGTCGGCTTGCTCGGCGTGTTCTGGATGCTGCCGAAAACCTTCATCCTGCCGTTCACCCTGAACATCATGTGCAGCCAGGTGATGCTGATGATTGCCGCAGCAGTTGCGCATGAGGCATATCAAATGGCCTTCCGCGACGAACTCACCGGTCTGCCGGGCCGCCGCGCACTTAACGAACGCATGCAACGCCTCGGTCGTAACTACGTGTTGGCGATGAGTGACGTCGATCACTTCAAGAAATTCAACGACACCCATGGCCACGATGTCGGTGACCAGGTGCTGCGTCTGGTCGCCAGCAAACTGTCGAAAATCAGCGGTGGCGGTAGGGCGTATCGCTATGGTGGTGAGGAATTCGCCTTGGTGTTTGCAGGCAAAACCCTTGAAGAGTGCATGCCGCATCTGGAAGTGATCCGCGAGTCGGTTGCTTCCTACAGCATTCAATTGCGCAATCAGGAAAACCGTCCGCAGGATGATCAGCAAGGTCGTCAGCGCCGCGCCGGCTCGGGTGCCTCCAGCGTATCGGTGACGGTGAGCATCGGCGTCGCCGAACGAGTGGAACAGCGCAATCCGGAGCAAGTGCTGAAGTCCGCCGACGAGGCGCTTTACGCCGCTAAGGGCGCGGGGCGTAACTGCGTGGTGGCATACGGACAAAACCGCCGCGGCGCGGTGCGCATGGACACGGCCGCAGGTTGAGTGATGACGGCGCATTCAGCGTCTGCACAGTGATTGTGGGGCGTGGTGGCCAGCAGTAGGTTGGAGAAATCTGCTGACGGAGAAGCCACCATGCCTGAGTACAAAGCTCCCCTGCGCGACATGCGCTTTCTGATCGACCACGTCTTCGACTTCCACGCCAATTACGCTGCCCTCGGCGCGCACGACGCCAGCCCGGACATGATCAACGCGATTCTCGAAGAGGGTGCGAAGTTCTGCGAGAACGTCCTCGCGCCGCTCAATCGCAGCGGTGACGAAGAGGGCTGCCATTTCGACAACGGTGTGGTGACAACGCCTACAGGCTTCAAGCAAGCCTTCGCACAATACGTCGAGGGCGGCTGGCACGGTCTGGCAGCAGATCCGGTTTACGGCGGCCAGGGCTTGCCGAGTTCGCTGGGATTGGTGATCAGCGAAATGGTCGGCTCCAGCAATACCTCCTGGGGCATGTACCCGGGCCTGACCCACGGCGCGATGTCGGCAATCCATGCCCACGGCACTGCCGAGCAAAAAGAAACTTACCTGAGCAAACTCACCGCCGGCCAATGGACCGGCACCATGTGCCTGACCGAAGCCCATTGCGGTACCGACCTGGGCATCATCAAGACCCGCGCCGTACCTCAGGCTGACGGCAGTTATGCGGTCACCGGCAGCAAGATTTTCATCTCCGCCGGCGAGCACGACATGAGCGACAACATCATCCATCTGGTGTTGGCGAAACTGCCGGACGCGCCGGCAGGGACCAAAGGGATTTCGCTGTTTATCGTGCCGAAGTTCTTGCCAGATGCGGCGGGCGAAGCAGGCGAGCGCAACGGCGTGTCTTGCGGTTCGATCGAGCACAAGATGGGCATCAAAGCGTCGGCCACTTGCGTGCTCAACTTCGACGGCGCCAAGGGCTACCTGATCGGCGAACCGAACAAGGGCCTGAACTGCATGTTCACCATGATGAACCACGCGCGGCTCGGCACCGGCATGCAGGGGTTGTGTCTGGGCGAGGCAAGCTTTCAGGGCGCGATCAAATACGCCAACGACCGCTTGCAGATGCGCTCACTGACTGGCGCCAAAGCCCCGGAAAAAGCGGCCGACCCGATCATCGTCCACCCGGACGTGCGGCGCATGTTGCTGACCATGAAAGCTTTCAACGAAGGCAACCGCGCGCTGACCTACTTCACCGCGCAGTTGCTCGATGTCGCGCATCTGAGCAGCGACGCCGAGGCACGGCAGGAGGCGGAAGACCTGTTGGCGTTCCTCACGCCGATCTGCAAGGCGTTCATGACCGACACCGGGCTGGAAGTGACCAACCACGGCATGCAGGTGTTTGGTGGCCACGGTTTTATTCGCGAGTGGGGCATGGAGCAGTTGGTTCGCGACTGTCGGATTGCACCGATCTACGAAGGCACCAATGGCATTCAGGCGCTGGATCTGCTCGGACGTAAGGTGCTGGGCAGTCAGGGTAAGTTGCTGCGTGGCTTCACCAAAATCGTCCACAAATTCTGCGCAGCCAACGCCGAACATCCGCAACTGGGCAGTTTCGTTGCGCAACTCAATCAGTTGAACCAGCAGTGGGGCGACCTGACCATGAAGGTCGGCATGGCGGCGATGAAGAATCCGGATGAAGTGGGCGCGGCGTCGGTGGATTACCTGATGTACAGCGGTTACATCATTCTCGGTTATCTGTGGTTGCGCATGGCGTTGGTGGCGCAGGCGCAACTGGAAGCGGGCGAGGGTGAGGCGGATTACCTGCGGGGCAAATTGGCGACGAGCGAGTTTTACTTCAAGCGATTGTTGCCGCGTACGGCGGCGCATCGAGCGGCGATCGAGGCGGGGAGTGATTGTTTGATGAAGTTGCCGGCGGAGGAGTTTGCGCTTTAAGGAAGATCAAAAGATCGTCCAATCGCGGCCCGAGCCTTCGGCAGCTCCTACACGGGATCTAATTTCTCTGTAGGAGCTGCCGAAGGCTGCGATCTTTTTTGTTATGACTAAAAATAACAAATCAGTCACCGGTTGACCCTATGTGTCGCAAAAGTTGTTGAGGTACACTCCGGCTCAACGAAAACACCATTCCACGAATCACCTGTTTAGATCTTGCGAGGTTTGCCATGGCTGACTACAAAGCGCCGCTGCGCGATATGCGCTTCGTCCTCAATGAAGTGTTCGAAGTCGCCAAACTCTGGGCCGAACTGCCGGCGCTGGCCGAGACCGTCGACGCCGAAACCGTTGAAGCCATTCTCGAAGAGGCCGGCAAGGTCACCAGCAAAAGCATCGCGCCACTGAGCCGTGCCGCTGACGAAGAAGGCTGCCACTGGGCCGACGGTGCCGTCACCACCCCGGCCGGTTTCCCACAGGCTTATCAGACTTACGCTGAAGGCGGTTGGGTTGGCGTCGGTGGCGATCCGCAATACGGCGGCATGGGCATGCCCAAAGCCGTCTCGGCCCAAGTTGAAGAAATGGTCAACTCCGCCAGCCTGTCCTTCGGTCTGTACCCGATGCTGACCGCTGGCGCCTGCCTGTCGATCAACGCCCACGCCAGCGAAGAGCTGAAAGCCGCCTACCTGCCGAACATGTATGCCGGCGTCTGGGCCGGTTCGATGTGCCTGACCGAGCCGCACGCCGGCACCGACCTGGGGATTATTCGCACCAAGGCCGAGCCTCAGGCCGACGGTTCCTACAAGGTCAGCGGTACCAAGATATTCATCACCGGTGGCGAACACGACCTCACCGAAAACATCATTCACCTGGTGCTGGCCAAACTGCCAGATGCCCCGGCGGGCCCGAAAGGCATTTCGCTGTTCCTGGTGCCGAAGTTCATGGTCAATGCCGACGGCAGCCTGGGCGCACGCAACCCGGCGAACTGCGGTTCGATCGAACATAAAATGGGCATCCAGGCGTCCGCGACCTGCGTGATGAACTTCGACGAAGCTGTCGGTTATCTGGTCGGCGAGCCAAACAAAGGCCTGGCCGCGATGTTCACCATGATGAACTACGAGCGGCTGGGCGTTGGTATCCAAGGCCTGGCGACTGGTGAGCGTTCGTACCAGAACGCGGTTGAATACGCCCGCGACCGTCTGCAAAGCCGTTCGCCAACCGGCGCGCAGAACAAAGACAAAGTCGCTGACCCGATCATCGTCCACCCGGACGTGCGTCGCATGCTGCTGACCATGAAAGCCTCGAACGAGGGCGGCCGTGCGTTCTCCACCTACGTGGCGATGCAACTCGACACCGCCAAGTTCAGTGAAGACGCTACAACGCGTAAGCGAGCCGAGGATCTGGTCGCTCTGCTGACGCCAGTGGCCAAGGCATTCCTTACCGATCTGGGTCTGGAAACCACCGTGCACGGCCAGCAGATTTTCGGCGGCCACGGTTACATCCGCGAGTGGGGGCAGGAGCAACTGGTGCGTGACGTGCGCATCACCCAGATCTACGAAGGCACCAACGGCATTCAGGCGCTGGACCTGGTTGGTCGCAAGATCGTCGGCAGCGGCGGCGCGTTCTACAAGTTGTTTGCTGACGAGATCCGTCATTTCACCGCAACGGCCAGCGCCGATCTGGGCGAATTCACCAGACCGTTGAACGACGCTGTCGACACCCTCGACGAACTGACGTCGTGGTTGCTGGATCGGGCGAAAAACAATCCGAACGAAATCGGCGCGGCTTCGGTCGAATATTTGCAAGCGTTCGGTTACACGGCGTACGCCTACATGTGGGCACTGATGGCCAAGGCTTCGCTGGGCAAAGAAACGCAGGACGATTTCTACGCCAGCAAGCTTGGCACTGCGCGCTTCTACTTCGCCCGTCTGCTGCCGCGCATCCACTCGTTGAGCGCCTCAGTGAAGGCCGGTAGCGAGTCGTTGTTCCTGTTGGATGCAGCGCAATTCTGATGCGATAGCGTCATGTAAGCATTCTCTTACATGACGTGCTGCTGTTCTCCCATATGCGTAGATTGGATCCACGGCTAATCTACATTTCATGGACGTCGCGCAGGAAGCGCAAAGCAACAACACGGACACGTAGGATTCTGCCAGGGTGGCGGAGTGAAATGGATGTCAGGGAAACAGTCTGCAAAGCCCCGCTTCGGCGGGGTTTTCTTTTGCCCGCAGAAAAGTGATCAGGCCAGAGGTTCCTGCTCAGGCCTCACTTCGCGCTGTATCACTTCCTCCAGCAATGTCTGCAACAGCGCCAAAGGTGCTTGCTGGCGCTGTACATCACGACAGACCAAACCAACCTTCAGTGGCACCCGTGGTTCGCTCAGCGGTTTCCACAACAGGTCCTGATCGTCGTATTCCTTCTGCGAACGACCCGGCAGCACCGTCGCCAGTTTGGTGTGCGGCAGACTGTCGAGAATCCCCACCATATTATTCAGCTCGGCCTGCACCTGCGGACGTCGCCCGAGGGCAGTGAGTTGTGCCTGCCAGATCTGGCGGATCTGAAACTCTTCGCCCAATAGCAACATCGGCAATTCAGCGGCCTGGCGCATCGAGACTTTCTTGAATTCGCGCAGCGGATGATCCGCCGGGATCACCAGTGTCAGTTCGTCTTCGTAGAGCATCACGCCGTGCAAGCCCGGTTGGCGCGGCGGGAGATAACTGATGCCGATATCCAGGGAGCCGTTGAGCAGACGTCGTTCGATCTCAAGCCCGGTCAATTCGTAAATCTGCACCACCAGATGCGGCTGCGCCTTGCGCACCCGCTCGAGCATTTGCGGCACCAGACTGGTGTGCACCGTCTGCAGCACGCCAATCGCCAGCGTGCGCAAGGCCTGGCCCTTGAAGTTGCCCAATGCCTCGCGCGCCCGTTGCAGACCGTCAAGCAGCGGCAGTGCGTGGTTGTACAAAGTATGCGCGGCGAGGGTGGGCAGCAGGCGTTTGCTGCTGCGCTCGAACAGGGTGACGTCAAGATTCTGTTCGAGCTGGCGAATCTGCTGCGACAGCGCCGGTTGCGAGATCGACAGGCGTTCAGCGGCACGGCCGACATGGCCTTCTTCGTAGACCGCGACGAAATAACGCAGTTGTTTGAAATCCATAAGTAATGCTTATCGAAAATGCTGGGAAATCGAAATGGCCCGAAGGCGTCAGTGAGCCTAGTCTAACCGCATTCACAAGGCTTACAGGGCCAGAAAGCGCGATGAATAGCGTTCGCTTTGATAGTGTTTACATAGGCAGTTCAAAACACCTCAAACGAGGTGTTTTTCAATGAATCTGTTCAGTTTGCGGCGCCAGATGCCGAGTCTTGATGACCTCGCTTTCGAGGCCAATCCTTCTGACCACAGCGAAAATCTCAGCGCCGAGCGCCTGATGCCCAGCGTCGAACGACCGCAACAGGTGTTCGTCCGGGGGCAGGGATCGTGGTTGTGGGACAGTAATGACCGCGCTTATCTCGACTTTTCCCAGGCCGGTGGCGCCAATAGCCTTGGCCACAGCCCCTCGGCGTTGGTCAAAGCCATCAGCAGTCAGGCGCAAGCACTGATCAACCCCGGTTTCAATCTGCATAATCGCGGCATGCTCAACCTCGCCGAGCGTCTGTGCGCCGCCACTTCCAGCGATCAGGCGTACTTGCTCAACAGCGGCAGCGAAGCCTGTGAAGCGGCAATCAAACTGGCGCGCAAATGGGGCCAACTGCATCGCGGCGGCGCCTCGCGGATTATTGTCGCGAAGCAGGGGTGTCATGGCCGTAGTCTCGCGACGATTTCTGCCTCGGACAGTTGCAACCTGCACAACCGTTTCGCGCCGCTGTTGCCAGGTTTCGATCTGGTGCCATTCAACGACTTGCCGGCGCTGCATGCGGCGGTCGATGCGCAAACCGTGGCAATCATGCTTGAACCGATCCAGAGTGATGCCGGGGTTGTGCCGGCCACCGAACATTACCTCAAAGGTGTCGAGCGGCTGTGCCGAGAACTGGGCATTCTGCTGATCCTCGACGAAGTGCAAACGGGCATCGGCCGCTGCGGATCCTTGCTCGCCGAACAATCCTACGGCGTGCGCGCCGATATCGTCGTGCTCGGTAAAGGGCTTGGCGGCGGCGTGCCCTTGGCAGCGCTGCTGGCGCGGGGCAAGGCCTGCTGTTTCGAGCCGGGCGAACTCGGTGGTACGCATCACGGCAACGCACTGATGACAGCCGCCGGTCTGGTGGTGCTCGACAGCGTGCACGACCGCAGCTTTCTCCAGCAGGTCAACGACAACGGTCAGCACCTGCGCGAGGGTCTGGCTCGATTGGCGCACCGCTACGACCACGGCGAACTGCGCGGCCAAGGCCTGTTCTACGGACTGACCCTGTCAGACGATTCCGCCGAAGCCGTGGTCCACGCCGCCCTCCACGAAGGCCTGCTGCTCAACGCCCCGCGAGCCAACTGCCTGCGCTTCACCCCGGCACTCACCGTCAGCAAAAGCAACATCGACGAAATGCTCCTGCGCCTGGGCCGCGCCTTCTCGCGAGTGCGCACCGCACAACTGCAATGCCGCAAGGGGATTGCCGTCTGAACTGAAGTTTCCTACCTGATTTCCAGAACCGTCTCGCGGTATAACGCACGCCCCACGCCTGATTCTTTTGGCGTGGGGCGTTTTTTTTGAGGTGGTGGCGATCAAATGGCAGTTGCACTGAACCCTGACGAACGGCGCAGGTCGATTAGCTTGTATGGCTCAAGTGAGCCAACCCCCATACAGGAGCTGCCCCATGGATTTCATTCGCATCATCATCGCTATTCTGTTGCCACCACTGGGTGTGTTTCTGCAGGTCGGGTTTGGCGGGGCGTTCTGGTTGAACATTCTGCTGACGTTGTGCGGGTATATTCCGGGGATCGTGCATGCGGTGTACATCATCGCCAAGCGCTGAGTCAGCGGCATAAACCTGTAGGAGCTGCGGCACGCTGCGATCTTTTGATTTTAATTCGAGGATCAGGATCAAAAGATCGCAGCGTGCCGCAGCTCCTACAGGGAGAGGGTTTCAGTCTGTAAATCCCATCACCCGCCGATAGAACTTCCACTCCTGCTCCAGCGCATGCGCCTGATTGGCCGCACGGCGGAAGCCGTGGCGTTCGTCGGGGTAGTAATGGGCTTCGACCGGGATGCCGTTCTGCTCCAGGGCCGTGACCATGTCGCGGGTCTGTTGCGGGACCACCACAGCGTCCAGTTCACCCTGAAAGAAAATCACCGGCACGCGGATGTTGCTCGCGTGCAGTAACGGCGTGCGGGCAGCGTAGCGTTCGGCGTCCTGTTCGGGATCGCCGATCAGCCAGTCCAGATAATCCCCCTCGAACTTGTGCGTCGCCCGAGCCAACGCTACCGGGTCACTGACACCGTAAAGGCTGGCGCCGGCGCGGAAGACCTGCTTGAACGCCAGCGCACACAACGTTGTGTAACCGCCCGCGCTGCCGCCCCGAATGAACGCGCGATCACCGTCGATCAAACCCTGCTCGGCCAGATAACTCACCACCGCGCAAGCATCCTCGACATCCACCTCACCCCAGCTCAGGTACAAGGCCTGGCGATATTCCCGGCCATATCCACTGCTGCCGCGATAGTTGAGATCAGCAACGGCGAAGCCACGTTGCGTCCAGTACTGAATGCGCGGATCAAGCATCGGGTAGCAGGCCGATGTCGGGCCACCGTGGATGAACACCACCAGCGGCGGTTTTGCCTCGCCGCTCATGGCTGGATAAAAGAACCCGTGAGCTTGGCCTGAACCACTTGGGTAGCGCAGTGTTTGCGGACGACTGATGCGTTCAGCAGGCAAGGGCGCCACGCCACCCACCAGCACGTTCACTTCTCGCGTGGTTCGATCAATGGCGATGACCGCCGAAGGACTGATCGGTGAGGCGGCGATGCAGTAGATAAGTCGCTCATCCACAGCGAGATGACGGAAGCGGCTGTAGTCACCCGTGAAATCTTCGTCACCGAGCGTCAGGCGGCCAAAACCACCTTCGCTCCAGCTCGCCAAATACGAATTATCAACAGGCAGCCAAGTGCAGCCGCCCAGTTGCCACGGTGCTGGCGCGTGATCGGCTTGTGCAGCAGGCAATGGTTCCAAACCGTCGGAAGTCTCAGCCCACGGCTGCCAGAATCCACCACGATCGGTCAGGCAATACAGGCGATTTTCGGCATCGAATCGCGGTTGTTGGATGGACTCTTCAAACTCGGCGCCGGCAACGCATCGCGGCGAACCAAATGCCCCGTCAGTCAATCGCTCAGCCACCATCAACCGAGTCGACGTCCATGGCTGATGCGGGCGACTCCACTCGATCCACGCTAAACGCTGGCCATCCACACTAAGGATTGGCGCCGCATAAAAATCCGCGCCTTCAGCCAATGAATGCCGCGTCCCGTCAGCCAGATCGATTGCTACGAGCCGATGCTGATCTTGCTGTTCTTCGACCGCCAGCACTTGGCCGAACGCAAAATGCAGATCGCCAAACCGACACTCGCCCGACGTCAGCGCCTCAGGTGCTCCATCCAGCGTCTGCCGATACAGCTGCTGATCCGCCTCCGCGACGAAAACCACCCCATCCGGCGTCAGACAAAACGCGCCACCGCCATATTCGTACACGCGACTGCGGACACTGAAGCCGTTCGGCGTCAGACATTTCGCCACGCCGTCGCGCCAGTGCCAGATCCGGCACGCGGCATCTTCCGGGCGATATTCATTCCAGAACAACCCGTTGACGCCGAGCTGAAGTTCGGCGAAGTCCATGCCGGCAGCGACGGCTTGCGAAGCGCTGAAAGGCTCAGCCCTTGGCGATGAGGCGCGAGTTTCGTTCATTGCGGAAGGCCAGTTGTTCGATGGTTTGGGTGGCGGTCTCGGCTTCTTCGCGGGCCTTGAGGATCACGCCGTGATGTTCGGATTTGCTGCACACAGGGTCAGCGTTGCTCGCATCACCGGTGAGCATGAATGCCTGGCAGCGGCAGCCGCCGAAGTCTTTTTCTTTCTCGTCGCAGGAGCGGCACGGCTCGGGCATCCAGTCGTAACCGCGAAAGCGGTTGAAGCCAAACGAGTCGTACCAGATGTGCTGCATGCTGTGATCGCGCACATTGGGAAATTGTACCGGCATCTGTCGGGCGCCATGGCAGGGCAGGGCGGTGCCGTCCGGAGTGACCGTCAGAAAGATGCTGCCCCAGCCGTTCATGCAGGCTTTCGGGCGTTCTTCGTAGTAATCCGGGGTGACGAAAATCAGCTTGCACGGATGCCCTTCGGCTTCCAGCTTCGCTCGATATTCATTGGTGATGCGTTCGGCGCGCACCAATTGCTCTTTGGTCGGCAGCAGGCCGACACGATTGAGCTGCGCCCAACCGTAAAACTGGCAAGTGGCGAGTTCAACAAAGTCGGCCTCAAGCGCAATGCACAGTTCGATGATGCGGTCGATCTTGTCGATGTTGTGCCGATGGGTGACGAAGTTCAGCACCATCGGATAACCGTGGGCCTTCACCGCGCGGGCCATTTCCAGCTTCTGCGCGAAAGCCTTTTTCGAACCGGCGAGCAGGTTGTTCACTTGCTCGTCGCTGGCCTGGAAACTGATCTGGATGTGATCGAGACCAGCCTTCTTGAAGTCGCTGATTTTTTGCTCAGTCAGGCCGATGCCGGAAGTGATCAGGTTGGTGTAAAAACCCAACTGCCGCGCTTCATGAATCAGCTCGGCGAGATCCTGACGCACCAGCGGCTCACCACCGGAAAAGCCCAGTTGCGCCGCGCCCATCTCCCGCGCTTCGCGAAAGACTTTGATCCACTGCTCGGTGCTCAGCTCTTTGCCCTGCTCGGCGAAATCCAGTGGATTGGAGCAGTACGGGCATTGCAGCGGGCAGCGATACGTCAGCTCGGCGAGCAGCCACAGCGGCAGGCCGATTTCAGGCTTGGGCGGCAGATCAGGCAAGTTCGATCCAGTGCTGTGCACGGGCAACCTCCATGAATTGCTCGATGTCGTCACCGAGCTCGGGCACGCCGGGGAACTGCTCGTCGAGTTGGGCGATGATCGCCGCCACATCGCGTTCGCCGTCAATCAAGCCGCCGATCAACGCAGCGGTTTCATTGAGCTTGATCATGCCTTCCGGATAGAGCAGCACGTGACCTTTCTGCGCCGGTTCGTACTGGAAGCGGTAGCCAGGGCGCCAGCTCGGGACTTTGCTGCGGTCGAAACTCATAAGGTGATTCCTTTATGCCAGACCCGTTGTTCGGTCACGCTGTGGTACGGCGGGCGGTTCAGTTCGTAGGCCATGCTCATGGCATCGAGCATGCTCCAAAGAATGTCCAGTTTGAACTGGAGAATTTCCAGCATGCGCTCCTGACCTTCGCGAGTCTTGTAGTGCTCCAGCGTGATCGCCAGACCATGCTCGACATCACGCCGCGCCTGACCGAGGCGGGTGCGGAAGTATTCGTAACCGGCCGGATCGATCCACGGGTAATGCTGCGGCCAGCTGTCGAGGCGCGACTGGTGGATCTGCGGCGCGAACAGCTCGGTCAGCGAACTGCTGGCGGCTTCCTGCCAACTGGCGCGGCGGGCGAAGTTGACGTAGGCGTCGACGGCGAAACGCACGCCGGGCAGCACCAGTTCCTGGGAGCGCAGTTGATCCGGGTCGAGACCGACCGCTTGACCGAGACGCAGCCAGGCTTCGATACCGCCGTCTTCGCCGGGGGCGCCGTCGTGGTCGAGCAGGCGCTGAATCCATTCGCGGCGGATTTCCCGATCCGGGCAATTGGCGAGGATCGCCGCGTCTTTCAGGGGGATGTTCACCTGATAGTAAAAGCGGTTGGCGACCCAGCCCTGAATCTGCTCGCGCGTGGCGCGGCCTTGGTACATCGCCACGTGATACGGGTGGTGGATGTGGTAGTAGGCGCCTTTGGCACGCAGGGCCGCTTCGAATTCGGTGGGGGACAGCGGGGAGTCGGTCATTGCGGTTCTCCGGGGAACAACCCTAGAAATATCTGGTGTCTGTGCCGGCCTTATCGCGAGCAGGCTCACTCCTACAGGTGATCGCATTCCAATGTAGGAGTGAGCCTGCTCGCGATAGACCGCGCAGCGTTCTCAAATGCTTACAGCACAATACTCATGCCATCGAACGCCACTTCAACATTACGCCGCGCCAACTCCGCACGCTCCGGCGAATCCTCATCGAGAATCGGGTTGGTGTTGTTGATGTGGATAAGCACTTTGCGCTGCTCAGGCAACTGCTCCAGCACTTCCAGCATGCCGCCAGATCCGTTCTGTGCCAGATGGCCCATCTCGCGACCGGTGCGAGTGCCGACGCCACGACGCTGCATCTCATCGTCATCCCACATCGTGCCGTCGACCAACAGGCAATCGCTGCCGGCCATGATTTCCAGCAACGGCGCATCGACCTTGCCCAGACCCGGCGCGTAGAACAGTTTGCCGCCGGTCTTCAGGTCTTCAACGATCAAGCCAATGTTGTCACCTGGGTGCGGATCGAAACGGTGCGGCGAGTACGGTGGCGCGGCGCTGCGCAGCGGCAGCGGAGTGAAACGCAGGTTCGGGCACGCGGCCACGGTGAAACTCTGGTCGAGTTCGATGCGGCTCCAGTCAAGCCCGCCGTTCCAGTGCGTGAGCATCTTGAACAGCGGAAAACCGGTGCTGAGGTCTTCATGAACCATGTCCGTGCACCAGACCTGATGCGGGCAACCTTCGCGCAGGCTGAGCAGACCGGTGGTGTGGTCGATCTGGCTGTCCATCAGGATGATCGCGCTGATGCCGGTGTCACGCAGGGCGCGGCCCGGTTGCATCGGGGCGAAGCTTTGCAGCTGCGCGCGGATGTCCGGCGAGGCGTTGCACAGCACCCAGTTCACGCCGTCATCGGAAATCGCGATGGACGATTGGGTACGGGCCTTGGCATTCAGGCTGCCGTCGCGAAAACCCGCGCAGTTGACGCAGTTGCAGTTCCACTGCGGAAAACCGCCGCCAGCGGCCGAACCCAGAATCTGGACGAACATGAACACTCCATCATTTCAACGCGGAAAATAAAACGCCCCGGCGAGCCGAGGCGTTGCACTGCAATTCTACGTAAGCAGAACTCAGCGGCTGGCGAAGTACATGGTGACTTCGAAGCCGATACGCAGGTCGGTGTAAGCTGGTTTTGTCCAGGACATGGGTGTCTCCTTCAGGGTTGGTGGGATAGCGCTGTCCATAGTTATAGTCCACGGCAGTGCATAGATGTTCCAAATAGTTAGGCTGCTATGTTACTCAAAATTTCCGGGTAAATGCCCATGAATCTTTGAGAAAGCTCCTTGCAGCCTCGGTAATGATCAATTTGCCGCTCACCACGGGGTTTCGGGCGCTGGATCGCTGGCGAGGCTGAGCCAGCCGCTCTCTGCGTCGATCAAGCGCTGCGCTGCGTTGAGCAGTGTTTGGCGATTCAGTTGGCCGATGGCGGCTATCAGTTGCTCAAGATAATCCGACGAGTGGCCGGCGAGTCTGGCCTGCCACAACAGTTCAGCGGCGTCTTTGTCCGCCAGGGTGGCAGCATCGAATTGATTGGCGAGGTTTTGCCGGTGCCGGTCGAGACTGGCGTCATCAAGCTGTTCGATCAAGGCGGGAACGCCTTTGAGGAACTGTTGAATGTGCTCGAGCAACTCCGCGGGTTTGGCACTTGGCGATTGCACGCCAAATAAAAGGCCGGTTTGTCCCTGAACCTGGCGAAGGGCACTGAACACCGCGTAGCCCAATTGCAATTCGACTCGCAGGCGCTGATAGAACGGCATCTGGCAAAGCTGCGCGAGCAGGCGCCATGCGGCTTCGTCGGCAATGTCGCCGCTGGCGGTTGGGCAGAACAGCAGCAAGGCATGTTCGCTGGAGGCGGTGTCGATGTGGCGCCACTGTTTTTGCGCGGTGAGCGCCGTCGGCGCGGGCAACTGATTGTCCGGAATGCCGGGAATACGGCTCAGCGCCAGGCCCATGGCAGATTGCGTTTGTTGGTTCAGACCCAGAGCGAGTCCGTCCCAGCGCGAAGTTGTCCACAGCTGTTTGGCATCGTCACCGGTTTTGGCGAATTGCAGAACCCGTTCCGGCAGCACTTCAAGCAATTGGCGAATGGGGATCAGCGGCGTTTTAGGCGCAGTAAGCGGCGAATCCGCCTCAACTTGCGTAAGACATTTCAGCGCGTGCTCAAGGACGCTGGGCATTGGCTCCTGCAGGCCGGTCAGTTTCAATAGCCATTGATTGCCCGTGGCGCTGAAAGACAAGTCAACGCCGGCCTCGCGCGCGTCCTGCTGCGTTTGCCAGAGACTACGCTGCAACCGCGATTGCAGATCTGCGCTGGCGGCGGCCTCCACCTGCCAGCGTAGATAAATCGCGCCTTCATCGCCGCCGTCCGGCAACGCCTGGCTGAACTGCATCGGTGAGCGTTCGCGCCGGCCGCGCGAGCGATCCTGAGCAAACGTGCGCAGGCCACGGTGGGCGCTGGTCTGGCCGCGAATCAGTCCGGCGTTGGCCAACGGTTCGCCGGTTCGCAGAAAAGGATTGGCGGCGGGCAGGTGCCATTGGTTGGCGAAGTTATCCACAGTGCCGATTTCACGGAGGATCTGCGTGAGGGCTGCTACGCCCGCCTCGGACAGGCCATTATCCAGCTGTTCGCTGTCGAGTCGCGCCAGTTGCAGTGCGCCGCTGACTTGCTGATGCCGCTGAAGCAAGGCCGCGTATTCTTTGCGCAATGGTGTCCAATCCTGCTGAGCAAAGAAGCTCAGCCAATCCAGCAGTTGTTCGCGAATGGCGTTTAACGGCTCGGAGGGGGCGGTGAGTTCCAGATGCAACAACGCTTGCCCGGCAAACTGATAAACCGGCGTGGCTTTCAACCCATCCGCCAGTTGTTGTTGCTGCAAATACGCCAGCAGTCCGCCGGGCTTGGCGCTGCTTAGCCAATGGCAGAGAAACGCCAAAGCTTCGACAGATGACTCAGGCAAAGCATCAAGCGCGAATAACAGATTGCCGCGTCTCTCAGCGACCTGTTGATAACTTTTCACCGCCAGCGGCAGGGGCGCGGCCTGCGCAACTTTATCCCCAACCGGCAACTTGGACGCGAATGACTCAGCCAGCGCTTTGAGTTCTTCAAGACTTTGCGGGCCCGTCAGACTCAAGGTCATTTGCCCGGTCTGATAAAACTGTTGGTGGAAATCTTTCAACGCCTGCTGAAACGCCGGATCTTCCACGCTCAGGCTTTCCCGGTTACCCGCATGAAATCCGCGCAGCGGATGCTCTGCCGGTAAACCTTCGTACAAGGCAAACTGCTGCTGCGCTGCAGGATCCTGCGACCAAGCGACAAATTCCGCCTGCAACACTTCGCGTTCCCGCAACTGATCGTGCAGATTCATACGCGGCTTGGCGAGCATGTCTGACAGATGTTCCAGCCCAGCGCTGAACGAACGTGTTGGCAACTCAAAGAAAAAATCTGTAGTACGTTCGCGGGTGCTGGCATTCACTTGGCCACCGTGACCTTGCACATAGGCCATCAGCCCTTCGCCCGCAGGAAAACGCTCAGTGCCGAGAAACAACAAATGCTCGAGAAAATGCGCCAGCCCCGGCCACGCCAATGGCACGTCATGGCTACCTGCAGCTACGCGCAACGCGGCGGCGCTGCGCTTCAGACCGGGCACATGACGCAGGGTCACACGCAAGCCGTTGGCCAGGGTTTCAGTGTGGGGGCGGGGGTGAGTCAGCGCAGGCATGGGCACTTCCAGAACAGTGAAGTGCCAATGCTAGCGGATTAACGCTGGTTGAGCGCGCCGTAAAGCTCGGGGCGGCGATCGCTGAGGTAGCGATTGGCCGCGCGCGAGTCGAGCATCAACTGTCGATCCAGTTCGCCGATGATCAGCGCTTCGTCGAGTCCGGCCTGGGCAATACGGCTGCCGTCCGGCGCGGCGAGGCTGCTTTGCCCGCAATAATGGATCTCGCCTTCGCTGCCGCAATAGTTGGCGTAAGCCACGTAGCACTGGTTTTCGAAGGCACGCGAACGCACCGTGACGTCGGCGACGAAATCGAATGGGATCATGTTCGCCGTCGGCACCAGAATCAGCTCGGCGCCGGCGAGCGCCAGACGTCGGGTGTTTTCCGGGAACTCCAGGTCGTAGCAGATCAGGAAACCGAGCTTCCAGCCGTTGAGTTCGACGATGGGGAAATCATCGTCGCCGGGACTGAACATCGAGCGATCCAGATCACCAAACAGATGCGTCTTGCGGTAATTGCACAGGCGCTCGCCGTGCGAGTCGATCAGCTGCACGGCGTTGTAGATCTGCCCGTCGGCAGTGCGCTCCGGATAGCCGTAAACAATCGCCAAACCTGCGGCTTTGGCGATTCGTCCGATCTGCTGCGCCCATTCACCGTTGTAGACCTCGGCCAATGTGCTGACCGCTTCGGCGCCAATGTTGTAGCCGGTCATGAACATCTCCGGCAGCACCAGCAGGTCAGCGCCCTTGGCCTCCATCGCCACTTGATGCAGGCGTTGCAGGTTGGTGGCGGGGTCCAGGGGCAGCGGCGGACATTGGTAAAGGGCTACACGCATCAGGGATTCCTCTTACTCGGGCAGGGCGATAGGGCCGATGTCTTTGAACACATCACCCGGGCCGGGGTTCGCTTTATGTGTCGAACCGCCGAAATGCTTCATGATCCCCCACACCGCGTTGAGCGAGGTCTGCACCGCGCCTTCAACCCATGCCGGCGTCCAGGAAACGTCGTCGCCGGCGATGAAAATCCCGCGCTGCTCGGCCGGCATCTCGTCCTGCATGAAGTGCGCGTACATGCGCTGGTTGTAACGATAGTGGCCGGGCAGGGCGCCCTTGAACGCACCGAGGAAGTAAGGATCGGCTTCCCAGGAAACGGTGATCGGATCACCAATGATCCGCGCGGCGATGTCGACTTTCGGATAGATCTTTTTCAATGCATTCAACGCCAGCTCCACGCGTTTCTCCACCGGATGCGGCAGCATCTTCAGCGCATCGCTCATCCACGAGTACGACAGGCAGATCACCCCCGGTTTGTCGTCGCCGTTGTCGAACAGGTAAGTGCCACGGGTCAGGCGATCAGTGAGGGTCATGCTCATCAAATCGCGGCCGGTTTCCGGATCCTTGTCCTTCCAGAACGGCCGGTCGACCATCACAAAGGTTTTCGACGACTGCATGTAGCGGGTGCGGTCGAGGGCCATCCACATCTTCTGCGAGAACAGGCTTTCGTCGCATTCGATCTGCGTGGTCAGCAGCCAGCTCTGGCAAGTGGTCAGCACAGCGGCGTATTCGCGGGTGTCGCCGTTGTTGTCGGTGACCGCGAAACGGCCATCCGGCGCGTGGGCGATTTTCTTCACGCCGGAACGCGGCGCACCACGGTGCAGGGATTTCAGGCTGGTGCCCTCCGGCCAGTGCACGCAGCGCTCCGGCACATGCCGCCAGATGCCTTGCGGCACTTGCTCAACGCCGCCGACCACCAAGTGTTGGTGATCGTCACAGTTGGTCATCACCACGCGGAAGATTTCCAGCATCGAGTTCGGGAAGTCCGAGTCCCAGCCGCCGGTGCCGAAACCGACCTGACCAAACACTTCGCGGTGATGGAACGACAGTTTGGCAAAGGCTTCCGAGGTGGCGACGAAGTCATAGAACGTGCGGTCGTCCCACAGCGGCACCAAGGTATTCCACAGCTCTTTCAGACGGGGCACATCGCGATCGCGGATGGCTTGCTGGATATCGGCGAACTGCGAACCGGCCTCCAGCGCATCCGCCCAGGCGTCAGCCACTTCCTGGAACAATGCAGGAAGATCCGCCAGTTTCTGTGCGTAATGGGTTTTGCCTTCCAGATCGATCACGGTGCTGCCGGAGGCTGGCGTCAGCGGGTTCGGGAAAGGTTTGGTTTCCAGGCCGAGCTTGTCGACGTAGTGATAGAACGCGGTGGAAGACACTGGGAAACGCATGCCGCCGAGTTCAGCGACGATGCCGTCAGTGCCGTTGAACGCTTGCGAGCGCAAACGACCGCCAAGCTTCGACGCCTCATAAACCACCGGTTTCAGGCCGAGCTTCATCAACTCGTAAGCCGCCACCAGACCGGCAATGCCCGCGCCGACAATCGCCACTTCAGCGCCGTGATTGTGCTCAGGAATGCTGCCGAGACCGGCCGGGTGTTCGATCCAGTCGTCGAACGCGAACGGAAAGTCCGGGCCGAAAATGGTAACTGGTTTCTTACCGTCTGCAGGATGGCGATTGTTCTTGTTCATGGCTGACCTTGCTGGCGACCCGACGCAGGATGCGCGTCTGAGTATAGGAAAAGATGCCAGCCATTCTAGGGAGCGTGGAACACGTTAATAAGACGCAAATTGTCGTCGTTTTGCCAGATTAGCGATCAATATGACGAGCAGCGAATACACACCGACCAAAATGTGGGAGCGAGCCTGCTCGCGAAGAGGCTCTGAAATTCACCCGAGAAGCTCGATCAAAACTTTAAACCGGCTGCCCCCGATCAATCTTGCTACTCAAAATGATCGAAGTGGTGGTCTTCTCCACCCCATCCACGCTGCCAATCTGATCCAGCAGTTGATCCAACTGCTCCGGCGAATCGGTACGCAACCACGCCACATAATCAAACTCGCCACTCACGGCACAAAGCTGCTGCACCTGCGCCATCGCACTTAACCGACGCAACACCTCTTTGCCGGAACGCGGCTGTACCTTGATCCCGACGTAGGCCTGCAAGCCGCCATCGACCACCCGCTGACCCAAGCGCACGCCATAACCGGTGATCACCTTGGCTTTTTCCAGACGCGCCAATCGCGACGTCACTGTGGTGCGCGCAATGCCCAATTGGCGGGCAAGCATTGCCACGCTCTCGCGAGCGTTGATTTGCAGGGCGGCGATTAGCTGCCGGTCGATTTCATCAAGCACGGGCGGGCGGGTGTCTGGCAAGGGGGCGGTTCCATGGTGTGTGGGGGGGGGCGATGAGTTGTGCATGTTACAGGCACTACGAGCGACACGTTGCGGGTGATGTTGGGGCGGTTCACCCAAGCGTCGACGCTATCGTTGCGCTGAAACAAACCATCGGATATTTGATTTGACTTGCCTGGCCTATTTATCAAGAATGCCAGCAAGAGCGCGAAATCTGCTGCCTTGCAGGGCATTAGCGGACGTAGGTACCTCGGCGATGCTGCAACATCGGTGTAAGGTGAGACCTCTTCATCCCATTTCCTGAGGATGCAAATATCAGGATTCAAACATCAAGGGCAGCCAAATGGCTGCCCTTTTCTTTGTCTTCAAGAATGTACCGCTTGTACAAAAGCTCGCCTTGGCGGTGTCTGTTCATTGCTCTGGCCGGAGCGTGCATGAAGTTCCAGAGGACATGCCCGTTTCGCACATCGACCACGACAAGCATGTCGTTTTTTGCCTCATAGGCATTGATGAATGCCATTCGGTAACCACCATTATCGTAAAGGACTTTCCAGACTTCGAAAGGTCCCGCGAGCGTATCGATGGCATGTCGAACATAGCGTTCTCGGGAGTCTGGGCGTTTCTCAACGATGTGGGCCAGTTTGTCGCGCATGACTGCAACGTTTCCAATGGGTGTGAGAATAGTAACGGCCAAAACGGACTCGTCGATGAAGCCGAAGTGATCGAAGAGGATTTTGAGGGCGCCCTCTGTGTCTTCAGCCCTTTTTACTTCTTCTATTGCGGCTGACCGAAGTTCTCTGGATAGCGTTCTCAGATCGGGTAACGCAAGATCGATCCAGGTTTGTTGGTCGGCCGCTTCTTTTATCAATGGCGCAGTATTCACCAGCATGAAAACAATCCTGAACGAGCGGTGGCGTCCGGAGATTACTCGTCTGGAGAAAAGGTCAACAAGGCAGGAGAGTGGGAGAAAACATAGGTTAGGAACATTCCTACAGACCTTGCGGCTGTATTCCTCGAAACGCGCTTCGGAACTTGCCTACAGCCTTCGGGGAAGTCTTCCGAACATTGCGCTCGCCAAGACATCGATACCTAATCCATCGCCCAAGAAAAAGCCGCGCATTTAGCGCGGCTTTCAATTTGGTGGGCCCACACGGACTTGAACCGTGGACCAAAGGATTATGAGTCCTCTGCTCTAACCAACTGAGCTATAGGCCCTCAGTAGGTCGCGGATTATAGCGACGGTTTCTCGGCTGTGCTATCCGAATAATCCGATACGGTTACACGCAGAAACGTTGCCGCGAATTCTTCCGGGGGCAGTGGCAGGCTGACGATGTAGCCCTGGATCTGTTCGCAGCCTTCGGCAGCGAGAAATTGTTGTTGTGCCTGGGTCTCTACGCCCTCGGCAATCACGGTGAATTGCATGCTGCGACCAAGGGCGATGATGGCTCGGACAATCGCTGCATCGTGGGGGTCGTCGGGCAGCCCGCGGACGAAGGACTGGTCGATTTTGAGGATGTCGAGTGGCAGTCGCTTGAGGTAACTGAGTGAGGAATAGCCGGTGCCGAAGTCGTCGATCGCCAGTTGTACGCCGAGATGTTTGAGCTGGTGCAGCACGGCCAGCGCCTCTTCGGCCTGACTCATGATGAAATTCTCGGTAATTTCCAGTTGCAGTAAATCCGGCTGCAGGCCGTTGTCGTTGAGCAGTTGTTCGATGCGTCCGAGCAGATTGGGCTGGCGCAACTGCGCGCCGGCGAGGTTGACTGAGAGCGGGCCGAGGCTGTCGTAGACCTGATTCCATTCGAACATCTGCCGGCACGCGGTCTCCAGCACCCAGTCGCCGATCTGCAGGATCATGCCGTTTTCTTCGGCCAGCGGAATGAAGTGCTCTGGCGGTACGTCGCCAAAGGTCGGGTGGCGCCAGCGAATCAATGCTTCGGCACCAACCAGGCGGTGATCCTCCAGACTGATTTTTGGTTGGTAGTAGAGAAACAATTCATCGCGCTCGATGGCTCGGCGCAGTTCGTGTTCCAGCGCCACGCGTTCGCTCGCTTGGGCAGTGAGGTCGCGGGTGTAACTCTCGACGCGATTGCGGCCCTTGGCCTTGGAACGGTACATCGCCGCGTCGGCGTTTTTTACCAATGTGGCGACGTCACAGCCATCGTGCGGGTAGAGGCTGGTGCCGATGCTGGCACTGATGAAAAACTCATGCTCGCCAGCCTGGAACGGCGCACCGAAGCAATTGAGCAGTTTGCTAGCGATGTTGTCGGCGTCGCTGGCCTGTTGCAGGCCGGGCAGCAGGATGATGAACTCATCGCCGCCCAGCCGCGCCACCGTGTCGATGTCGCGCAACTGTTCTTTCAAACGCACGGCAATGCCCTTGAGCAGCAGGTCGCCGACCGGGTGACCAAGGCTGTCGTTGATGTGTTTGAAGCGATCGAGGTCGAGGAACAGCACGGCGCCCTGGCCGCCGTTTTCCTGCTGATTGTTGAGTGCAGTGAGCAAACGGCTTTCGAACAGCGTGCGATTGGGCAGGCCGGTCAGCGGGTCATGGTGCGCCTGATAGTCGAGTTTGGCCTGCGCATGTTTGAGGCTGGAAATGTCGGCAAACACTGCGACGAAGTGGGTGATGAATTTGTCACGATTACGCACGGCGCTGATGGTCAGCCAACTCGGGTACAGCTCGCCGTTCTTGCGCCGATTGGAGATCTCGCCTTGCCAGTGTCCTTCGTCGGTCAACTGGTGCCACATCGCCGCATAAAAAGCGCTGTCGTGCAGGCCGGAAGCGAGCAAGCGCGGTGTATGACCGAGGGCTTCGCTCTCGCTGTAGCCGGTGATCTCGGTAAAGGCACGGTTGACCGCGCTGATGTGCTGCTGAGTATCGGTGATCAACACACCTTCGGCGGTGCTCTCGAATACGGTCGCGGCTTGCTGCAGTTTTTCCTGCATCAGATGACGCTCGGTGATGTCACGGGCGATGGTCAGCATGCAGTCTTCTTCGCCGATCGGCAGCGGACGGCTGGAGACTTCGCAGAGGCGAATCTGCCCGTCGCTGCGGCGGATATGGCAGGTGAAGTCGCGGACGAAACCATCCCGGTGCAACAGATCGAGCATCTGTTTGCGTTCGTTGAGGTTGACCCAGATCCCCAGGTCCAGCGCCGAACGATCTACCGACATCGCACTGTTGAAGCCGGTGATGCGGCTGAAACCTTCGTTGACCTCCAGCAGCAAACCATCGCTCTGGCGCGACAGCAACAAACCGTCCGGTGAGGCGTGGAAGGCCTTGGCGAACTTCTCTTCGGAGGTTTGCAGCTGTTGTTGGGTTTCCTTGAGCTGGGTGATGTCGCGCACCACGACCACCAATGCGGGCGTGGTGTCGAGGTCGAATGGCTCGGCGGAAATCAGGCCGGTGAACAACTGGCCGTTGTTGCGGCGAAAGGGCAGTTCCAGATTGCGGATGCTGCCAGCCTGCAAGCGCTGCAACAGCCCTGGCCCGACACCGGGGATGCCCCAGATATTCAGGTCAGTGGCGGTTTGACCAATGACTTCTTCGGCTTTCAGGCCGATCTGCTCTTCAAACGCTTCGTTGACCTCCAGCAGACAACCGTCAGACAGGCGCGCGATGACCAGGATGTCCGGACATTGCTGGAACACCGAAGCAAACTTCTGCTCGGACAGCCGCAGCGCTTCTTCGGTACGCTTGATTTCGCTGATATCGATCATCAGGCCGCGCATCACCGGTTCGTGGCCATGTTCGATCAGGCTGACGATGTCGCGCACCCAAAGGCAGCGGCCATCGGCGGTGATGACGCGATAATCGACGATGTGGTCGCGGCCTTCACGCAGGGCTTCTTTGCAATAACTCTGGGTGCGGGTCAGGTCGGCCGGATGAATGATGTTGTGCCAGAAGCCTGGAATCAGCCAATGGGATTGTGGGTAGCCGAGCAAGTCTTCGGCGTGGGGCGACACATAGCTGTAGGTGAAGTCGCTCATGCGCGCTTCCCAGGCGATGGCCGAAAGACTTTCCACCAGGCCGCGGTAGTGATATTCGCTGCTGCGCAGCTCCTGTTCGAGGTCGATTCGACGGGCGATTTCCGAACTCAGGCGGCGGTTGATGCGGATCACCACGGCCAGGATGGTGATCAGCAATAACAGCCCCGGCAGGCCGTAGATCAGCAGGTCTGACCAGAATGTCCGGTGATCGAGGACGTTGCCGACCCAGTGTTCCTGAATACTGCTGATTTCGTCCGGGCTCATGTCGGCGAGGACTTTGTCGAGAATCCCCACCAGCACCTTGTTGTCGCGGGGCACGGCCATCGCCAATTGGTAGCGATAGGGTGTTTCGCCGCTGACGTACAAACCGTCGAGCTTGAGCTGGCGCAGGCTCCAGACGCTGGAAGCGAGGTCGCCGACCACCGCGTCGACCTCGTCGGTGGCCAGGGCCTGCAAGGCTGAGCTGACATTCGGCATGGCCACCAGATTCAGATCCGGGTGGTGAGTGCGCAAGAGCTCATGCGGTGCGTAGTTTTCCACTACGGCGATTTTCAGGCCGTACAGGTCGTCGAGTTTGCGCGGTTGCGCACCTCCGACGTGGGCGAGGATCACAATCGGGAAGTCGAGGTAAGGCCGGGTGAATGAGAGATAGGTCTGGCGTTCCGGGGTCGACATGATTCCCGGCAGCAGGTCGATCTTGCCTTGTTTGACCTGCTCCAGCACTACCGTCCAGCTCACCGGTTCGATGGGTGTCAATTTGATAGCGAGGCGTTGACGAATAACGTCGATATAGTCGGCCGCCAAGCCTTGATAACGGTTCTGGTCGTCGCGGTACTCGAACGGCGGCCACGACGCATCGACACCCAGATGCAAATCCGGGTGAGCCGCCAGCCAGCTACGTTCTTCATCGGTCAGAGTCAGCGCGTCAGCCGTTGCGGTCCAGATCATCAGTGACAGCAAAAAAAGCACGGACGCCAGTCTGGGCATAACGCTCTCGTTATGGCTCGGGGATGATTGTTTCGAGTGTAGACGGGGTATGCGGGGGAGGGGGGATGCGCGGGATTTAATCTGCCATATAAACAAAACCCCCGGCCTGGGCCGGGGGTTCTGGTATCACTCGTCGAGGAAGGAGCGCAGATGCTCGCTTCGCGTCGGGTGGCGCAGCTTGCGCAGCGCCTTGGCTTCGATCTGACGGATCCGCTCACGCGTTACGTCAAACTGTTTGCCCACTTCTTCGAGTGTGTGGTCGGTGTTCATGTCGATACCGAAACGCATGCGCAGTACTTTGGCTTCACGGGCAGTGAGGCCGGACAGCACTTCGCGAGTCGCTTCTTTGAGGCTCTCAACAGTGGCGACATCGATTGGCGACTGCATGGTCGAGTCTTCGATGAAGTCACCCAGATGGGAGTCTTCGTCATCACCGATCGGCGTTTCCATGGAGATCGGCTCTTTAGCGATCTTCAATACCTTGCGGATTTTATCCTCAGGCATTTCCATGCGTTCGCCCAGCTCTTCCGGAGTCGGTTCGCGACCCATTTCCTGCAACATCTGCCGGGACATACGGTTGAGCTTGTTGATCGTCTCGATCATGTGCACCGGAATACGGATGGTGCGGGCCTGGTCTGCGATCGAGCGATTGATCGCCTGACGGATCCACCAGTTTTCATAATTCGAGAACTTGTAACCACGACGGTATTCGAACTTGTCTACCGCTTTCATCAGACCGATGTTGCCTTCCTGGATCAGATCGAGGAACTGCAGGCCACGGTTGGTGTACTTCTTGGCGATCGAGATCACCAGACGCAAGTTGGCTTCAACCATCTCTTTCTTCGCGCGGCGGGCCTTGGCCTCACCGATCGACATGCGACGGTTGATGTCCTTGATTTCAGCGATGGTCAGACCGGTCTCAGTTTCCAGCGCAATCAGCTTCTGCTGGCAACGAAGGATATCCGGCTGCACGCGACCGATGGCTTCGGCGTACTTGCTCTTGCCTTTGGCCAGAGCGTCGGACCAGCTTTCGTCAACTTCATTGCCCGGGAACTGACGCAGGAAATCGGCGCGTGGCATACGTGCATCACGTACACACAGTTGCATGATCGCGCGCTCTTGCTGACGCAGACGATCCAGGGCGCCGCGAACACGCTCGACCAAACCTTCGAATTGCTTCGGTACCAGTTTGATCGGCATGAACAACTCGGCCAGAGCCAACAATTCGGCAATCGCTGCCTTGTTGTTGCGACCGTGTTTTTTCAGCGCCTTGCGGGTGACTTCCATCTGATCAGCCACGGCGCCGAAGCGCTGGGCAGCGATGACCGGATCCGGACCGCTTTCGGCTTCTTCTTCGTCATCGGAAGATTCGGCTTCATCGTCGTCGGTTTCGTCGTCGGCTTTCGCTGCTTTCGCTTCGACAGGCGGCGGCACTTCGGCAGGCGGCGCGATGCCGTCGTCCGGGTCGATATAACCGCTCAGGACGTCGGACAGGCGACCACCTTCGGTGGTGACGCGGGTGTACTCGGAGAGAATGTGGTCAACCGTGCCAGGGAAGTGCGCGATTGCGCTCATCACTTCACGAATGCCCTCTTCGATCCGCTTGGCGATTTC
The DNA here is from genome assembly GCF_044743175.1 of Pseudomonas sp. NPDC087690. Taxonomy (NCBI): domain Bacteria; kingdom Pseudomonadati; phylum Pseudomonadota; class Gammaproteobacteria; order Pseudomonadales; family Pseudomonadaceae; genus Pseudomonas; species Pseudomonas sp. NPDC087690. The sequence continues at coordinate 148,315 of NZ_JBIUVX010000009.1, forward strand.
GATTTCGCCTTCACGAGTCAGAAGCTCGACCGTACCCATTTCACGCATGTACATGCGCACTGGGTCAGTGGTGCGACCGATATCGGTCTCCACCGCTGCCAACGCAGCGCCTGCATCTTCCGCAGCGGACAC
>NZ_JBIUVX010000010.1:0-103933 GCF_044743175.1 Pseudomonas sp. NPDC087690
CGACGAAGTGTTCATCGGTTCGTGCATGACCAACAAAGGTCACTTACGCGCTGCCGGTAAATAGCTGGATCATGTCAAGGGTCAGCTGCCAACCCGTCTGTGGCTGTCGCCGCCGACCAAGATGGACGCTCACCAACTGACCGAAGAAGGCTACTACGGCATCTACGGCAAGGCTGGCGCACGCATGGAAATGCCGGGCTGCTCGCTGTGCATGGGTAACCAGGCACGTGTAGAGCCGAACGCGACTGTTGTGTCGACTTCGACCCGTAACTTCCCGAACCGTCTGGGCGACGGCGCGAACGTCTACCTGGCTTCGGCCGAGCTGGCGTCCGTGGCTTCGATCCTGGGTCGCCTGCCGACCGTCGAGGAGTACATGGAATACGCTGGCAAGATCGACAGCATGGCGGCCGATATCTACCGCTACCTGTCCTTCGACCAGATCGCCGAGTTCCGTGAAGCTGCTGCGAACGCCAACATTCCGGTCGTTCAAGCCTAACGTTACAACGCACTGAAAAACGCCGCCCATCGTCAGATGTGCGGCGTTTTTTTATACCTGCAGAATGATGCTTGCCTGTTTGATCGTTCCCACGCTCTGCGTGGGAATGCAGCCCGGGGCGCTCTGCGTCCCTGTCACCTTCATAGAACTCGCTTTCAAACAGACGAAAAAAAAACCGCTGCACCCATCGAGTGCAGCGGTCTCTTGTTGCTGCGGTCTTTAAGCCGTCAGCGAATAGATCAGCGCTGAGATCGCCACCAGACCAACCGCGGTGACAAACACATTGGACGCCTGACCCCGATAACGCGCCATCGCCGGCACTTTACGGATGGCATACATCGGCATCAGGAACAGAATCGCCGCAATCACCGGGCCGCCGACGGTTTCGATCATGCCCAGAATGCTCGGATTCAGGGTCGCCACGATCCAGCACACGACCAGCATGAACGCCGCCACAATACGGTCCAGTGCCTTGGCACCCGGACGCTTGCCGCTCTTGATGATCAGGCCTTTAAGACCTTCGCTGGCACCAATGTAGTGGCCGAGGAACGACTTGGAAATCGCCACGAACGCGATCAACGGCGCCGCGAAGGCGATAGTCGGATTGCTGAAATGGTTGGCCAGGTACGACAGGATCGACAGGTTCTGCGCTTTCGCTTCAGCCAGTTGCTCCGGCGACAGGGTCAGCACACAGCTGAATACGAAGAACAGCACCATTGCCACCATCAACAGGTGCGCACGGGACAGGATCTGTGAACTGCGCTCTTCAGCATGGACGCCGTAGCGACGCTTCTGGTCCACGGCGAACGCCGAGATGATCGGCGAATGGTTGAACGAGAACACCATCACCGGAATCGCCAACCACAGTGTATGCAGCAGTGCAGACGGGGCCGGCACATGCGAAGCGGTGGCGAGAATGCCGCCGTTCCAGTGCGGAATCAGGTACACCGCCAGAAACAGCAGCGCAACGATAAACGGGTACACCATCAGGCTCATCGCCTTGACGATCGCCTGCTCGCCGCATCGCACCACCGCCAGCAAACCGAGGATCAGCACGAACGACAGCAGCGCGCGCGGTGGCGGCGTGATGTGCAATTGATGTTCGAGGAAACTCGCGACTGTGTTGGTCAGGCCGACGCTATAGATCAGCAGAATCGGGAAGATCGCGAAGAAGTACAGCAGGGTGATCAACGCACCAGCCTTGATGCCGAAATGCTGCTCGACCACTTCCGTGATATCGGCGCCCTCACGACCGGACAGCACGAAGCGGGTCAGGCCACGGTGCGCGTAGAACGTCATCGGGAAGGCCAGCAGCGCAAGGATCACCAGCGGCCAGAAGCCACCCAGACCTGCGTTGATCGGCAAAAACAGGGTGCCGGCGCCGATGGCCGTCCCAAACAGTCCCAACATCCAGGTGGTGTCCTGGCGATTCCAGCTCGAAAGTTCAGCGGGTGCTGCTGCATCAAAGCGCTCTTCGACGCTATTGGCCTGATCATTCATCCGGTCGGATCTCCGCATTCCGGTCACTTGCCACTCGGTCAGGACGCGTCGGAAAAAACCGACAGACATGCTCCGGCCGAAACAGGGGCGCGATTCTCCGCGATAAATGAGCAGAAGCAAAGACTTAGCTGAGGAATGGTTGTGCGGAGCAGATCAGCGGGGCGTCGTTTTTGGGAAATTATCTGTCGTAAACAGGTATTCATGATGTCGTTAACAGGCACATGCAAGGGTATTCAGATGGTTCGAGCCAACACCATCACGAAAGCGATCCCCACCGCGCCCATCAACATTCCAAGGCTAAACAGCAAAACCGTTTCACGCCTTTCGGCTTTGCGAAAGGGCTTCATGGCTTCTCTGAACTCAAACTCCTCTTGATACAGTCGGTCTATCCTGGCTCTGCTTTCCTCTGTGCTCATACTGCCCCCTTCCCTTTTTTTGGTGCTCTGAATCAACACGCATGCGCAACGGCAACCTGCTGCGCTCTCTTACAGCTTCAAATAAAGCCCAACGGCGGTGGCAATTGCAGTTAATGCCCCAGCCCCCACACAAGGGGATACAAAAAAGTCTCAAGTTTCAGTTGTGCTTCCTCCGCCAAAAGCTTGCGCCTCTGCGCGCCGAGCTTTTGGGTTTCCGTTTGTAGCCTTTCGAGCTCCACATTTTTGTGGTCATCAAGATGCATGAACCTTCCTTGGCTGCTGACATTTAACGCTCGGGAAGCTTTTCCATCCTGGACCACTTCCCATTGCTGCCCCATGATTTCGCGTTAACCGTCTGCCCGATAGCAGATGGCTCTGCCAAATGCGTAGGTAAAATCCGCGAGTTTCGTAGGTAGCCTCATACAAAAACAGTCGCGAGGTCATCACCCCACACTTTCAATGTGGTTGATATGTTCTAGCGTGAATGAGTCCCCTCCCGGAGTCTCTGCCCATGCCTCTCGTTCGCGTCGACATCAAACAAAACCCCGACCCCACCTTCGCCAAACGCATCGGCGAACAGATCTACGCAGCCCTGCGCAGTTGTATCGATGTGCCCGAGCACGACAACTTTCAGATCCTCACCGAGCACGAGGGCCAGCACCTCGTTTACGATCCGCAATATCTGGGGATCCAGCGCAGCGAAGGCGTAGTGTTCATTCAGATCACCATCAGTGAAGGGCGCACGGTGGAGAAAAAACAGTTGCTGTTCAAAACCATCGCAGAAAGCATGCACAAGCAGTTGGCGGTACGCCCGCAAGATGTGTTCATCAACCTGATCGAGGTGAAAAAAGAGAACTGGTCATTCGGCAATGGTATTGCTCAGTACGTCACCTGACCCCGCAATTGACAGCCAGCTACCGGCGCCAGCATGATCGGCCTCATGAACCTTCGCGCGCTGCACCTCACCCGCACCACCACGACGACCGCCACCGGCGGGTCGTGGTGTTTGTGCGTGAGGTAAACCCAGCGCAGCAAACCCAAGGCCCCGCCAGCAATGGACGGGGCCTGGTTGTTTCTCCCGTCCGTGCGGCATCTGCAGCACCCAAGGAGTAACACCATGCCCGCAGCACTGTTGATCATCGATATGCAGGTCGGCTTGTTCCATGGCCCGGAAAAACCTTACGAAGGCGAACACGCCCTCGCCAACATTCAGCGGCTGATCAAGAAAGCGCGGCTGAAAAAAGTCCCGGTGTTCGCCGTGCGCCATACCGGCCCGGAGGGTTCGCCGATTGCCGCCGGCAGTTCATTCTGGCAATTGCTGCCTGAACTTGGCCTGGATGCTGAAATCGATACCCTCTTCAACAAATCCCGCCCCAACGCGTTCCACGGTACAGAACTGGCGCAGCAACTCAGTGCCGCACAGATCGACGACCTTTATATCGTCGGGATGAAAAGCCAGTTCTGCATCGACAGCACCTGCCGCGCCGCTGCTGACCTGGGCTTCAAACCGCTGCTGGTGGCCGACGCCCACACCTGTATGGACACTGCGGCGTTGCCCGCGCAAGCCATCATCGATCACCACAACGCAACCCTTGGCGCTGCGTTCGCCCGATTGATCAACAGCGCCGACGTGACGTTCTGACGAAGCGCCCGCGCGCGCCCCGTTTCAGCTCCTACACTGGCTGATACGGGGTAGCGGCCACCATTGCCAAACCGCTCTGGAATCAGCACTCTGAAACGACTTTCGCGAACAATCCGCCGACGTTCACAGGAGCCGCGCAATGCCCGCAACCGTTCTGGTACTGGTTGAAACCATCAATGACTATTTGCCGATTCTCGAACATCAGGGCTTTCACCTGATCCTGGCGCCGACACCGGCCGAACGAGCACAAGCCATCGCCACCCACGGCGCGCGAATCGACGCGGTGCTGACCCGTGGCCCGCTGGGCCTGACCGCCGAGGAAATCGCCGCCCTGCCCGCGTTGAAAATCATCACGGTGATCGGTGCCGGTTACGAGCAGGTCGATCTGCAAGCGGCCAGCGATCGCGGGATCACCGTGACCAACGGCGCCGGAGTCAACGCCTCGTCGGTGGCTGACCATGCCATGGCGATGCTATTGGCGTTGGTGCGCGACATTCCACGTTGCGATGCCGCGGTGCGTCGGGGGGAATGGCCGAAAATCATGCGCCCGTCGCTGGCCGGCAAGCGCCTGGGTATTCTCGGGTTGGGGGCGGTGGGCATGGCGATTGCAAAACGGGCGAACCTGGGCTTCGACATGGACATCAGCTATCACAGCCGTCAGTTGCGCAGCGATGTGCCTTACGCGTTCTGCTCGACGCCGACTGAATTAGCGCGGGCTTCGGATTTTCTCATCGTCGCTACGCCAGGCGGGATCGGCACGCAGCATCTGGTAACGCGCCCGGTGCTCGATGCGCTCGGCCCGAACGGGTTCATCGTCAACATTGCCCGCGCCAGCGTGATCGCCACCGCAGACCTGATCAGCGCCCTTGAGCAACGCCGCATTGCCGGTGCCGCACTCGACGTGTTCGACCACGAACCGCAAGTGCCGGACGCCCTGAAAGCGCTCGGCAATGTGCTGCTGACCCCGCACGTCGCGGGCCTGTCACCGGAAGCCATGCAAGGCACGGTGGAGCTGGTAGGGAAAAACCTGATGGCGTTCTTCTCCGGACAACCAGTGCTGACGCCCATCGCCTTGCCGCCAAAAATCAGCAATCAGCGGGTGCACTAAAGCACCCCGAGCAGCGTCCACAAGCGTCGCGATTCGGCGTCGGCAGAAATCAACTCACCGAGCAATTCACTGAGCGGTTTATTGCCCCATTCGACCCCGCGCCGGATCAGGTACGGCACCGGACTGTGGGGTTCGGTGCGGGCCAGGTATTCGGCGATCAACAACAATTGCCGATAGGCCTCTTCACGGTTGGCCGGCTCACGAAACAGCGATGCGGTCGGCGCTTGCTCTTCAGGCTGCGCCACCACGACAGGCGTTTCGATGACGGGCGCTGGCGGCGCCGGTTGTTGTGGATGCATGGCGATAAACTCCTGAACCAGCGTCAGCAGCGCTTGAATGGTTTCGTGCAATGGACGCAACCCCGGTGCCTGATCACCCAGAAAGGCATCGCTCCAGCGCTCCAGCCGTTGCAAGTGTTGCAGGCTCAACAGCAGATTGCCTTGGGTGCGTAACCAGAATGCCAGGGGGGTCGCACGAATCTGTTCGTTGATTTTCTTCTGTTCGCTGCGGGCGGATTCTGCTGAGGTCTTGGCATTTTTACTGTCGTTGGTCTGCACCTGCTGAATCTGCAAACGGCGCCAGACTTCAAGCGTGTAATGCTCGAAATCGCTGTTGCGAGCACCGAACAGCGGCACCCGCGTGAGCAATATTTCACTGTAGCGACGCACCAGCCATTCCAGCGGAATCACCCGCCACGACTGATCACCGTCCTCGGCCTGCGGGTGCAGGTGCTCAGGAAAGCGCTCACACAAACCGGCGATCAGCGCAAGGCTGCCGGGCAATCCGTCCAGCGCTTGCAGGTGCAGCCAGGCTTCACCGAGCCAGGCGCTGAGCATCAAGTCCTTGCTGCGCTCCAGCAACAGCGTGGTGGTGAGTTTCTCCACCTCTGGCCAGTTCGCCCGTTTCAACGTCGACTGCCAGACCCCGGTCGGCAGACTGGCGTCATCCTCGCGGCGCAGGTCGCGCAGTTGGTCGAACTCGCGTTCATAGCGCAAATCGACGCCGCAGGGCGTGTCCATGCTGATCGGCGCGAGCAACTGATCAATCAGGTCCGGCAGTGCGGTCGATGGCAGGCTCACAAGCTCTCCTTCTGCGATTCAATGGCGGCGGTGCTACTGCTCAACTGAAACGGCGAGCGTGGTGCGCGCGTCGGCAACGGTGCAATCGACAGCGGCAGTTTCGAACCTTGGCTCATCAACGATAGACGCACGAACATCCGCGTGAATTCGCTGGTGACGCTGTCCGGCGCCCCGGTTACAGGTAAACGCAACGTCAGCGGGAAATCGGTGTAATCCACGTTTGGCTGACGCTGCACCGAGAAGTGCGCACGCATCATCCGCAGCAGCGACCATGGCCCGCCGTACTCCCAACCGGCCTCCAGATCACGCACCACCAGATTCGGTTGCTGTGGATCATTGACCGGCCGCTCCTTGCCGTTACGCGCCCAGCGCAGGGTCAGGCGGACAGGCTGGCCGACCATCCAGCGCAGGTTCGGTTGCTCGGCTGCCGGATAGTTGATTTGCTGATTGCCGGCGAGCAAGCCCCAGGCAATCACCTGATCGGCGCCCAGCTCATCATCGCGATCGGTGCGCCAGCGAACGTCCAGCTCGACGCCAAGGATGCCGCTCTTGTCACGCACGAACAGCGGCGTCAGCCAAGTGCTCGCCTGCTTCAAGCGGTTGAGAAAATCCGCCGCGGCCAGGCGCTCCGGGGTCTGGTTGGTGGCAAGGCCGGCCTGCGCGACCGGCAGTTTTTTGTCGATCAGTTGCAGAAAATATTCAACCCGCGCCGGATCGGCGTCCTGCATCTGCACGCCGTTAGCGAACGGAAAGCGATCCGCCAGATATTGATTGAAGTAGTTGGCCAGCTCATTCCACGCCGCAGCGGCCTGTTGCACTTGCAGCATCTGGCAACGCTGCATGGCCTCCTGCTGCAACTCCACCGCGCGCATCGCCAACGTGCCGCGCCCGCCGGCGACGTTGGCGGTCTGCAACATTTGCAGGCAGGAATTGACGTCCATCTCGACGAAATCGCGGCTGACCAGTTGCTCGATCTGTGCCGGCGAACTGGCCGGGTTGGCCTCTTTGTATTTGCGCAGTTCGTCGTTGAGCGCACTGAACTGCGTCACGCGTTCGTAATCCAGTGCCGACAGATTGGCTTGCTGCGTTGTCAGCCACTGCAACGATGACGTCCGCCGCTCAGTGATGCCGAGCATGGTGTTGAACTGCTGCTTGAGGCTCAGTTTGAGATCCTGCACGTCGCTGGCGCCGAACAGTTCCAGTCCGAGGTTTTTCGAGCCGTCCCACTGGCTGATTTCGGCCCGTCCGCCGAACAGCGGTTGCGCGGTGATTTCATCCAGACCACCAATAAGCTGCGCCATGGCGCGGCGATTGAGCGCCGCTTGCAGGCGGGTGGAGAGATCCGCGCGGTGCACCTCGACGAAAGCCTTTTGCAGGGCCATGGCTTGCTCGGCCTGCACATTGAACACCGCGTAAGGATGCGCCTGATCGTTGTGATCCTTGAGGCTCAACCACATCGCCTGGGCGGCGGCATGCTCGGCGGCTTTGAGCACCGCAACGCGATAGTCCGGTGGAATGCGTGGCAGTTCTTCGGCGATGTAGCTGTTGTAGTCGGCGAAATATTTCAGCGATTCATTGAGGTCATCACCGTCCACGGTCTGGCCTTGCATATTGACGTTGTCTTCGCTGGCACGCAGGGCGACCGAAACGAAGTCGCGCTTGAACAGTGCCTGTATCGCGTTATCGAGTTTCACCACTTGCTCTTGCAACGCCAATTGCCCGCTGACTTGCTGTACCAGCAAATTGTCCCGCGAGCCGACCTGTGCGATCCATTGATCGCGGAAACTCTGCTGCAAGCGTGACGCTTGCGTGTCGAGGTCTTGTTGGACTTGCGCGCCCAACAATGTGCTCTTGCCCACTTTGATGAGGAAGTCACCATAACCCGGCACCAGCTCCTGGCCCTTGCCGCGACTCCACGTCGAATTGGTCAGGGCGATCGCCGCTTGCAGATCGTCGACCAGCGCGGTCAGGTCTTCCAGCTCCCGCAGGCTGTTGCCGCTGCCAGCTTGCAGTTGATCCAGATGCAATTTGAGGTAGCCAGCCTTGCTGACAAAGTTGTCGGCGAGGAAATATTGATCCAGCCAGCGCTGCATCAACCCGGAAAAATTGCTGACGATCTGCGGTCGGTCGACGCTCAGATCCAGCGCCTGCAAGCTGCCGTCTTCTCCGGCCACGAGCAGCCGATTGTAGAAAGATGCATAGGGTAAGGTGCCCGTGTTGAGGTTCAGCGACAGCGCGTTGTTGCTCAGTTGCACCAGGTCGTCTAGCGGGGCGCGCGGGTTGTTCTGCACTTGATTGAACAACTGGTTCTGCTGTTCCAGACGCAAGGCCCGATCCACCAGATCGTTCGCCTTCAGATAGTTCTGCCACTGCGCCGGGTCGTCGCTTTCGACACTGCTGCGTCGGTCGGTGCTGCGGATCGCCTTGATCTGCGCCAGTTGCGCGCTCAACAGATCATGCAGCGGCACCATCATATGGCGCTGGGTGGACTGCAACACTTGCTGTTCGAGTTGATTGTCGAGCGAGGAAAACCACGACGTCGGAAACACCAGAGAAACGTAGTTCCAGTGCGGCGCACGCTCCAGCACACGCCAAAAGGTCTGCACATTGCGTCGAGTCGAGTCGACCCGCTGCGCCTCGTCGCTGATCGCCACGTAGCCTTTTTGCGCGCCTTGCATCTGCCGCGCCAGTTCGTGGGCATCCTTGACCGACACCTGCCAGACCCAAAGCATCGCCACCGCCCAGATTACCCCGACCACCAGCGCCACGCCGGCCGTCAGCCGCTGCCAACGCTGACGCAAACGCAGCAGGCGCGGCACGCCTTGCGCCAACCCGCGTTCGCCGATCAGGCGCTGGCGCCACAACTGGCGCACGAACACGCTTTGCTGCAAGCCGCTGTCGTCGGCGGAAAATCCGTCTTTGGCATCCTCCGAGGCCTGACTGGCGCTGAAATAGACACCGCGAAAACACGGTGCTTCACCCTGGGCGTTACCTTGAAACACCGGTTCCAGAACACTCTGCAAACCACGCCGCAACGTTTCCAGACGCTCCGGCAAGGCGTACAGATCGGCGCTCAACTGGCCGGACAACGTGCCGATTTCGATAATGGCTTCCGCTACCGCGCGATGGATGCGATCGAGCGCCTGATCGCTCCACTGCCCTTGCCAAACCGCATCGCGGGAATATGGAGAGGACCAGCCCAGGGTACGTTCGCGGGCCTCGTCGGGCAGCGCACTGATCAGTTCCTGGAACCCCGGCAATTCTTCAAGTCCGGTGATGATCACGTACACCGGCACACTCAGACCAAAACGTTGCAGCAGATCGATGAAGCGCCGGCGCGCGGCCAGACCGAGGCTGGCGGCCTGTTCCAGATTGCTCAGGCGACTGACCGGCACCAGCCAGACCACCCCGTCCAGCGGCCGCTTGCTGCGCATCCGCAAGATCAAACCCAGCAAACGCCACCAGCCGCCGCGCTGCAAATGCATGCCGTCGTCGGGCAGAAACAGCGCCTGCGGCACCACCAGCACAGCGCCTTCGGGATCTGACCACCAGCGGCCGAACCAAGCCGGTTTGTCGGTCGGTTGCAGACGCCATTCACTGACCAGTTGCGTGCCCTGGTTTTCGTCGCCTAGCATCAACAGCCATGGCATCTGATAGCGGTCGTGACTGCCCTGCTCCTGCTCCATTTGCCGCACGGCCGCATAAAAACTGCGGATCGCGGCGCCGCTCTGGGTGCGCAACCACCACACCGCCACGGCGATGATCACCACGACCAGCAGCAACGCGACAATCCACGCGACTATCGTCAGGGTACTCATGAGTCTTGCTCCGCTGGCGCCATCGAGTCGATGATCTGCAGCACCGGGTCCAGCTCCGACTGAATGTCACGCCAGAGGAACTGACCAAGCCCGGTCAGCAACAGCAGCATCGCCAGAATCCCCAGCGCCAGGCGAAAGCCATCCGGCAGCGCCGTGCGCACCGGCAGTTGCAATGGAGTGGTCAGCGACGGCTGCACCAAGCGCTGACTGACTCCGCCATAACTCGCTTCGTCCTGCCAGGCAAAGGTGTAGAGCGCCAACCGCCACTTCTCCAATTGCGCCTGGCTGTGTTCGCCACGCAGACGCCCATGAAAGCCGAGGATCAGGCACTGCAGATAGACATTGGCCAGATCGCGGGTGGTCGGCTGCTGCTCGTCGAGCAGTGTCTGAATCGCCGCCGGTACTTGCTCACCGGCCTGCCGGCTGGCGTACAGCCGCGACTCCAAGGGTTTGTCCTGCCACGCCGCTTGTCCGGGCCATGGCGTGAACAGCAGGGTTTCATCGACCAGCGCGACGAATGCATACACCAGCGCCTTGACCTGCTCGGTCGCCGAATCGCCGACCCGCGCATAAGCGGTGCGCCACAATCGCTGCGAAGCCTGTGTCGAAAGTTCGACAACGGTCTCCACCAACGCCGCTTCGTCCTCGCTGTCCTTGGGCAATTGCACCCAGTCCTGTTGCCATTGCTGCCACGTCTGGCGGAACGCGCTGCTCAACGGTGCGTCCTGCAACCCAAGGCTTGCGGCACTTCCTTGCGACATACGGCGTTCCTTGTGTGATCAGGCGCTTTCACTGTTCTGGGCGACAAACAGCACCACTTGCCACGGACTGCTGGTCAGCTTCGCCGCCGGTGCGGCGATCATCAGCGGCAGTTGCGCGTCGAACCACGCGCCTTCGGCCGTCAGCACAAACAGCCGCGTGTCCTCGCCGACGCTGTAGGCCACCTGTTCGCTGCGGCTCATGGCCTGATGGCTCAAACCGCTCATGCGTTGACGACTGAGCAACGCGATGTGCGGCGCCGAAGCGATGATCGCGCCGCGCAACCAGTCGATCGCGGCTTGCTCGCTGGCACCGTTGGGCATGCGCAGACCAATGACCAGACGCTGACTCGGCTGCTCGTCCGGCAATTGAATCGAAAAGCTCTGTTCACCACGCTCGAACGGCAAGCTGCGGTAGCCGGCGCGGATCAGTTCGAGGGTGGTTTCCAGCCATTGCAGCACGGCGTCGTAACCGCGTTGCAACTCAAGAAAATCCAGCGGCGCAAACGCCGGCACACCGGCCAGCGGATCGAGCGCCGACCACGCACCAGCCAGCCCGAGCAATTGCACGTAGAGGATCTGCGGCTGCGCGATGCGGCTGTTCAGCAGGCCTTCGATTTCCGGCAGGCGCAGCCATAACGCGGTCAACTGACGACGGATTTCCAGCGCATCGTCCTGATTGCCGGCCTGTTGTGCCTGACGCAAACGACCACCGAGAAACAGGCACTTTTCCCGTGCCCGCGCACAGAGGCCGGCGATGCGTCGACCGAGCGCCGATTCCGGTAACAGGGTCGGCGTCGGCGCGGTGTAAGACAGCGGCAGGAAACCGCCGCCCTCCTTGCGGATTTTCAGCAGCGGCAAGCAGATCGAATCGGCCTTGTTCAGTTGCGTACATAACCGCGGGTTGGGTCGCCAGACGGTGATCGACTCCGGGAACTCGCCGCTGGTGAGATCCGGCAACGCCTCGCCGACCACCGACTGCAAGCGGCCCTTGAGCGGCAGCAACTGACCGGCCCGCCACATCGGGCTGATCGCCAGGTACACGATGACCGTCGCATCGTCGGTAGCATCGATCGCCGCGCTGACATCCAGCTCCAGTGTCGGTCCGACCCCGGCCTGCAAGTCCACCGGCAAACCGTCGGGCATGGTGCCCTGCAGCGACAACACCCGTACTACCCCGGCACTCAGCGCCGATGGATCGAACTCCATGTGGCTGACGCCCCAGAACCAAGGATTACATGCCAGCGCCAGATGTGCGCCGAGCGCTTCGGCGCGCAGCCCTTGCAACTGAAAATGCTGCGGCAGCAATTGCATGCCTTCGTGCCAGCAAACCGCGTCAGGTAGCAGACTCATACGACTCCCTTCGACAAGGCCGCGATCCGGCGGCAGCGGTGGCATTTCAGTGCTCGGTGGCGTTGACCAGACTCATCTCGCGGCTGTCGAATTTCAGCCACGCTTCGCTCTGATCATCGAGCCGCAAGCGGTGCGCTCCGGGAGTGTTATAGCTGGCGAAGACCAAAAGTCCAGCCGCCTTCTTGCCACCCAAAGGGAACGGTTGGCGGTCGATGAATTGCCCCGGCACCAGCTCCAGCCCCCACACGCTCATCAACTGACGATAGTCGCGCTGATACTGCTCGCGCCCGGCGAACCACTGGCTGGCACTGATGCCCGACAATTGCTTGAGCAGGTCGGGGTCGGCGACCGCAATGAAGTCCACGGCAATCGGCGTGTCGTCGTTGGCTTTCGGGGCGACGTCGAGGGTCAGGCTGTCGAGGTCCACTTTCGGCCCGAAGAACGAGCAACCGGCCAGAGTCACCAATATCAGCGTTAGAAAAAGTCGTGTACGCAAAATGAATTTTCCTTTTCACGAACCTGTCCAAAAATGTTTTTGCTTGCTTTTTTATAGACCTGTTCTAGCGTCTTGGGTAGTTCGACAGGCACTGTCGAATGAGGAAGGTTTGTCAAAGGAACGACAGGTCATCTGCTCCCCTTTCTAACCTACGGTCCAGTAAGGGAAAGCGATGAACGGGCCTCCCGATGCATTGCGCCCGCCCATCGCATCGGAGTCCGCCGTCATGGCAGAAAGTACTCAGCACAAGCTCGACCGGGTGCGTCCGCCCCGTGTACAAATCACCTACGACGTCGAAATCGGCAACGCCATCGAGAAAAAAGAATTGCCGCTGGTCGTCGGAATTCTCGCCGATCTGTCGGGCAAGCCGCTTGAACCATTGGCAAAACTGACTGAACGGCGTTTTACCGAAATCGACCGCGACAACTTCAACGAAGTGCTCGCCTCGATCAGCCCGCGCGCCACGCTGCAGGTCAACAACACCCTCAGCGGCGACGACAGCAAGCTCAATATCGAACTCAATTTCAAACACATCGACGATTTCGACCCGGTCAAAGTGGTGGAGCAAGTCACGCCGCTGCGCCGTTTGTTCGAGGCCCGCCAGCGCCTGCGCGATCTGCTGACCAAGCTCGACGGCAACGATGACCTGGACAAGCTGTTGCGCGATGTCATCGCCAATACCGAAGGCCTGCAGGAAATCAAATCGGCCCGCCCAGACACCGCTACCCCGGCCGCTGACGCCGAGGCCCCGGCCGAACCGCAAGCCTGATCGTCCACTTGAATCGAGGGAGAATTCGTCATGCCAGCCGCCGCCCAGCAACAAGCCAGTGAAGGTACGAACCAGACTTTATCCCTGCTCGACCAGATCATTCTCGAGGGCCGCATGGCCCACGATGACAGTCAGCAGGATTACGCCCGCGACATGCTCGCGGAATTCGCCACTCAGGTACTTGACGAAGGCATGGCCATCGACAAGGACACCGTGGCGATGATCAACGACCGCATCAGCCAGATCGACGAGCTGATCAGCGCCCAGCTCAACGAGGTGCTGCACCACCCCGACCTGCAAAAACTCGAGGCCTCGTGGCGTGGCCTGCACATGCTGGTGCAGAACACCGAGACCAGCACCCGGCTGAAACTGCGCCTGCTCAACGTGACGCAGAAAGAGCTGCAGAACGACCTGGAAAAGGCCGTCGAATTTGACCAGAGCGCACTGTTCAAGAAGATCTACGAAGAGGAATACGGCACCTTCGGTGGCCATCCGTTCAGCTTGCTGGTCGGTGACTACACCTTCGGCCGTCACCCGCAGGACATCGGCCTGCTGGAAAAACTCTCGAACGTTGCCGCCGCTGCACATGCACCGTTCATTGCCGCCGCCAGCCCGCGCCTGTTCGACATGAACAGCTTCACCGAACTGGCCGTGCCGCGTGATCTGTCGAAAGTCTTCGAGAGCCAAGAGCTGATCAAGTGGCGCTCGTTCCGCGAGAGCGAAGATTCGCGCTACGTCTCTCTGGTGCTGCCGCACTTCCTCCTGCGCCTGCCCTACGGCCCGGACACATCGCCGGTGGAAGGCATCAATTACGTCGAAGACGTCAACGGCACCGACCACAGCAAATACCTGTGGGGCAACGCCGCGTGGGCGCTGTCACAACGCATCACCGAGGCGTTCGCCAAGTACGGCTGGTGCGCGGCGATTCGTGGCGCTGAAGGAGGTGGCGCGGTGGAAGGTCTGCCAGCGCATACGTTCCGTACCAGCTCCGGCGATTTGTCGTTGAAATGTCCGACCGAGGTGGCGATCACCGATCGCCGCGAAAAAGAGCTGAACGACCTCGGTTTCATCGCCCTGTGCCACAAGAAGAACAGCGATGTCGCAGTGTTCTTCGGCGGCCAGACCACTAACAAATCCAAGGTCTACAACACCAACGAGGCCAACGCCAACGCACGGATCTCGGCGATGTTGCCGTACGTGCTCGCCGCTTCGCGATTCGCCCATTACCTGAAGGTGATCATGCGCGACAAGGTCGGCAGTTTCATGACCCGCGACAACGTGCAGACCTACCTCAATAACTGGATCGCCGATTACGTGCTGATCAACGACAACGCGCCACAGGAAATCAAGGCGCAGTACCCGTTGCGTGAGGCCCGCGTGGACGTCACCGAGGTGGCCGGCAAGCCGGGCGCTTATCGCGCGACGGTGTTCCTGCGGCCGCACTTCCAGCTTGAGGAGCTGACGGCGTCGATCCGCCTGGTGGCGACCTTACCGCCGCCGGTTGCCGCTTAAAGCCCCAGAGAAAACCCTGATGGCGGGAGGATTTATCCCCTCGCCACGGGTTTCGTGTTCAGCCCATTTGCCTAATGTGATTTTCTTCAGGAGTTTCAAGCGATGGATGCAATCATTCTCGACCTCGGCGGCGATATCAAAGGCGACAGCCTGCTCGAAGGTTTTGCGGACAAGATCGAAGTCATGTCCTACAGCCACAACGTCGCCATGCAAGTCACCAACGATGTCAGCAACTCGGAGCGCACCTCCGGCAAACCGCATATCGGCGAGTTCACCCTGACCAAATTCGTCGACAGTTCGACACCGTCACTCAACGAATACTGCTGCGCCGGCAAACCGATCCCCGAAGCCATCATCACCATCGGTCGCAACGCCGCCGAAGGCAGCGGGCAGTTGATGCCCTTTATCGTCTACACCCTCACCAACGTGGTGCTGTCCAACGTCAGTGTCAGCGGCGGCACCGGCGGTAAACCGGTAGAAACCGTGTCACTGAACTTCACCAAGATCAAATGGGAACTCACCGCGCAGAAAGACGACGGCACCAAGGAAGGCACCGCCGCGTCGACGTGGGACATGGCCGCCAACAAGCTTGTCAGCTAACCCGGCGTCCCGGCCATGGCAGGCAGCGGCATGCGCCCTCCGTTGTTCGAACGCCTCGCCTCCAGCGAGACGCACGATACGCGGGAATTCGGTCGACAGGATCTGCTCGACTCGGTGCACGCCGAGCTCGGGCGCCTGTTCAATACGCGCCGGGGCCCGCACACGCTGACCCAGCCTCCCAGCGTGATCGACTACGGCATCGCCGACTGGAGTGCCCTGCAACAGCAGCGCAGCGACGACCGGCGTCGATTGGCAAGGGACATCCGCGAAGCCATCAACCATTTCGAACCGCGCCTGCGCCTGGGCGACGTTCAGGTCAACCCCGTGCCCGAGCAACCGCAGCAGATGAGCATTCGCCTGATCGGCGAGTTGCGCAGCGGCCAGCAGCACTGGCCGGTCGCGTTTGTCATCGAGCCCGGTGGACAAGGACTGGAGGTGCGCCATGAGCGACTCGATTGACCCGCAACTGCTCGATTATTACCAGCGCGAACTGACCTGGCTACGGCACGCTGGCGGCCAGTTCGCCGAGCGTTATCCGAAAGTCGCGCGGCGCCTGGAATTGTCCCCCGGTGAATGCCCCGATCCGCATGTCGAGCGTTTGCTGGAAGGTTTTGCTCTGCTTGCCGCACGGCTGCAGCGGCGCCTGGATGACGACTATGCCGAGTTCAGCGATGCCCTGCTCGAACAACTCTATCCGTTGGCAATGCGCCCCCTGCCGTCCTGCGCCATCGTCCAGTTCGAGCCGGACCCCAGCAAAGGCAACCTCAATGAAGGCTATCCCCTGCCCCGCGACACTCCGCTGTTCGTCACCACTCACAAGGGCGACAGCCTGCACTTTCGCACCTCTGCCGCGGTGTGCCTGTGGCCGGTGGCAGTGACCGAAGCGCTGTTGCTGGGCAGCGATGAAGCGCAGGCATTGACTGGCGTGGCGCAATCACGTTCAGCATTGCGCCTGAGTCTCAGTTGCCTGGGTGAAAGCCAGTGGTGCGAGTTGAGCATCGAACGATTGCGCATTCACTTGGCCGCCTCGCCGGTGATCAACGCCTGCCTGTATGACTTGCTTGGCGCCCATGCCGTGCAGGTGCTCGCGGGTTCGCCGGGCAGTGTGCCGACGAGCGTGCAGGGCTTGCCGAAAATCGTCGGTTTCAGCGATGACGAAGTGCTGTTGCCCGATGAAGATGGCGTGCACCCGGGCATGCGTCTGCTGGCCGAATACTTTGCGTTCGCGGACAAATTCCATTTCTTCGACCTGCCGCTGAGCGGCGTCAGCAGCGACAGCCAGACCTTGTATCTGTACATCGTCTTCGACCGTGCACCCGCCAGCCGCGTGCATTTGCAGGCCAGTGATATCGCGCTCGGCTGTGCGCCAGTGATCAACCTCTTCCCGCGTACTTCCGAACCGTTGCGTCCCGATGGCACGCGCAGCGAATACCGGCTGATCGCCGACAGCCACCGCGAAAACAGTGTCGAGATCCACAGTATTCGCAGCGTGCGCGCCAGTTCCAGCGCCGGCGTGCAAAGGCTGCCGGCGTATTACGGCAGTCAGCACAGCGGCGGCGATCAACAGCGTTACTGGCATGCGCGGCGCGTCAGCGGGATGACCCCGAACCGCCTCGGCAGCGATCTTTTGCTGAGCGTAGTCGACACCCGATTCGACCCACTGACCGATCTGCCCGATTACAGCCTCACCGCCGAATTGCTCTGCACCAATCGTCATCTGGCGCAGAGTTTGCCCGCCGGC
This sequence comes from Pseudomonas sp. NPDC087690, assembly GCF_044743175.1. Classification (NCBI taxonomy): domain Bacteria; kingdom Pseudomonadati; phylum Pseudomonadota; class Gammaproteobacteria; order Pseudomonadales; family Pseudomonadaceae; genus Pseudomonas; species Pseudomonas sp. NPDC087690. The sequence goes on from NZ_JBIUVX010000010.1 coordinate 17,289, forward strand.
ACACCTTTGGGTTTCGAGCGTCCCGGCCCGGTGGCCTGGGCGCGCCTGCGCAATCCGCCGAGCCCACAAAGCCTGCCGCGGCTGGACGGCGATTCGCGCTGGCGACTGGTGTCGCAACTGACCCTCAATCACCTGTCGCTGGTCGAAGGCCCCCAAGCGCTGGATGCGCTGAAGGAGATTCTGCACCTGCACAACCTGCGCGATGAGGCCAGTGCAATCCGCCAGATCGAAGGCCTGCTGAGCCTCAGTTGCGAGCGGGTGATCGGCCATGTCGGCGCCGACGCCTGGCGTGGCTGGCGCAACGGTCTGGAGGTGCAATTGCAGCTTGATCCACAGCATTTTGTCGGCAGCAGCGCGGTGTTGTTTTCCGCCGTGCTGGCGCAGTTTTTCTCGGTGTACGCCACAGCCAATCGCTTTGTGCGCACAGTGCTCATGCAGGCCGACAAGGAGGTCAAGGTATGGCAACCCCAAGCCGGCATGCCGCTGTCGCTCTGACCTTGAGCCAGCGTCTGCGCCGCGATCCGCAGGCGTTTGAATTGCTGCAGGCGTTGCTGCTGCTGGAGCGCGAACAGCCGCAAGCCGAATCGCTCGGCAGCGGCACAGCGCCCCAGGCGGAAGCACTGAAACTGCGCGGGCCGTTGACGCCGATGTTTGCCGCCAGCCAGATCGAAGATCTGCGCGAAGAACCCGGCGAGCCGTTGACCATCGACACGCCGGTCTTCGGTCTTGGCGGGCCCGACGGCCCCCTGCCCTATGCCTACCAGGAATGGCTGCAACAGCGGGCACGGGTCAAGGATCATGCACCCGCAGAATTTCTTGATCTGTTCCAGCATCGCCTGCTCAGTCTGCTCTACAAGGTGATGCGCAAGCATCGAATCGCCTTGGGTTTTGTCACGCCCGGTGCTTCGCCCGTGCAGGCACAATTGCGCGCACTGACCGGGTTGCTGCCCAAATCCCTGCAGGAGCGCCAGGCCGTTCCCGATTGTGCGGTGCTGGCCTGTACCGCGCTGTTTGCCGACGGGCGTCGTTCGTTGGCCGGGTTTGCGGCGATCGTCCGCGAGCAATTCGCGGTGCCGGTTGAACTCAGTGCCTACGAAGGTGCATGGCGCGAAATTCCGCGGGCCAGCCGCAGTTTGATGAAGGCTGGCGGGCGCAACCTGCAACTCGGTCGCACAGCCGTGGCGGGAACACGGGTCTGGGATGAACACGCCGGTATCCGCTTGACGCTGGGGCCGTTGCCCGCCGCGCAAGCCGGGCGTTTTTTGCCGGACGGCGAAGCACATCCAGCCCTGGCCAGCCTCGCCGCCTTGTATTTCGGTCCGGACCTGGACGTCAAGCTGGTGCTGCTGGTGCGCGGTGCCGGGCCGATGAGGCTGGGGCGCCAGGCGCCGTCCCTGCTCAGCTGGAACGGTGGTTTGCAACGGCAGGCCAGCCTCGCGGTACAAACGATCGAAACCCGTCTGCGTCAGCTGGAGATCACCTGAAATGGAACTGGCCAGCCTGATCGGACGCCTCAACCCGGATAACCGCCGTGCGCTCGAACGTGCAGCGCAACGGTGTTTGCAACGCGGTCACCACTTTGTCGAGATCGAACATTTACTCCTCGAACTGCTCGACATCGAAGGCGGCGACCTGGCTTTCCTGCTGCCGCGTTTCGGTCTTGAACGTGATGCGTTGACGGCCGAAATCAACAAGGCACTGGATCTGTTCAAGGCTGGCAGTACCCGCACGCCGGCGTTGTCTGCGCACACCTTGGGACTGCTGGAGGACGCGGTGGTGCAGGCCAGCGTGCTGGGTATCGACAGTATTCGTTCAGGGTTGTTGTTACTGGCGTTGATTGATCGTGATGAGCGTCGCAGCCTGCTGCTCAACAGTGCATCGTCGCTGCTGAGAATCCCTAAGGAAGTCCTGCGCGCCCACCTGCTGGAGTGGACGGAAAACTCTCGCGAGCATGTCGGCGCGCGCAGTGCCTGCGCTGGCAACCCGACGCCACGGCAAGACTCGGTGCTGGATCAGTACACTCAGGATCTGACCGCCGACGCCCACGCCGGACGTATCGATCCGATTGTCGGGCGCGACGGCGAGATCCGCCAGTGCATCGACATTCTGTTGCGGCGTCGGCAGAACAACCCGATTCTGGTCGGCGCTCCCGGTGTCGGCAAAACCGCCGTGGTCGAAGGTCTGGCCCTGCGCATCGCGGCCGGCGATGTACCGCCGTCATTGCAGGAAGTCAGCCTGCGCGTGCTCGACCTCGGTTTGTTGCAGGCTGGCGCCGGCGTCAAAGGCGAATTCGAACAACGTTTGAAAGGCGTGATCGACGCGGTGCGCAGCGCCGACAAACCGATCATCCTGTTCATCGACGAAGCCCACACGCTGATCGGTGCTGGCGGTGCCGAAGGCGGCAGCGATGCGGCCAACCTGCTCAAGCCCGCGCTGGCGCGTGGCGAGTTGCGCACCCTCGCGGCCACGACCTGGATGGAATACAAAAAATACTTCGAGAAGGATCCGGCCCTGGCCCGTCGCTTCCAACTGGTGCAGGTTGAAGAGCCGGACGAGATCACGGCCGTGGAAATGCTCCGTGGCGTGGCCGCCAAACTCGAACAGCATCATGGCGTGCAGGTCCTCGACGCAGCGATCCATGAAGCCGTCAAACTCTCGCACCGCTACATCTCCGGCCGGCAACTACCGGACAAAGCCATCAGCGTCCTCGACACTGCCTGCGCCCGCGTCGCCCTCGGTCAGCACGACGTACCGCCGCTACTGGAAAGCCTGCGCCATCGGCAGAACAGCTTGAAGGATGAAGTCGAACGCCTGCGTCGCGAACAAGCCACGGGGCTGGATCATCGCGAGCGCATCACCCTGCTGGAAAGCGAATCGAGCAGCAACGTGCAAGCGATTCGCGAGCTGGAAACCCGCTGGGGTGAGGAGCGCGTAGCCGTGCGCGAATTGCTCGACACGCGCCGCGAATTGCTCGAGTTGAGTGAGCGCGCCGACAACGATAAACCCGATGAGGACACCGACAGTCGCATCGATTATCTGGCCGCCGAACTGCTGCGTCTGGAAGCCGGGCTCGACGCGATTCGCCAGGACGATCCACTGGTGCCGGAGCAGGTCGACACCAAAACCGTCGCCGCCGTGATCGCCGGCTGGACCGGCATCCCAGTCGGCAAGATGCTCGCCGACGAAGCGCACGCCGTGCGCACACTCGGCCAGCGCATGGGCCAACGGGTCATGGGCCAGAGCCTCGCGCTCAATACCATCGCTCAGCGTTTGCAGGCTTATCGTGCCGGCCTCACCGACCCGCAAAAACCGGTCGGTGTATTCCTGTTGGTCGGGCCCACGGGTGTGGGCAAGACCGAAACCGCTTACGCGCTGGCCGACGCGTTATACGGCGGCGAACGCAACCTGATCAGTATCAATCTTTCGGAATACCAGGAGGCGCACACCGTCAGCCAACTCAAGGGCGCACCGCCCGGTTACGTCGGTTATGGCAGTGGTGGTGTACTCACCGAAGCAGTACGGCGCAAACCTTATTCGGTGGTGTTGCTGGATGAAATCGAGAAGGCGCACCCGGATGTGCTGGAGGCGTTTTACAACGTCTTCGACAAGGGCCTGATGGAGGACGGCACCGGGTTGGTGGTGGACTTCAAGAACACCGTGATGCTCGCCACCAGCAACGTCGGCGCTGAGCTTTTACTTGATACGCCGGTGGCACAACTCGGCACGGAAGCCTTCAACGAAGCCCTGCACAACGTCCTGCTACAAGCCTTCCGTCCCGCGTTTCTGGCGCGCATGACCGTGGTTGCCTATCGACCGCTGGACGAGGCAACGCTGGAAGGCATCGTGTTGGCCAAGCTGGAGAAATTGCGCGGACGTTACAAGGCGGCAACGGGCAAACAGTTCGAGTTTGATTCAGGAATCGTCAAAGCCGTACTCGCCAAGTGCAGCGCAGCGGGTGCACGGGATGTCGAGAATGTGTTGATGACGCAGGTGACGGGAAAGCTGGCGGAGTGGGTGTTGGAATGAGCAGTGTCAGCGTCTTGCGCAGTAAATTTTAATCAACATTTTGAAATGGAGTATTAAAATGAAAGTTTACGTTTTCCCTGTTAGCAATGGCGTTGCTTATTGGGGTGTAAAGTCCCTGCTCAACCCCTATACCGGGGGCGCCGCATATTGTGCGGGGTTCCCTAGTGTTTTTGGCGGAAACGATGATGATGACAATACTTACGTGACTTGCGCCAAAGAGGCTACCGAGGAATCCCACAGAAAAGTTGAGCTCGATTCGGCTGTTTTCAAACTCCTCTGGACTACCAAAGTGGGCGCCGTTCACTATATTTACTATTACGCCACGGGTTTCCATTATTACCCCGCGGCAGTGCTGTCTGTTGCTCAGGCAGGCATGCCCAGTTACCAGGAAGGTACCGGAGACGTGCTTTTACTCGACATGAATGCAGCACCAGTTCCTGACTTGACCAATCTGGCGGCGCTTATCGATTGGATCTTACAACAGTTCAGATTGCAGTTTCCGCACCCCGGCCCTGTGGACCCTATAAATAACGCAGAAGCACGACAGCAGTTCAACGCATCCGAACATATAACCGCGTTCGCGCACTTGGTTTCACGACATCAAGCGGATCCAATCAACTAGTTCGTTGATTATTCAATGTTGGCACTGAATATTGATTATCACGTGAGTATTTTCGATGCCCCGCTCCTCCGACAGCGCCACCACCCTCTCCCTCACCGCCGCCTCGCTGTCGGCGCTTTACCCTGAATCCCTTTCCGGTAACGAAGCGCTCAATATGCTGGGCGTGCAAACCCTCAACGGGCTCAATGACGGCGCGCCCCTCACCCTGACTTCGGCCGTCGCTACACACGTCACCACCACCCTGCACAACGATGCCCAACAACGCCCCTTTGACGCCTTGGTCGCCGAGATCCGACAACTCCCCGCCGACGCCACGGCTGAACGCTATCAGCTTGTACTCAGGCCGTGGCTCTGGTGGCTGACTCTGGCCAGCAACAACCGAGTGTTCCAGAACCTCGCGACAGCGGACATCGTCACGACCATTTTCAAGGCTTACGGTTTCACTGACTTCAAGCTGTCGCTGACCGGCAGTTACACGCCGCGCGAGTACTGCGTGCAGTACGGTGAAACGGATTTCGCTTTCGTCTCGCGCTTGTTGGAGGAGGACGGGATTTTCTGGTTTTTTACCCATGACGCCGGCACGCACACGCTGGTGCTCGGCGACAGTAACGACGCTTTCGTACAGATCCCCAACGGGCCGACGGTCAAGTACCTGGGTCAAGGATTGGGCGAACGAGAATTGCACGGCATCCGTTGCGGCCAAGTCAGTTTACAGGCCGTGTCCGGAGTGTACCGGGCGACGGATTATGAATTCACCACCCCAACAACTTCTCTTTATGGACAGGCAGAAGCCGTAGCCGGGCCACTTTCGATCTATGCGCATCCGGGTGGTTACAACGCCAAGGCGCGCGGCGATACCCTGACCAAGCAACGGGTGGATGGCTTGCGCAGCGAGGAGAAGCGTTTTGTTGGCGAGAGTGACTGTCGCTGGCTGATTCCCGGGCATTGGTTCACCCTCGACGGGCATGACGACAGCAGCCTGAACATCGATTGGGTGGTGACCCGCGTCACTCACGACGCCAGCCACGAGAGCTATCGCAACCGCTTCGAAGCGATCCCCAAAAGCACCGCGTTTCGCCCGCAGCGCACCACGCCGAAACCACGCATGCATCCGCAAACAGCGATCGTCGTGGGCAAATCCGGTGAAGAAATCTGGACCGACGAATACGGCCGGATCAAGTTGCAGTTTCCGTGGGATCGCGATGGCAAGAATGACGAAACCAGCTCCTGCTGGGTGCGCGTGGTGTTGCCGTGGAGTGGCAAAGGGTTCGGCATGCAGTTCATCCCGCGCATCGGCCAGGAAGTCATCGTGACGTTTATCGACGGCGATCCGGATCGTCCACTGGTCACTGGCTGCGTCTACAACGGCGACAACGCCCTGCCCTATGCCCTCCCGGCCAATCAGACACAATCGGGAATCAAGACCCAGTCATCCAAGGGTGGCGGCGGTTTCAACGAGCTGCGCTTCGAAGACAAAAAGGACGCTGAAGAAGTGTTCTTGCAGGCGCAAAAAGATCTGAACATCAACGTGCTCAACGACGCCACCGCCATCGTTGGCCACGACGAAACCCTCACCGTACAAAACGCCCGCACGCGCACGGTGAAGGACGGCGACGAAACCGTCACGCTGGAAAAAGGCAAGCGCAGCGTCACGATCCAGACCGGCAGCGACAGCCTCGATGTGAAAGACAGCCGTACGGTGAAAGTCGGTGCTGATCAGAACCACAGCACCGGCGGCAACTACACCGACAAAGTCACCGGTGATTACAGCCTGACCGTGGATGGCAACCTGACCATCAAGGTCAGCGGCACCCTCACCCTGCAAAGTGGCGGCAGCTTCACGATCAAGAGCGGCGCTGATCTGGCGACGTCGGCGAGCACTTCAATCACACAGAAAGCCGGCACCGCGATGACCAATCAGGCCGGAACTTCGCTGGACAACAAGGCCGGCACGACGCTGACCAACGACGCCGGCATCAGTCTGACCAACAAGGGCGCTGCCTCGCAGACCGTCGACGGTGGCGGCATGCTGACCATCAAGGGCGGTCTGGTGCAGGTCAATTGACAAGGAGAAGCCATGGCAATCACACCGCTGGATCTGCAGCAGGCTGACAAGCAGCTCAAGGGCCGTTTGCAGGACGGCCAGCTTGATGGACCGCTGAACATCAAGGATGACGGGCGCAAGCAGGCCGATCTGCATTACCGCGAGGGCGAGCTGCAGGGCACGTCACTGCTGTATCACCCCAATGGCAAGGTCTCGGCGCAAATGCCGTTTGTGCACGACAAGCTGCAAGGGGTCGCGAGTTTTTACGCACCCGAGGGTTTTTTACAGCGCAAGGCGACGTATCGGCGAGGCTTGCTGCATGGCGAAGCGTTCAATTACTTCGCGGATGGGCAAGTGGCGGAGGCGGAGTTTTATCGCGATGGCGTACGTGAGGGGCGTTATCAGCGCTTTCATCCAAATGGCAAACCGGCGGTGGAAGCGCGTTATCTGAACGGGCAATTGATGGAACCGGAGCAAGGCTATGCCGAGGACGGGCGGCCGCTGGGCGCCGATGGCAAGCCGATTTCGCGGGTGCGCTGGTGGTATCGGCAGTGGGCGGATCCGCAGCAGGCCTGAAAACCCCGGAAGAGCCCCTCACCCTAGCCCTCCCGAAACGTCGGACCGCCCAGAGGGAGAGGGGACCGACCGAGCTGTCTTGCTTCATACATCGACCTGCAAGACCGAGTCGATTATGGATTCACAGCTAGATTTTCACGTCGGCGTAGCTCATCAATATCCCCCAATCGGCTCCCTCTCCCCCTGGGAGAGGGCTGGGGTGAGGGGTTTGGATTTCACGCCGAGCACAAAACTCAAGGGATGAGCATCTGCATCTGCCCCGGCACCACAATCTTGATCACCCCCGCCCAGTTGCACATCAACGTCGAGTTGGCATCGATCGCCGGCATCCCGCCCAGCAACAACGTCGGCGCCCCGCCAGGAATCCAAGGCGTGGCCGTCGCCGGGATGCACGGCATCGGCGTCAACACCCCGAGCGCAGCAGCCGTCGCAGCAGCGACCATCGGATTGGCCAGGCTCATGCACACGCCGAACGGCAAGATGTTGACCAGCGGGATGTGATCCATGATGTTCGCCGCCGGCATCCCGCCGGTCAGCGTGCGGTTGACCGGCAACACGTTGAGCATCGACGGCGCAGCGCCGAAGCTGCACTGCAGCGTGGCCGAGGCACAGACTTGTGGGCAGCCCATTTCAAAGCTCCTTTTCGACCATGGCATACCCGCTAAACCTTAGTCTGCCGCGGCCCTTCGCGCACATTCTCAAAGGTGATTATCCGGCAACACGCTAACCTATAAGACCGCCCCGCGCTTGTGACCGCCCGAGCGCACCATTAGATTAGCCAATGATGTCTGGCCTCCAAAATAAGCAGAAGGGATAAGCATGGCGCTTACTGACCAGTCCACCCGTATCCGCTCCGGCGAAGAACTCGATGCCAGCCTGATCGATCCGTACCTCAAGGCGCACATTCCGGGCCTCAGCGGCACACCTGCGATCAGCCAGTTTCCCGGCGGTGCGTCGAACCTGACCTACCTGCTGGAATACCCGGAGCAGGAATTCGTTCTGCGCCGTCCGCCGTTCGGCCACAAGGCCAAATCCGCCCACGACATGGGCCGCGAATTCCGCATCCTCAATCAATTGCGCGACGGCTTCCCGTATTGCCCGAAAGCTTATGTGCACTGCACCGACGAATCAGTGATCGGCGCCGAGTTCTATGTGATGGAACGGGTCAACGGCATCATCCTGCGCTCGGAGCTGCCGCCGGAACTGGGCCTCGATTCGGCAAAGACCGAAGCGCTGTGCAAGAGTTTCATCGACCGTTTCGTTGAACTGCACCGCGTCGATTACAACGCCTGCGGGCTCGGCGACCTCGGCAAACCGGAAGGCTACGTCGCGCGCCAGATCAAAGGCTGGAGCGAACGCTACGAAAAAGCCCTGACCCCCGACGCGCCACACTGGGAAAAGGTCAAAGCCTGGCTCAACGACAAGATGCCGGCCGACCACCCGACCTCGAGCATCGTCCACAACGACTACCGCTTCGACAACGTCATCCTCGATCCGCAGAATCCGATGCAGATCATTGGTGTTCTGGATTGGGAACTGACCACCCTCGGCGACCCGTTGATGGATCTGGGCAACACCCTCGCCTACTGGATTCAGGCCGATGACCCGGCACCGGTGCAACTGATGCGCCGCCAGCCGAGCCATGCGCCGGGCATGCTCACCCGCCGCGAGTTCGTCGATTACTACGCCGAACGTTCGGGCATCCAGATCGACAATTTCGACTTCTACTACACCTACGGCCTGTTCCGCCTGGCCGGCATCGTGCAGCAGATCTACTACCGCTTCTACCACGGCCAGACCCAGGACAAACGCTTCGCGCAGTTCATTCACATGAACAAACTGCTGGAGCAGATGAGCCTGCAAGTCATCGCGAAATCGAGCCTCTGACGGCCCACACCAAGGAACCCCCTATGTCCAAGACCCAGTTGTTCGACCTCGACGGCAAAATCGCTTTCGTTTCCGGCGCCAGCCGTGGCATCGGTGAAGCCATCGCCAAACTGCTGGCCCAGCAAGGCGCCCACGTGATCGTTTCGAGCCGCAAACTCGATGGCTGCCAGCACGTTGCCGACGCGATCGTCGCTGCTGGCGGCAAAGCCACAGCCGTGGCTTGCCACATCGGTGAAATGGAGCAGATTGCCCAAGTATTCGCCGGGATCAAGGAACAGTTCGGCCGCCTCGACATTCTGGTCAACAACGCCGCGACCAACCCACAGTTCTGCAACGTGCTGGATACTGACCTGAGCGCGTTCCAGAAGACCGTTGACGTAAACATTCGCGGCTACTTCTTCATGTCGGTCGAAGCCGGCAAGCTGATGCGCGAAAACGGTGGCGGCAGCATCATCAACGTCGCGTCGATCAACGGCATTTCGCCGGGGATTTTCCAGGGCATCTACTCGGTGACCAAAGCGGCGGTAATCAACATGACCAAAGTTTTCGCCAAGGAATGCGCGCAGTTCGGCATCCGTTGCAATGCCCTGTTGCCGGGCCTGACCGACACCAAATTCGCCTCGGCACTGGTAAAGAACGATGCGATCCTCAAGCAGGCGCTGACGCAGATCCCGCTCAAGCGCGTGGCCGATCCGAGTGAAATGGCTGGCGCCGTGTTGTATCTGGCCAGTGATGCATCGAGCTACACCACCGGCGTAGCGCTGAACGTGGACGGCGGTTTCCTCTCCTGACCTCCTGCCACCCCATGTGCTGATCGCGGATCACGACTGACCCATGCAGGAGCTGCCGACGGCTGCGATCTTTTGATTTTGTTGTTAGAGACAAGATCAAGGGTTGCAGCCTTCGGCAGCCCCTGCACGGCCTGAATATTTATTCTGACATTTGCATTAACGGAATTTTTATTCCATAAATAGCCTTCCTGAAAATAAAAATCCAAAGGAAGACGGCTATGCGCGAACTCGGTATCGGTCTCATCGGCACAGGTTTCATGGGGCGTGCCCATGCCTTGGCGTTTCGCAATGTCAGTGCAGTGTTCGAACTGCCGTTCAGACTCACCCTCGCCGCCCTCGCCGACGCCGACCCGCAGCGTGCCCGCCACTGTGCCGAAGCCTGGGGTTTTGCCGGCCATCATAGCGACTGGCAACAATTGATCGATGATCCCAAGGTCAATCTGGTCGCCATCACTACCCCTAATCACCTGCACTACCCGATGGCCATGGCCGCCCTGGCTGCCGGCAAAGCGGTGTACTGCGAAAAACCCCTGGCGGTGAATCTCGAACAAGCCAGCGCGATGTGCCAGGCCGCCAGAGACGCCGGCGTAGTCACCCGGGTCGGCTACAACTATCAGCACAATCCGATGATCACCCTGGCGCACGACTTGATACGCGACGGCGAACTCGGCGAGATCATCAGCTTTCAGGGCGAGTTCAGCGAAGACTTCATGGCCAACCCCGACTCGCCGTGGTCATGGCGCTGCGACCCGGACCATGCTGGCGGCGCATTGGCCGATCTCGGCAGTCACCTGCTGGCAATGGCGCGCTATCTGCTGGGTGACATCGAAGCCGTCTGCGCCGACACCCAGACCGTGCATACCCAACGCCCGGCCGGGACCACGCAAAAACCGATCAACGTCGACGATCAGGTACATGCCTTGCTGCGTTTCGCCAACGGCGCACGCGGCACGTTCAGCAGCAGTTGGCTCAAACATGGCTACAAGAATCACCTGAGTTTTGAAATCAGCGGCACGCGCGGCACCCTGACGTTCGATCAGGAGCGTTTGAACGAACTGCGTCTGTTCCGCGCCGGACAAGACGGCTTCCAGCGCCTGCTTGCCGGTCCTGACCTGCCGGGCTACGCCGCCTTCAGCCCGGCCCCGGGCCACCAACTGGGCTACAACGAACTGAAGACGCTAGAGGTACATGACCTATTGATGGCACTGGCCGGCTCCCATCAGGGTGGCACCGACTTCGAACAGGCCTGGGCGGTCGAGCGTCTGGCCACGGCAATTCGCCTCGCCGCACACGAGCGGCGTTGGGTCTGGCTCGAAGAAGTTTAAGCTTCAGGCACCCATGACTTTCGGCAACTGCCAGCCAAAATGCACTGACAACAGGCGCAGCAGCAAACACGCTGCGCCTGCCAGCAACGCCGCAATGGCCCCCGCCACAGCAAACACTGCCGTGCCGAGCAGATCGGCGATCAGCACGATCCGCTCAACCCGGGACTTTTGCCCCGCCGACGTTACTGAGTGACGCAACGGGTGGTGGTGATGTGTCGAGTCACTTGCCCGTCGACGTACATGTCGCCGGCGACCTCAGTATTTTCGAGAACCTGGCAAGTACGTTCCGGCGGTGGAGGTGGCGTGACGGGTGGCGGTGGCGGCGGACTGGCACAGCCTGCCAGCAGCACGGCAAAAAAAGCCAACGGCAACACGCGATTCCCAGGATTGTTCATAGGACGACCCGCGGTAAATTGAAGACCTACTTGCGCGCCCCGACCGGCCACGCAAGACCTGACCACTCATTCTTTATAGCCGAGGTCACCGCAAGCGCCAGTAAAGACGCCTGATCAGCCTGCCAGGGCTGTCGATTTTACGCACGCCGCTGATTTCACGGGCAGCGCGTACACGGGTTATGCCAGGTCGGGGTCCCGTGAGGAGCGCAGGGAGTTGCTTTCGAGCTCGTAGCGTAATTCGTCGATCAACGCCTCCACCGACTCCGGCGTGCGCAGCGCATCGAGTTTCAGCCCACTGATCACCAGATCCACCTGCCCCGACACTGGGTGATATAACTTCACGGTCAGCGAATGATCACCATCCACCAGACATTCACATGCCAGCGGCGAAAAACTGCGCTCAAGCTGTGCGCGTAACTGCGCAAGATTCATCATTACGGCGGTTCCTTTAGCAACTTCGAAGGGACGCGACCACAAACCTCAAAAGGCTCGCGCCGCACCCCAACAGACTAAGAACAGCCACCCGACACCAACACCTCAAATTGCACCAGATCAACTAGTGCATTTGCACCCTATCGCTGCCCCTTGCCACCCGGCTCCCCAGAAAACAAACCACGCTCCCGCGCCCAGACAATCGCCTCACTGCGGCTATGCACATCCAGCTTGGAATACACCGTGGCCACATGATTACGCACGGTATTCGGCGCCAGTTTCAGCCGCGCCGCGATCTCCTTGTCCGCCAGCCCTTCACAGATCAACCCCAGCACATCGCGCTCACGCGCCGTCAGATCGGTGAACGACACGCTTGGCAGTTGCGGCGAATTGACCTTCTTCACATTGGCCAGCTTCTCGATCAGCGTACGACTGAACCAGGAAGCATCCTTCATCACCTCTTCAATCGCCGCCACCAGTTCAAGCTCGGTGCGTTTGCGCTCGGTGATGTCCATCAACACCAGCAAATAACACGGTGTGTCCTGAATATTCACGGTATCGGCCGACAGCGCACACTCAAGCAGTTCCGAATCCTTCTTGCGCACCCGCACATCCACCCGATCCACTCGACCGTTTTTCGCCAGAGCGGTCAGCAAACGCGTGCGCGCACCGCTGTCATCGATGAAATCCAGCTGCGTCACGGTTTTGCCGAGCACGTCTTCGCTGTCGTAGGCCAGAGTTTCGAGAAAGGCCTGATTGACGTCGATCACCTGCTGCTCATCGGCACTGCAAATCAGGATCGGCACCGGCGTCAGGCGAAAGGCCTTGGCAAAACGCTCCTCGCTCTGACGCAGCGCCACCTCGGCCTTGTGCCTCGGCTCCATGTCGACGAAGGAAAACAGCATGCAATCCTCATCGTTGAGCGTCAGCGGCTGGCCGGCCACGATCACTTGCTTGCTGCCGCCATCAGGCAGGCGCAATTCGGACTGCATCTGCGGAATGGTCGCGATATCGCGCAGACGCTGAATCGCCAGATCCTTTTTCTCGGCCTGTTCGAAGATGTCGATCTCATAGGCCGAGGTGCCGATCACTTGTTCGCGGGTATAGCCGGTCATTTCGAGAAAGCCGAGATTGACCTTGATGTAGCGCAGGTCGCTGAGACGGCAAATCACCGCCGGCGCCGGGTTGGCGTTGAAAGTCTTTTCGAAGCGTTGCTCAGCGTTGGCCCAGTCGGTGACGTCGCTCATGATCAGCACCAGCGATTCGGGCTGCCCTTCGCGATCGGTGAGGATCATGCTGCGCACACTGTGCACCCAGATACGTTCCGGATCATCGGTCGGCGACACTTCGATCAGTACGTCATTGAAACTCTCACAGCGCGCTACCCGGCTGATCGGGTAGTTTTCGGCGGTGATCGAGTGATTATTGCGATAGCGCAAGTTGAATTTCTTGGCGTATTCGTCGGCATTGTGGCCCAGATCGGTGATCCGGCCGACACCGTGCATGGACAGCGCGGCTTCGTTGGCCCAGAGAATGCTCTGATCCAGCTCCAGCAGAATCACCCCGTCGGACAGCCCGGCGATGATCTGCTGCAACTGGCGGCGGTTGGTTTCGGTGGTCAGGACTTCCTGGCTCATTGGATCTCCACAAGTGATACGCCCATGTGAAGAGTACGACCGCAGCGCCCTCTGATCGTGCCGAGCATAAATGTTCGCAACGGCACAAATCCCTTTGTAGGAGTGAGCCTGCTCGCGATAGCGGTGTGTCAGCCAGCAGAGCCGTTGAATGACACATCGCTATCGCGAGCAGGCTCACTCCTACAAGGGATTGGATTTCAGTTCGAATTTTGCGTCTTGAGTTCCCGTAGCGTGTCAAGAAACAGCTTGAGCACTGGCGAAGCATCGTCGGCGCGATAAGTGGCATACAACGGCACCTCCGGCAACGCCGGCGTCAGCCGCCGAAAAACCAGCCCCGCCGGCGCCAATTGCTCGATGGACGCCGGCAACAGCGCCACGCCAAACCCGGCGCGCACCAGGCTGAGCAAGGTCTGTACCTCGATCACCTGCTGACGGATCTGCGGCGTGAACCCGGCCTGAATGCAGCACTGATAGAGAAAATTGGCGAACCGCGACTGCTTCAATTCCAGCGCCACAAACGGCTCCTGCGCCAGATCCGCCGGGGCCAGCACCTCGCGCTGCGCCAGCGGATGGTCCGTCGGCATCACCACATGAATTGGCTCGTAGATCAGCAACTCATTGCGTAACAACGGGTCGTCATAGCCGACGCGAAACACGCAGGCATCGATACGTTTCTCCTTCAACGCCTTGACCTGCGCTGCCGGGGTCATCTCATGCAAGCGCCAGTTGACCTGCGGATAGCGCTCTCGAAACAGGTGCAAGGCCTTGGGCAGCACGCCGACCATCACCGAACTGATCATGCCGATTTCCAGCTCGCCCAATTGCCCGCGCCCGGTCTGTCGCGTCAGGTCCAGCGCCCGTTCGAGCTGTTCGAACACCAGCGGCGCCTGCTCCTTGAGCATCTGCCCCGCTGCGGTCAGTTCAACCCGATGATGGCTGCGCTCGAACAGCGGCGTGCCGAGTTCTTCCTCCAGCAAACGAATCTGCTGGCTCAGCGGTGGCTGGCAGATGTGCAGGCGTTCGGCGGCTCGACCGAAGTGCAGCTCATCGGCCAACGCCATGAAGTAGCGGAGCAGACGCAAGTCCATGGCGGCTTACCCCAGACTCAGCGGTGTCGAACGCTGGCGCACGCCGGTCAGCGCGAACAACGCATTGGCGATGGCCGGCACCACCGAAGGGCTGCCCAATTCGCCGACACCACCGGGTTTGCTCGGCTCACCGTCGAGCACGAGGATGTCGGTGGCCGGCATGTCGGACATGCGCGTGACGCGATAGTCGTGGAAATTGCTCTGCACCACCCGGCCCTGCTTGATATCGAGCCGATCGAACAACGCGTGGCCGAAACCCCACATCAAACCGCCGTAGATCTGCTCTTCAACGCCGCCGGGCGACACCGCCAAACCGCAATCGACCACGCAGGTGAGCTTCTCGACTTTCGGCTTGCCGTCAACCGTCGCCACGCGCGCGACCACCGCGATGAAACTGGTGTAGCCCTGATTGGTCGCGATCCCCAGCGCTGTGCCCGGCGGCAATGGTTTACCCCAACCGGCACGTTCGGCGGCTTGTTTGAGTACCGCCACATGGCGGGGTCTTTCCTGCATGTTGGCCAGCCTGAACGCCAATGGATCTGCACCGGCCGCATGCGCCAGCTCATCCATGAAGCTCTCGACGGCAAACACGTTGGGGATAAAGCTCACCGAACGATACCAACCGCTTGGCACGTTGCTTTCGTGCTTGACCCAATTCAGCTGCAGATGCGGCGGGCGATAGGCGAAGTCCCACGCGGTGATCGCTTCGGTGGTGCTGTAATCCATCTTGTCTGGACGTTCGAAGTACCCCGGCTCCCACTGCTCCGGCGAGGCCGGCGACACCGCGTGCAGTTGCAGCGCGCTGAGTTTGCCTTGGGCGTCGAGCGCGCCTTTGACCCGATGCAGCGTCGCCGGATGATAGAACAGCGCGTGCATTTCATCTTCACGGCTGTTGAGCAGTTTCACCGGCACGCCGGTTTTCTGCGCCAGATACGCGACTTCAAACAACCAGTATTTGGCCTCCCGCGCACCGAAACTGCCGCCGGAGACCAACTCATGAATGGTCACGTTGGCCTTGTCGATCCCGCACACGGTTTGCGCCGCTTCCAGCGCCGAGGACGGCACCTGCACGCCGCCCCAATAAGTGATCGCCTTGTCCTTGACCTGCGCGGTGATGCAGATCGGTTCCAGCGGGTTTTGCACCTTGTAGGGCATGGTGTAATCGGCTTCGATCAGCTGCGCCGCGCCCGCCCATTGCCCGGCGACATCACCTTGGGTCATGGCTTTGACGGTTTGTGCTTGCGGATCGCCGATGGCCTTGGCTTGAGCGCTGAATAGCTGCTCGCTGTCGAACCCGGCCAGCGGCGAGTCACTCCACTGGATCTCCAGCGCTTTGCGGCCCTGCTGCGCGGCCCAGAACGTGTCCGCCAGTACCGCGACGCCTTCCAGATTGCCGCCGAGCACATCGGGGCGGCCCGGAATCGCCAGCACTTTACGCACGCCCGGCACTTGCAGGGCCGCCGCCGAATCGACGCTGACAACCTTCGCCCCGACCACCGGCGCACGCAGGATCACCGCCACCAGCATGCCCGGCAATTGCACGTCGATGCTGTACTTGAAACGCCCGCACACCTTGGCCGCCGCATCACGTTTGTGGCGCAGCTTGCCGATGTATTTGAACTGCGCCGGATCCTTCAGCGTGACGTTGGTCGGGGCGGGCAGATTCGCCGCGACGCCGACCAGTTCGGCGTAACCGAGGCTACGTTTGCTCGCCGTGTGCATCACTCGACCTTCCTCGGTGGTGCAACTGTCGGGGCTGACTTTCCACTGTTTCGCGGCAGCGGTGATCAATAGCGCCCGCGCCGTGGCGCCGGCCATGCGCAGGCGATCGTATTCCAGAGAAACGCTGGTGCTGCCGCCGGTGGAGAAGACTTTCCAGACCGGATGAATGTAGGTTTCGAAGAACGGATCTTCCGGGGTGATCACCTGCACGGTCAGCGGGTTGACATCCAGCTCTTCCGCCACGCACGCGGCCAATGCCGTTTGCGTGCCAGTGCCGGAATCGTGCTTGTGCACCACCAGTTTCACCGTGCCGTCGGGAAAGATCCGCACCCAGGCATTCGGTTCGAACTCGCTGGCCGGAGCCGGGGCTTTCGGGTCAGTCGCCGCTATTGCGCTCGGCAGATACAGGGCAATTGCCAAACCTGAAGCGATGGTCGCCGCTTGCTTGAGAAAAACCCGCCGCGGCAGTTCAATGCGGCTGTCGTCAATGGGGCTCATCACGCCTCCTTCGGCGCATTCGCCGCACGTTTGATCGCTTTGTTGATACGTCCGTAAGTGCCGCAGCGGCAGATATTTCCGGACATCGCATTGCGGATCGAATCGTCGGTCACCGCCGCACCGGTGTTGAGCAGCGCGGCGGCGGACATGATCTGTCCGGATTGACAGTAGCCGCATTGCGGCACATCTTCGGCGACCCAGGCCAGTTGCAACGGATGGTTTTGCGTTGGCGACAAGCCTTCGATGGTGGTGATGCTGTGGCCCGCGACGGCGGCCGCCGGCAATTGGCAGGAACGCACCGCAACGCCGTCCAGGTGCACGGTGCAGGCACCGCACAGGCCCATGCCGCAACCGAACTTGGTGCCGGTGAGTTTCAGTTGATCACGCAGTACCCATAACAAGGGCATGGAGGAGGACGCTTCATCCAGCTCGCGTCGTTCGCCGTTAACCGTGAATGCAATCATTGTCAGGCTCCAAAAGAGCGGCCCGTCTTTGTGCGGGCCTGGTGACCGATTATTGGAACCCTGAGCAACACCCGGCCAGCGACGATTTCTGCCAACCGCTGTAAGCAGGACTAACAACATGTACAAGCGATACCCGTCGGTGCAGTCCATGAGCGCGTTTATCCACGCCGCGCGCAGCGGCAGTTTCTCCAGCGCTGCGCGCAAACTCGATCTGACCCACAGCGCGATCAGCCAGCAGATTCGTGCGCTGGAAGATTTCATCGGCCAGCCGCTGTTCGTACGTGAAGGTGGCGGCAGCAACCTGACCGATGCCGGGCAGTTGTTTGCCAGTGTCTTGTCGGACGGTCTGGCGCAGATTGATCGGGCGATCTCGTCGGTGAAAAACCGCAGCGTCGCGCAACGGTTGACGCTCGATGTCGACAGCGAACTAGCCCAGAGCTGGCTCAATCCGCGCCTGCCGCAGTTGCTCGACGGGCTGCCGGATTACGAGGTGACGCTGCTGTCGATGCCGCGCAGTGATCGCAGCACGTTCGAGCGCGTGGATCTGGCGTTGCGCTATGGCTATGGCGATTGGGACGACTGCGAGATGACGCAGATTTGTGGCGATCGGGTGCTGGCCGTGGCTTCGCCTGATCTGCTGGAACGCTATGGTTTGCAGGTGCCGTTGAGCCCGGCGCAGATTCTCCAATTACCGTTGTTGGGGTATACGCGGCGTTCATGGATTCCGTGGCTGGATGCCGCCGGCATGACCCCGAGCGAACCACCGGCGCGGGTGATTTTTGATAACGCGGCCAACCTTATCGCCGCTGCAGAAGCTGGCGTTGGCGCAGGGTTGGTGCGTGGATTACTGGCGGCTGATGCGCTGCGCAGTGGGCGCTTGGTGGCGCTGAACGAGGCGCAGATTGCCGCGCATTACAACCTTTACGCGGTGTGGCCGCCTGGGCAGGCGGAGCGTGTGGCGCCGGTGGTTGAAGCGATCAAACTGTTGGCCCTGCGGACACTTGAAATCCAGCCCTCACCCTAGCCCTCCCGAAACGTCGGACCGCCCAAAGGTAGAGGGGACTGATCGTGGGATATTGACGACTTACGCCGACTTGAGAGATCAGCTTTGAATCCATAATCGACTCGAACTTTCAGGTCGATGCATCGCGAAAAACACCTCGGTCGGCCCCCTCTCCCTCCGGGAGAGGGCTGGGGTGAGGGTAGCTCCTGATCTGCCCATATCGAACGCATATCACCACCCCGCCCAATTAATATTGTACGAACCCCTCCCCCCTTTCCAATACTCGCCCTCAGCAGCCACCCACCCGGGCCGGATGCGAACAGGCGAGGGAATGCGCGAATCCTGCGCATAGCAACGGCCGATTGCCCGGGACGTGGATGCCGAGAGCCGCAAGGCTCCCTTCCCCGCTATCAGGAGATCGACTGCAATGATCATCGATATCAGCTGCTATCCCACGGATCTCGTGGACCTCGCCTGGAGGCATGACGGTGACCCGTTCACCGGCGAGCGTCTGCTGGAGATGATGGATGGCCCGTACATGGTCAACGGCAAGCCGCGCCGTATCGACAAAGCCTTCATCCAGCCACCGCAAGGCAACACGATTTACACCTGGACCGACGGCGACCTGACCGGCCGTGAATCCATCGACGCCTACATGGCCTACACCCTGAAAATGGTCCAGACCTACCCGGACCGCTTCATCGGCTGCTTCGTCTACAACCCGCGCTGCGGTGTGGAAAACGGCGTCGAGGCAATCGAGCGCTACGTCAAGGAACACGGTTTCGGCATGGTGCAGATGCAGGCCAACATGCATGCCTACCGTCCTGACCGCGCACTCGACTGGGTGCGCCCATGTTTCGAGAAATGCGCCGAGCTGGGCATTCCGGTCAAGCTGCACACCGGCGACGGGCCTTACAGCATCCCGTCGGAATGGGTGCCGATGATCAAGGAATTCCCCAACGTCAATTTCATCATGGCCCACTTCGGCGTGCAGACCGGCGGCGTCTACGTGTTTGAACCGATGCAATGGGCGATGGAATTGCCCAACGTCTACTGCGAATCCGGCTGGTGCCTGCAATCGCGGATCGTCGAATTCGCCAAGGTTCTGCCGACGCACAAAATTCTCTTCGGCACCGACACGCCCCCGAACGAACCGGGCATGTGGTTGCGCCTGCTCGAAGTGCTCTGTCACGAGCCGCCACAAGGCTTGAACCTTGACGAGGACACCCTCGAAGACTACCTGGGCAACAACACCGCGCGGATGATCGGTCTCGAGCCAACGCCGCCACCGCGTTCCGTTTCCGAAGCAGAGGCGCAACTCAAGCGTCCCGTCACCACTCAATTGGCCAGGAGCTGAACCGATGATCATCGACACCCATCTGCACCCCACCAACCTGGTCGACGAGGCCTGGCGCCACACTGGCGAACCATTCACCGGCGAGCGCATGCTCAAGCTGATGGACGGCCCGTACATGATCAACGGCAAACCTCGCCGCATCGACATGGGTTTCATCCAGCCGCCACCGGGCAACACCGGCTATCGCGACGGCAACCGCCGCGGCCGCGAGGGCGTGCGCGACTACATGTCGTACATCGCCGAACTCTGTGTGAAGTACCCGGATCGCTTCATCGGCAACTTCAACTTCAACCCGCGCTGGGGACCGGAAAACGGTGCGGCGGAGCTGGAATTCCACATCAAGGAATACGGCTTCAAGATGCTCAAGCTGCACGCCAACATGCACGGCTATCGCCCGGATCGCGCGCTCGACTGGCTGCGTCCGGCGATGAAGGTCTGCGCCAAGTACAACATCGTCGTGCTGATCCACACCGGCGACGGCCCGTACACCATTCCGACGATGTTCTACCCGATCATCCGCGAGTTCCCGATGGTCAATTTCATCATCGGCCACTTCGGTATCCAGACCGGCGGCAACTACTCGTTCGAAGCGTTCTGGATGGCGATGGACACGCCGAACGTGTACTGCGAATCGGGCTGGTGCTTCCAGTCGCGGATCGTCGAGTTCGCCAAGGAACTGCCGCGCAACAAGATCGTGTTCGGCACCGATTCACCGCCGAATGAGCCGGGGATGTGGCTGAGGGAACTTGAGGTGTTGTGCTCACCGGCACCGCAGGGTTTGGGGATTGATGAGGATCATCTCGAGGATTACCTGGGCAATAACATCGCCCGGTTGTGCGGGATCGAACCGACACCACCCCCCAAAGATCTGGCCGAGGCCGACATTCGCCTGACCACCACTTATCTCTAGCTAACGCCAATCTCATTGTAGGAGTGAGCCTGCTCGCGATAGCGGTGTGTCATTTAGCGGTGATAGTGACTGACACACCGCTATCGCGAGCAGGCTCACTCCTACGGGGGAGCGGTGTTCAACACAGAGCACACAGCGACTTTACAGGCACGAAGATGACCCGGCGTTTCGCTCGCCCGGCAGGCCAACGGCTGGCCGCGCGAACGCCTCTCCCCCCTGCGTGCCTGCTTTTTACGAGGTGACACCATGACCCGTTCGACGCTCGGCGATTCTCAGGACTTTCACGTGTTCATCGACGCCTATCGCCGTGAGTACCCGGACGATGTGCTGACCGTCACCCAACCGATTTCCGCCGACCAGGACGTCACCGCCCTGGTCGACGCCCTCGCCGCTCAGGGCCGCGATCCGCTGCTGATCTGCGAAAACGTTGGCAACCTCGGCGTACCGGTGGCGACCAATCTGTTCGCCTCCCGCACCCGCATCGCCCGGTTGTTTGGCGTCACTCCGGCGCAACTGCACGAAACCTTCCAGACCCGCGCCAACCAGCCCATCGCACCGCGTTATGTGGAGACCGGTCCGATCCTTGATGAAGTCTTCGAAGGCGAAGCGCTGGATCTCGCGCTGCTGCCGATGCTCAAGCATTTCGACAGTGATCGCGGTCCGTACATCACCAACGCGGTCATCGTTGCCGAAGACCCGCTGACCGGCATGGCCAACATGAGCTACCACCGCTCGATGCGCCACGCCCGTCAGGCCCTCGCCACCAGCCTGCATTCACGCGGTCACCTGTGGCGGATGCTGCAGACCGCCCGCGAACGTGGCGAAGAATTGCGCGTGGCCATGGTGGTCGGTGCGCATCCGCTGTTCATGCTCGCCGCCGCTGCACGCCTGCCGTACGGCAGCGATGAACGCGCCGTCGCTGGCGGCCTGTTCGGGGCGCCGCTGGAGCTGGTGAAAACCCCGCGCTACGGCATCGGTGTACCGGCGTACGCGGAGTTTGTTTTAGAGGGCGCCATCGACCCGGCGGCCTACGCCGAAGAAGGTCCGTTCGGCGAGTTCAGCGGTTATTCCTCGGATCGCTCGACCAACAATGTGCTGCGCGTTGACACCCTGTTAAAGCGCAAAGATGCCTGGCTGGTTGACGTGATGGGCGGCCGCTACGCCGAACACCTGACCCTCGCCCGCCTGCCCCGCGAAGCCGAGATGAGCGAAAAACTCAAGGCGCGTTTCCCCGCCGTCACCGCCGTGCATTACCCGAATTCCGGCACGCATTTTCACTGCTATGTGGCGCTGGATCAGAGCCGTGACGGCGAGGCGCGGCAGATCATGCTGGCCTTGCTCGGCTGGGATCCGTATCTGAAAACCGTGATCGCGGTGGACAGCGATATCGACATCAGCGATGACAGCCAGGTGTTGTGGGCGCTGGCCACGCACTTTCAGCCGCACCTGGATATTTTCACCATTGATGGTTTGCCCGGGAGTCCGCTGGATCCATCGTCGTCGGTCAATGGCACGACGTCGCGGATGGGCCTGGATGCGACTCGCGGTTCAGGATTTGACGGGATCAAGGCGCAGCTCGATCAGGATGTACTGGAGCGCGCCCGGGTTTTGCTCAAAGGGCTTGATTCGTGAACCGGCAACGGCTGGTGGTCGGCATCAGCGGTGCGTCCGGCTTCATCTATGGCGTGCGCTTGCTGCAATTGCTCGCCGAGCTGGACATCGAAAGCCACCTGATCATCAGCCGCGCGGCGCTGCTGACCATGGCCCACGAAACCGACTACAAACTCGCCGACGTCACCGCGCTGGCCAGCCACTACCACCGCGCCGATGACGTCGCCGCCGGGATCGCCAGCGGATCGTTTCGCTGCCTCGGCATGGTGGTGGCGCCGTGTTCGATGCGCACATTGGCAGAGATTGCCACCGGCACCTCATCAGGGCTGATCGGCCGCGCCGCCGACGTCACGCTCAAGGAGCGCCGCACCCTGGTGCTGATGGCCCGCGAAACGCCGCTGACCCTCGCGCACCTGCGCAACATGACCGCCGTTACCGAGATGGGCGGGATCATCGCCCCGCCGGTACCGGCGTTCTACGCCCGCCCGGAAAGCCTCGGGCAAATGGTCGACCACAGCCTCGGCCGCGTGCTCGACCTGTTCGGCCTCGATGCCGGCGTCGCCACCCGCTGGAGAGATCAAGAACACATAGTTCCCTGTAGGAGTGAGCCTGCTCGCGATAGCGGAGTGTCAGTGAAGTAAATCTCAGTTGATACACCGCTATCGCGAGCAGGCGAAGGCCTACAGAAAAGCAGCACCACCCGAATTCAGTGTGCACCGGTTAAACAGTACAAAGGAGCCTCACCATGAACACCCCCTTCAACGCCCCAACCCGCAACACCAAAATCCCCGTGACCATCCTCACCGGTTTCCTCGGTGCCGGTAAAACCACCCTGCTCAACTACATCCTCAAGGAAAACCACGGTCGTAAAATCGCCGTGATCGAAAACGAATTCGGTGAAGTCGGCATTGACGGCGACCTCGTCCTCAGTTCCGAGACCGAAGAAATCTACGAGATGGTCAACGGCTGCGTGTGCTGCACCGCCGAGGTTCGCGAGGACTTGGTACGCATCGTCCGCGAACTGGTGGCGCGCCCGGTGCGCCTCGATCACATCCTCATCGAGACCAGCGGTCTGGCCGATCCTTACCCGGTGGCGCAGAGCTTTTTCATCAATGACCCGATTGCCGAGGAAGTGGAACTCGACGCGATCGTGACCATGGTCGACGCCAAACACATCGCCCAGCATCTGGAGGATCTGCAACTCGACGGCGTCGACAATCAGGCGGTGGATCAGATTGTTTGCGCCGACCGGATCGTCATCAACAAGGTCGATCTGGTCAGCCCTGCAGAAGTTGAAACCCTGCGCGGCAAGATCCGTGGCTTGAACGCCACGGCGGATCTGGTGACCTCGACCCATGCGCAGATCGACCTGACGAAAATCCTCGGCATCGGCGCGTTTGAATGCACGCAGAAACTGATGGAAATCGGCGCGGATCAGCACGATCACCATGATCACGACCATGAGCATCACGCTGAGCACTCTACTGAAGAGCAGGACCACCAACACGACCCAAGCGTGTCATCGGTGGGCATCGCCGTGGACGGCGCGGTCAACCTGATGGCGTTCCACCGCTGGGTCAGCGAACTGCGTTCTTCCCAGGCCGACAACCTGTACCGCATGAAAGGCGTGCTCGCGGTCGCCAACGAAGATCAGCGCTACGTGCTGCAAGGCGTGCACAGCCTGGTGGAATTTCGCGCCTCGACCGCGTGGGGCACGGAACCGCGCTCGAGCAAGATCGTGTTCATTGGTCGCGACCTGGACCGCGCGGCGCTGAACCAGGGCTTCGCCGCCTGCCTGGCAGGCTGAAACAAGGCATCGGAGCCGGTGGATGGCGGCTTCGGGCACATGTGTACGAATGACTGATGCCACAAAACCTGTAGGAGTGAGCCTGTTCGCGATAGCGGTGTGTCATTGAGCAATGATGGTGACTGATTCACCGCTATCGCGAGCAGGCTCACTCCTACAGGGGATCTGCAGCAGGCATCAGACGAATACCCCTCTCTACCGCATAAAAACAGCCAGAGGTGTTTCCCCATGTCGTCAGCCACATCCCCATCAAAAAGCGCATCCACCGTGCACCCCGTCGACCGCGTTTTGCCGGTGCGACAGATGCTCACCCTCGGCCTGCAGCACATGGCCGTCTCGTACATCGGCGCCATCGCCGTGCCGTTGATTGTCGCCAGCGCCCTGAAAATGTCCCACGCCGACACGGTGGTGCTGATCAGCACCACGCTGTTCTGCTCAGGCATCGCCACCCTTCTGCAAACCGTCGGCTTCTGGAAATTCGGCGTGCGTCTGCCGATTCTGCAAGGCGTGGCGTTCAGTAGCGTGGGACCTGTGATCGCCATCGGCAGCAACCCGGAAGTGGGATTCGCCGGGGTCTGCGGCGCGGTCATCGGCGCAGGATTGTTCACCATGCTGATGGCGCCGTTCGTCGGTCGATTGCGGCGATTTTTTCCGCCGGTGGTGACCGGTTGCATCGTCACGGTGATCGGCTTGCAGCTGTTCCCGATTGCTTATGAATGGGTCGGTGGCGGGCGCAATGCGAGCAACTTCGGCGCCCCGACGTTTCTCGGCGTCGCGGTGGTGGTGTTGCTGACGATTCTGCTGGTCAACCGCTACGGCAGCCCGTTGCTGCGCAATATGGCGGTGCTGATCGGCATGTTGATCGGTGCCGCTCTGGCCTACGGTCTGGGCATGGGCAGTTTTCACAGCGTCGAAGAAGCGCCGTGGCTGACCGTGCCCTACCCGTTCTATTTCGGGCTGCCGACTTTCAGCCTGATTCCCATCGCGACCATGGTCGTGGTGATGATCGTGCAGATGGTCGAATCGATGGGGCTGTTTGTGGCCATCGGCGATATCGTCGAAAAACCGGCGGAAGACAAACAGGTGATCAACGGCCTGCGCGCCAATGGCCTGGCCAGCACCATCGCCGGCATGTTCGCCGCATTCCCGTTTATCGCCTTCATGGAAAACGTCGGCCTGGTGATTCTTACCGGCGTGCGCAGCCGTTGGGTGGTCGCGGTCAGCGGCTTGCTGATGTGCTCGATTGCCTTGGTGCCGAAGGCCGGCGCGATCATCGCCTCGATGCCGACCGCCGCCCTCGGTGGTGCCGGTATTGCCATGTTCGGCGTGGTCGCGGCGGCGGGCATTCAAACCCTCGCCAAAGTCGATTACGAGCGCAATCGCTACAACGTGATGATCGTCGGTTTCACCCTCGCCGCCGCGCTGGTGCCGGTGCTCGCCCCCACCTTGTTCAAGCAACTTCCCGAGTGGTCGCAGCCGTTCCTGCACAGCAGCGTGGTTATCGCTTGCCTGGTGTCGGTGCTGCTCAATGCCGCGCTGAATGGCGTCAGCGTGGCGCAAACCACCGCCAGCAAATCCGCCTCGCACATCCTTTAGTTTGGAGCTGCCCATGACTCAACTTCAGAACATCCTGATCAAGAACCCGGTCGCGGTGATGACCGGCCTGCGCGGCCCTCGCGCGCGGGCCGGCGCCGTGGACATTCGCGTGGTCAACGGTCGCATCGCTGAAATGGCCGCGAACCTTGAACCACAACCCGGCGAACGGCTGATCGACGCGCGCAACAGCGTGGTCTATCCAGGCTGGATCAACACCCACCATCACCTGTTCCAGAACCTGCTCAAAGCCGTGCCCGAAGGACTGAATCAGGATCTGCAAGGCTGGCTGGCGAGCGTGCCCTACCCGCGCCTCAACCGCTTCACCCCACAACTGGCGCGGATCGCCGCACGCCTGGGCATGGTCGAGTTGCTGCTGTCCGGCGTCACCACCTGCGCCGATCACCACTACCTCTACCACGCCCACGGCAGCACCGAGACCGGCGACTTGCTGTTCGACATGGCCGATGAATTTGGCCTGCGCTTTGTGCTGTGCCGTGGCGGCGCGCTGGAGTCGGCCAGCGCGCATCCCGGCTTCTCGAAAACTGCGCTGCAACCAGAAAGCCTCGAACAAATGGTCGGCGATATCGAACGGCTGAAATCGCTGTATCACCAGAACACCCCAGACGCGATGCGCCGCGTGGTCGTCGCCCCGACCACACCGACGTTTTCCTTGCCGCCAACCCTGCTGCGCGAACTCGCCCATACCGCGCGCGGCCTCGGCCTGCGCCTGCACACGCACCTGTCGGAAACGCAGAACTACGTGAATTTCTGCCGGGAAAAATACAACTGCCTGCCGGTGGAATTCGTCGCCGAACACGAATGGCTCGGCCCCGACGTCTGGTTCGCCCACGCCGTACACCTGCAACCGGGAGAAATCCGCATGCTCGCGCAGACCGGCACCGGCGTGTCCCACTGCCCGGTGAGCAACGCCCGGCTGGGCAGCGGCGTCGCGCCGATCCCACAAATGTACGAGGCCGGCGTGCCGATCTCCCTCGGTGTCGACGGTGTCGCCTCCAACGAATCCGGAAGCATGGTCGGCGAAGCCAACACCGCATGGCTGATCCATCGCGCCGAACAAGGCGCCTCGGCGACCACTGCTGAAGACGTCATTCACTGGGGCACGGCGGGCGGCGCGCAGGTGCTGGGGCTTGGCGCCGTCGGCACGCTGGAAGTCGGGCAAGCGGCGGACCTGGTGGTCTACAGCCTCGATCATCCTCGGTTCTATGGCTTCCACGACAGCGCCGTCGCGCCTGTGGTCGCGGGCGAACCGATCACGGTGAAATACAGCCTGGTGGGCGGCCGGATCGTCGTCGACAACGGCGTGATTCCGGGCCTGGACATCGAACGCATGCGCGCCGAAGCGTGGGAAGGCGTGCAGCAATTGATGAACGTCGACGACTGATCAAAACCCACCACAAAACCCTTGTAGGAGTGAGCCTGCTCGCGATAGCGGTGTATCAGTCAGAGTTAACGTGGCTGACAGACCGCTATCGCGAGCAGGCTCACTCCTACAGGGGATCGCGGTGTATTCGCGCCTTCCGGGTTTGTCGACTAACGTTACTCCCTCATCGGACTGAGCCCCAGGGCTCTTGATCAAGGAGAGACTGATGACGTCGCGTCGCACGATCGAACAGACCTATCGCACCTGGTCCAGCCCCATTCTGCTGGAGCTGAAAAAGCGCGAACACCAAATGGCGCCGTTTGAGCGTCAGGCGTTGGAGAATGTGCTGGTGGAAAGACGGTTGCTGGATATCGGCAATCCGAATGGCAATGACCGGCGCACGAGTGCCGCAAGCAAAAACGACCGTTCCGGCTGATCGCCTCACTCACCTGAGTAAATGAATCCTGTGGGAGCTGGCTTGCCAGCGATAACGGATTTTCAGTTGATACAGAGTCGACTGATCCACCGCCATCGCTGGCAAGCCAGCTCCCACAGATTATGCCGTGTCTTCAGGCAGCACGCTGTCCGGCTGCCACCGCCGCCGACGCCGCCAGCATCGCCCGCAACAACACCGCGCACCCCGCCGCCAGATCATCCGGCGCGGCATTCTCGATTTCGTTGTGGCTGATGCCGCCTTCGCATGGCACGAATATCATCCCCGCTGGACCAAGTTCGGCGAGGAAGATTGCGTCGTGACCGGCGCCGCTGACGATGTCCATGTGCGACAGGCCCAGGCCCTTGGCCGCGCCGCGTACCGCTTCCACGCAGCCTTTTTCGAAGTACAGCGGCGGGAAGTCGGCGGTAGGTGTCAGTTCATAAGTCAGTCCATGTTCCTCACAGGTCGCTTCAATGACTTGTTTGACCTCGGCGATCATCGAATTCAGCCGCGCCGGTTCCAGATGCCGGAAGTCGAGGGTCATGCGCACTTCGCCGGGGATGACGTTGCGCGAGCCGGGATAGGCTTGCAGGCAACCGACCGTGCCGCAGGCGTGCGGTTGATGGCCGAGGGCTGCGCGGTTGACGGCGCCGACGACAACCGAGGCGCCGACCAAGGCATCTTTGCGCAGGTGCATCGGGGTTGGTCCGGCATGAGCCTCGACGCCGCGCAGCTTGAGGTCGAACCACTTCTGCCCCAGCGCGCCGAGCACCACGCCGATGGTTTTCTGCTCGTCTTCGAGGATCGGGCCTTGTTCTATGTGCGCTTCGAAGTAAGCGCCAACTTTATGTCCGCTGACCTTGCGCGAACCGGCGTAGCCGATGGCGTTCAGCGCTTCGCCGACCGTGACGCCCTCGGCATCGACCTTGGCGAGGGTTTCTTCGAGGGTGAATTTTTCAGCAAACACGCCGGAGCCCATCATGCACGGCGCAAAGCGCGAGCCTTCTTCGTTGGTCCAGACCACCACCTCCAGTGGCGCTTCGGTTTCCACCTTGAGGTCGTTGAGGGTACGCAGCACCTCGACACCGGCGAGTACACCGAAGCAGCCGTCGAACTTGCCGCCGGTGGGTTGGGTGTCGATGTGGCTGCCGGTCATCACTGGCGGCAGGTCGGGATTGCGCCCCGGGCGACGGGCGAAGATGTTGCCGACTTCATCGACCGTGACGCTGCATCCGGCGTCCTTGCACCATTGCACAAACAGGTCGCGGGCCTGGCGGTCGAGATCGGTCAGGGCCAGACGACAGACCCCGCCCTTGACCGTGGCGCCGAGTTTGGCCAGCTCCATGAGCGACGCCCATAAGCGGTCGCGGTTGATGTGCTGATGGGTCGATTGCAGAACGTCTACGGCTGCGTTCATGGGGATCTCCTCAGTGCTGATACCGATAGTTCCCACGCTCTGCGTGGGCACTCATCCATGGACGCTCTGCGTCCGCTGTTGGGACGCAGAGCGTCCCGTGCTGCATTCCCACGCAGAGCGTGGGAACGATCATGACTTACACCGCTGTTTTCACGGCAGAGGGCTGCGCACGCATCACGCACAACCCGTAATAAATAATCCCGCCCAGCGCCGAGCCGGTGAACCAGCCATAGCTGTAGAACCAGCTGAACGCATCGCTGCCCAGCGACAACAAGGTCAGTACAACCGGCACCCCGAACGCAAGAAACCCCGCCCAGTTCCACGCCGGATAGACGTCATCGCGGTACAGCCCAGCCAGGTCCAGTTGCTGTTTCTTGATCAAGAAGTAATCCACCACCATGATCCCGGCGATCGGTCCGAGCAGGCTTGAATACCCGAGCAGCCAATTGGAATAAACGGTTTCCAGGCTGACATCGGAGACAATCAAACCAAGCTTTTTCAGCAACTCATGGCCCATCAGCAACAGCCCGACCAACCCGGTCAGCAACACCGCTTTGGTGCGGTTGATCACTTTGGGCGCGATGTTCTGAAAGTCGTTGGTCGGCGAGACAATGTTCGCGGCGGTGTTGGTCGACAACGTGGCGATGATGATCAATGCCATCGCCACCGCGACCCACACCGGGCTCTGGATATGGCCGATCAGACTGACCGGATCAGACACCGTCACGCCGACCAGTTTCACCGACGCCGCAGTCATGATTACGCCCAGCGAAGCGAACAGAAACATGGTCAGCGGCAGGCCGAAAATCTGTCCGAGGATCTGATCCTTCTGGCTCTTGGCGTAACGACTGAAGTCGGGAATGTTCAGCGACAACGTCGCCCAGAAACCGACCATCGCCGTCAACCCGGCGGCAAAGTAACTCACCACAC
The DNA here is from genome assembly GCF_044743175.1 of Pseudomonas sp. NPDC087690. Classification (NCBI taxonomy): domain Bacteria; kingdom Pseudomonadati; phylum Pseudomonadota; class Gammaproteobacteria; order Pseudomonadales; family Pseudomonadaceae; genus Pseudomonas; species Pseudomonas sp. NPDC087690. The sequence goes on from NZ_JBIUVX010000010.1 coordinate 47,244, forward strand.
TGGCGCCTTCCGGACGTTTTGGCGGGATCGCCAGCAGTTCAGTCATCGACACATTGGGCATCGCCCACACCAGCAGACCGATGCCGACCGCTACCAGCAACGGCGCCGACAAGGTTTCCAGCCACTTGATCGACTCGGCACCGCGAATCACCACCCACAGGTTCAGCGCCCAGAACACCATGAAGCCGATCACCTCCCCGGTGCCACCGAGGGATTTCCAGCCCTCGAACACCGAGCCGAGAAACAGGTGGATCGCCAACCCGCCAAACATCGTCTGAATGCCGAACCAGCCACACGCGACCAACGCGCGAATCAGGCACGGCACGTTGGAGCCGAGAATGCCGAACGATGAACGCAGCAGCACCGGGAACGGAATGCCGTACTTGGTCCCGGGAAAGGCGTTCAGCGTGAGCGGAATCAGCACAATGACGTTGGCGAACAGAATCGCCAGCAGCGCTTCGCCGACGGTCAAGCCGAAGTACGCGGTGAGCACGCCGCCGAGGGTATAGGTCGGCACACAGATCGACATGCCGACCCACAGCGCGGTGATGTGCCATTTGTTCCAGGTTCGTTCGCGCACCTTGGTCGGTGCCATGTCGTGGTTGTAACGGGGACTGTCGAGGACATCGCTGCCGGCTTCGAGTTCGAACAAGCCGTCGCGCTCGGTCACTTGCGATCTGTTCTGTTGCATGGCCGCTCCACTGTTCTTCTGATTATTTTTTTGCTCATCAGGCGGCTGGCACTCGCAGGTGCAAACCGGACGATGGCCGGAGGAACTGACAACTTTCGTGCACCGGCCATGGTGTCAGCGGCGGCATCAATAAACGTGCCGGGTGCCCCGCTTTCGCATCGGGCGGTACTGCAAACGCTTTGCAACTTTCTGATATTCATCAGTTTTAATTATTCACCTTGGGAGTCCGCGAAAACTTGTCTGAACGCTCAGGCTAAACGTCGGGCAAGTTGTTCGAACTGTCAGGACTCAATCTGGTGCACTGCATTTATTTTCAATGTGCGCGAGCAGCCGCAGCTCAACTTCAAGCGGCTGATTTCACATACAAAATCTTGCTCATATTTCCATCCTGTCAAGTGCGTCAAAATGGTGAACGGCCTCACCATTTTGGTGATTCAACGGTTTTATCTAATACTTTCAATCAGTTAAAAGAGTAATAAGCTTATAAAAAATATTCTTGATCTATTGCAAATCTGCGACTAGCTTCTATTCCTGACAGCGCTGACAGGAATACAACCTGTAACGCTGTACACCAATAAAACATCTAGAACCGACACAAGTCGGTCAATGCCTGCGAGGAACTCGGAATGTCTCTGTTGATCCGTGGCGCCACCGTTGTTACCCATGATGAAAGTTATCGCGCCGACGTCTATTGCGCCGACGGCGTGATCAAAGCCATCGGTGAAAACCTGGATATTCCCGCCGGCGCCGAAGTGCTCGACGGCAGTGGCCAATACCTGATGCCCGGCGGCATCGATCCGCACACCCACATGCAGCTTCCGTTCATGGGCACTGTGGCCAGTGAAGATTTTTACAGTGGCACGGCGGCGGGACTGGCCGGTGGCACCACATCAATCATCGACTTTGTGATTCCCAATCCGCAGCAGTCGTTGATGGAAGCGTTTCATCAGTGGCGTGGCTGGGCAGAAAAATCCGCGTCCGACTATGGCTTCCACGTCGCGATCACCTGGTGGAGCGAGCAGGTGCGTGAGGAAATGGCCGAGCTGGTCAGCCATCACGGGATCAACAGCTTCAAGCACTTCATGGCCTACAAGAACGCGATCATGGCCGCCGACGACACGCTGGTGGCGAGCTTCGAACGTTGCCTGGAACTCGGCGCAGTGCCGACCGTGCATGCGGAAAACGGCGAGCTGGTCTATCACCTGCAACGCAAGTTGATGGCCCAAGGCATCACCGGGCCCGAAGCGCATCCGCTGTCGCGGCCATCGCAGGTTGAAGGTGAAGCGGCTAGCCGGGCGATTCGCATCGCTGAAACCATTGGCACGCCGTTGTACCTGGTGCACGTCTCAACGAAAGAAGCCCTCGACGAAATCACCTATGCGCGCAGCAAGGGCCAACCGGTGTATGGCGAAGTGCTCGCCGGGCATTTGCTGCTCGACGACAGCGTCTACCAACACCCGGACTGGCAGACCGCTGCCGGTTACGTGATGAGCCCGCCGTTCCGCCCGCGCGGTCATCAGGAAGCGCTGTGGCACGGTCTGCAAAACGGCAATCTGCACACCACCGCGACTGACCATTGCTGCTTCTGCGCCGAGCAAAAAGCCGCCGGCCGTGATGACTTCAGCAAAATTCCCAACGGCACCGCCGGCATTGAAGACCGCATGGCGTTGCTTTGGGATGAGGGGGTTAACTCCGGGCGTTTGTCGATGCAGGATTTCGTCGCGCTTACCTCCACCAACACCGCGAAAATCTTCAATCTCTATCCGCGCAAAGGTGCGATTCGCGTTGGCGCCGATGCCGATCTGGTGCTGTGGGATCCGCAGGGTACGCGCACCATTTCCGCCAAGACCCACCATCAGCAGGTGGACTTCAACATCTTCGAAGGCAAGACCGTACGCGGCGTGCCGAGCCATACCGTCAGCCAGGGCCGCGTGGTCTGGGCCGATGGCGACCTGCGCGCCGAGCGCGGTGCCGGGCGGTATATCGAACGGCCGGCGTATCCGGCGGTGTTTGATTTGCTGAGCAAGCGGGCTGAGATGCACCGGCCCACTGCCGTGAAACGCTGAAGCGAGGCCTTCGGCCTCATCGCGAGCAGGCTCACTCCTACAGGTGTACGCATTCCAAATGTAGGAGTGAGCCTGCTCGCGATGGCGCCAGTCCAGGCAACACAAAAAAACCAATGCCCATCAGAGGCAGCACCTCAAATAACCGTGAGGCCATAAACCGTGATCGAGACCCTGAACCATCTCCCCCACCCGCACGAAAGTGCGGCCGCCCTCGCCGGGCATTTCACTGATCTGGCGCCACCGCTCAACGATCGGCAAGCGCATCTGGAAGCCTCGCGCTGCCTGTATTGCTACGACGCACCGTGCGTGAATGCGTGCCCGAGCGAGATCGATATTCCCTCGTTCATCCGCAATATCCATCAGGACAACGTCCCCGGCGCTGCGCAGAAAATCCTTTCGGCCAACATCCTCGGCGGCAGTTGCGCACGAGTCTGTCCGACCGAAATCCTCTGTCAGCAAGCCTGCGTGCGCAACAACGCCCACGAATGCGCGCCAGTGTTGATCGGCCTGCTGCAGCGCTATGCCGTCGACAACGCAAACTTCACCGAGCACCCGTTCCAGCGTGCCGCCGCCAGCGGTAAACGCATTGCCGTGGTCGGTGCCGGTCCTGCCGGTTTGTCCTGTGCGCACCGTAGCGCCATGCACGGTCATGACGTGGTGATTTTCGAGGCGCGGGAAAAAGCCGGCGGCCTCAATGAATACGGGATCGCCAAGTACAAACTGGTCGACGACTACGCGCAGAAGGAACTGGATTTCCTCCTGCAAATCGGCGGCATCGAAATCCGCCACGGGCAGAAGCTTGGCGAGAATCTGACCCTCAGCGAACTGCATCAGCAGTTCGACGCGGTGTTCCTCGGCCTCGGCCTCAATGCCAGCAAACAACTCGGCCTGGCACACGAAGATGCGCCGGGTCTGCTCGCTGCCACCGATTACATCCGCGAACTGCGTCAGGCCGATGACCTCACGCAACTGCCGCTGGCCGAGCGTTGCATCGTCCTCGGCGCCGGTAACACGGCGATCGACATGGCCGTGCAAATGGCCCGCCTCGGCGCCCGTGATGTGAATCTGGTGTATCGCCGTGGCGCGGCGGACATGGGCGCCACCGGCCATGAACAAGACATCGCCAAAGCCAACCAAGTGCGCCTGCTGACCTGGGCGCAACCGGAAGAGGTGCTGCTCGACGCTCAGGGCCAGGTGCGCGGCATGCGTTTCGCTCGTACCGATCTGGTCGACGGTCGCCTGCAAACCACCGGGGAGACCTTCGAACTGGCCGCTGATGCCATCTTCAAAGCCATCGGCCAGGCGTTCGATGGCAGCGCCCTCGCTGACCCATTGGCCCGTGAGCTCAAGCGTCAGGGTGAACGCATCTACGTCGATGAAAACCTGCGCACCAGCGTCCCCGGCGTGTATGCCGGCGGCGATTGCACCAGCCTCGATCAAGACCTCACCGTGCAAGCCGTACAGCACGGCAAACTCGCCGCCGAGGCGATCAACGCGCAACTGATGCTCAACGTGGAGGCTGCGTAAATGGCCGATCTCTCGATAGTCTTCGCTGGCATCAAGGCGCCGAACCCGTTCTGGCTGGCCTCCGCGCCACCTACTGACAAAGCCTACAACGTCGTCCGCGCCTTTGAAGCAGGCTGGGGTGGCGTGGTCTGGAAAACCCTCGGTGAGGATCCGGCGGCGGTCAACGTCTCCTCGCGCTACTCAGCGCATTACGGCAATAACCGCGAAGTGCTCGGCATCAATAACATCGAGCTGATCACTGACCGTTCGCTGGAAATCAACTTGCGTGAAATCACTCAGGTGAAGAAGGACTGGCCGGATCGCGCGTTGATCGTGTCGCTGATGGTGCCGTGCGTCGAGGAGTCGTGGAAACACATCCTGCCGCTGGTGGAAGCCACCGGCGCTGACGGTATCGAGCTGAACTTCGGTTGCCCGCACGGCATGCCCGAACGTGGCATGGGTGCGGCGGTCGGTCAGGTGCCGGAGTACGTCGAACAAGTCACGCGCTGGTGCAAGACCTATTGCTCGCTGCCGGTGATCGTCAAACTGACGCCGAACATCACGGATATTCGTGTCGCGGCCCGGGCGGCGCATCGCGGCGGCGCCGATGCGGTGTCGCTGATCAATACGATCAACTCGATCACCAGCGTCGACCTGGAACACATGGTCGCCCTGCCCACCGTCGGCAGCAAAAGCACGCATGGCGGTTATTGCGGCTCGGCGGTGAAGCCGATTGCGCTGAACATGGTCGCCGAGATTGCCCGCGATCCGCAGACTCAAGGCTTGCCGATCTGTGGGATTGGCGGCATCGGCAGTTGGCGTGATGCGGCGGAGTTCATGGCGCTGGGCAGCGGTGCGGTGCAGGTGTGCACGGCGGCAATGCTGCATGGTTTCCGGATTGTCGAGGAGATGAAGGACGGGTTGTCGCGGTGGATGGACAGTCAGGGTTACGCCAATATTGCTGAGTTTTCCGGGCGTGCGGTGGGCAATACCACGGACTGGAAGTACCTCGACATCAACTATCAGGTGATCGCCAAGATTGATCAGGACGCGTGCATTGGTTGCGGGCGCTGCCACATTGCTTGCGAGGACACGTCACACCAGGCGATCGGTAGTCTGAAGCAGGCGGACGGCACGCATAAATATGAAGTGATTGATGACGAGTGTGTGGGCTGCAATTTGTGCCAGATCACCTGCCCGGTGGCGGACTGTATCGAGATGGTGCCGATGGAGACTGGCAAGCCGTTTCTGGACTGGAATCATGATCCGCGCAATCCATATCACGTTGCGGTCTGAATCGGGGGCTGATCCTGAAAGACCCTCACCCTAACCCTCTCCCAAAGGGAGAGGGGACTGATTGGGGGATGCTGCGAAACTCCGCCGACCTGATAGTGCTGCTGTGAATCCATAATCGACAGGACTCATAGGCAAGGATTGCTTTGAATCCATAATCGACAGGACTCATAGGCAAGGATTGCTTTGAATCCATAATCGATAGGACTCATAGGCAAGGATTGATTTGAATCCATAATCGACAGGACTCACAGGCAAGGATTGCTTTGAATCCATAATCGATAGGACTCATAGGCAAGGATTGCTTTGAATCCATAACCGATGCATGAACTGGCAAGGACTGCTTTGAATCCATAATCAACCCGGTTTTTCAGGTCGATGTACCTCTAAATACACCTCGATCGGCTCCCTCTCCCTCCGGGAGAGGGCTGGGGTGAGGGTCTGCTTCTAGGGTTCCAGTCCGATCCCACGCAAGATCACACTCGTCACCGTCTGCACCGCCCGCTCAAACTGCATGTCCGACAGCGGCTGATGCTCGTTGAGAATATTCACCTGATGATCAAAGTCGGCGTAATGCTGTGTCGACGCCCAGATCATGTACAGCAAACTCGAAGGCTCCACCGGCAGAATCCGCTTGTCCTCGACCCACTGCCGAATCTTCGCCTCCTTCATCTTCGCCCAGTCATACAGGCTGACATCCAGCGCTTCGCCCAAGGTCGGCGCGCCGTGGATGATTTCGTTGGCCCAGACTTTCGAGCCGTACGGGCGGCTGCGCGAGTGGTTCATCTTGGCGCGGATGTAACTGCTGAGCACCACGCGCGGGTCGTCGAACATCTCGAAGCACAGCGCGTCCTGTTTCCACACTTCCAGCAAGTCGAACAGCACCGCGCTGTACAGCTCGCTCTTGGTGCTGAAGTAGTAATGCAAATTGGAACGCGGCAACTGCACCTCGGCCGCTATGTCGGCCATGGCGGTGCCACCGAAACCTTTTTCAGCGAAGACTTTCTCCGCCGCCAGGAGGATTTTTTCGACGTTACTGCGACGAATCTCGATCTTGTGATTGCCCATGAGGGCTCCCTGACAACAGCGTTGCCCAAGACTAGCATCCGCTCTGGTGCGCGGGCTAACGCTGTAAACAAAACTTCGTACTGACGCGGCTGGATGGCTAAACTGAGGCTCTTCGATCCTGTCTCAGAGGTATCTACGATGCTGTTCAAGAACGTCTTGACCACCACTGCCCTGCTCGCTTCGCTGTTCGCCGCATCCTCGGTATTCGCCCACGCTCACCTGAAAAGCCAGACCCCGGCCGCCGACAGCACCGTCGCCGCCCCGGCCGATTTGCGCCTGACCTTTTCCGAAGGTGTCGAGGCCAGTTTCACCAAAGTCACCGTGACCAAGGATGGCGCGCCGGTCGCGATCAAGCCGCTGACCACCGAAGGCGACAAGAAAACCCTGATCGTCACCCCGGCCGCACCGCTGAGCGCTGGCGAATACAAAGTCGAATGGCACGCGGTGTCGGTCGATACGCACAAAAGCGAAGGCGCTTATCAGTTCAAGGTTGGCCAGTAATTCATGAGTGAAGCGCTGGTGCTGTGCCGCTTTGTGCATTTCATCGTGGTGTTGATGCTGTTCGGGGCCTGGCTGTTCAGGCCGTTGCTGCTCAAGGATGAAGCGCCGCAAGTGGATCGGCACCTGGCGCTACTGGCGCGTTGGCTGGCCGCTGTGGCGCTGCTCAGCGGGATTGCCTGGGCGCTGTTGATCACCGCGAGCATGGCCGGTTCGGCAGCGGCGGCGTTTGATCCGGACACAGTTTCGCTGGTGCTGGGCCACACGTTTTTTGGTCAGGTGTGGCGTTGGCATCTGCTGATCAATGCTGTGCTGTTGGCGTTGCTGTTCACACCTTGGCGTTCAAGCACGCCATTGCGATTGGGCTTGAGCGCGTTGCTGCTGGCGACCCTGGCACCGGTCGGGCATGGGGCGATGCTCAACGGGCTGAGTGGGCAATTGCTGATTCTCAACCAGATCGTGCATCTGACCTGCGTGGCCGCGTGGCTCGGCGGACTGTTGTTGCTGGTGCTGATTCTGCGTCAGCCGACGGAGCCGATGCCGGCGATTTTGCGGCGTTTCAGCGGGGTCGGTTATGCGCTGGTCGCCGGGCTGCTGATCACCGGTTTGATCAACGTGCGCGTGTTGACCGGCCAGTGGTGGCCGACGCCGTTGTTCAGTGGGTTTGCGCTGATTCTGCTGATCAAGGCAATGATTGTGCTGGCGATGCTCGGGTTGGCATTGTTCAACCGCTTGCGCATCGATGACTGCGAACAACGAATGGGCACCCTGCGACGCAGCGTGATGCTTGAATGGTTGCTCGGCATTGGCGCCGTAGCCGCCGTCTCGCTACTCGGCACCCTGCCCCCGATGACCGCTGGATAAACACAGTTCAAATGTGGGAGCGAGCCTGCTCGCGAAAGCGGTGTGTCAGATAAAGAAATGTGACTGATACGACGCTTTCGCGAGCAGGCTCGCTCCCACAAGGTTATGCATTGGGTCAGTGGGGCTGGGTGTTGCCCGCTGCGGTATCGATGCTGACCACCACCGACATCCCCGGCCGCAACCGTTCCTCTTCCTGCTGATCAGGATCAATAGTGATCCGCACCGGCACCCGCTGAGCAATTTTCACAAAGTTGCCGGTGGCGTTATCCGCCTGCAACAAGGCAAATTCAGACCCCGTGCCCGGCGAAATATGCTGCACATGCCCGGTGAATTTACGGTGGTTCAACGCATCGACGGTGAAGCGCACCGGTTGCCCGACCCGCACGTTATCCATCTGGGTTTCCTTCATGTTGGCGATCACCCACTTCTGGTTTGGCACCAACGCCATCAACTGCGCCCCGGAGTTGACGTAGGCGCCAAGGCGCACGCCGATCTGCCCGAGCTGACCGTCACGCGGGGCGACGATGCGCGTGTTCGACAGATCGATCCGCGCCAGTTGCACCGCCGCTTCGGCGCTGGCCACCGCCGCTTCCAGCGAGCCGCGATTGACGATCACCGTTTGCAGATCCTGCCGGGCGATTTCCAGATTGGCCTTGGCTTGCGCCACCGCCGCAATGCTTTGCGCATTGGCTGCGAGTGCCACATCCATCTCACGCTTGGACACTGAACCGTCGCGCACCAATTCCTGATTTCGGCGCAGATCGGCCTCGCTTTTGCGCAATTGCGCTTCGCTGTCGGCCTGCACCGCCTGACGCAATTTTATCGTCGCCTCGGCGCTGTTGCGTTGCTGCACCACGTTGGCCAGGGAAGCCTTTTGCACCGCCAATTGCGCCAACGACTGATCGAGGCGCTGCTGATAGATGCGGTCGTCCAGACGCACCAGCAAATCCCCGGCCTTCACGTACTGGAAATCCTGCACCGGCACTTCATAGACATAGCCGGCGAGCTGCGGGCCGATGATCGTTACCTGCCCGCGCACCAGTGCGTTTTCCGTGGTCTCGACCGCGCTGCTGAACGGCGGCAATTGCCAGGCATAAAGCACGATCAGCACGCCAACGATGGCAATCGCGGCGAAGCCCAGCGAAGAGATGATCCGCACTCGCAGCGAGCGTGGCTCGGTGTTCGGCGATGACGGCGGCGCCACACCCTCGGGCGTCGCGGCAATGGCATTGGTGGTCGTGGTGGTCGGTTCGGTCATGAAGAAGTGGCACCGCTCGAAGGTGTGGATGGCGCAGGGGCGACGGCTTTGGTGGTGCTCATCAGCCACAGCGCACGAATGGACAGCCAGATCATGGTCAGCACCGCAATCACGGCGATCAGCATGAACACGTCGTTATAGGCCAGCACGTTGGCCTCACGGGTAGCGGCATTGGACAGGGTGCGAATACCCGCGAGATTGCGCAGGCTCGGATCGGCCAACAGCGAACCGTACGCCGAGCCGCCGCTCTGCACGCGTGCTGCCACTAAAGGGTCAGACAGCGTCAGATGCTCAACGATTTGACTGGAATGAAATTTTTCCCGGACGATCTGGAAAGTTCCCAGAAGCGCTGCGCCAAGCAGGCCGCCAAGGTTATTGCAGATCCCGAACAGCACGGAAAAACTCACCAGGTTACGCGGATTGGTCAGCACGTTGCGCGTGCCGAGAACCATGGTCGGGCCGAGGAAAAACGTGCTGCCGAAGGCCAGCAGGAACTGGCTGAAATACAGGTTCTGCGGGCGGGTCAGGTTGTTGGAAAAACTGTCCATCACCGACCCGGTGGCCATCAGACCCAAGGAGATGATCAACGGCATCAACAGGTGTTTGGGGTCGATCGTCAGTGCACTGGTCAACAGCCCCGCGACGCTGCCAATCAGCATGACCACGTACAGGCTGTGCAACTGCTCGTAGCCCATGTTCAGGTTTTGCATGAAGCCCACCGCCCCGGTGGACTGCTCCGAGGTGACCATACGAATCAGGGTCACCGCCAGTGCCAGGCGGATCATCGTTCCGCTGCCAAGCCAACGGGTCATCAGCATCGGGTTGCTACGGTTATGTTCGATGGCCAGGCCGGCGAGAATCAGCGCGATGGACGAAGCCAGGGCAACACCGATCCAGTCCGCCTCCAGCCACCAGTCAATCCGCCCCAGCGACAGCACCGCGCACAACAACGCCACGCCCGTAGCGAGAATCGCGAAGGTCAGAAAATCGAGTTTTTCGAAGGTTTTGAAACGATCGCCCGGCGGCAACTTGAGCATCAACACGCAACCGAGCGACAGCAGCGCCATGCCCAATTCGAACAGGTACAAGCCACGCCATTCGGCAATCTGCAACAAGTCTTCGGAGAACAAGCGCGCCAGCGGCAACGCCAGTTGCGAGGTGCCAAGACCCAGCACCAGCGCCTTCATCCGCCACTTCGCCGGGAATGCCTGGACCATGTAATACAGGCCCAGCGAACTCAGCGCCGCGCCCACCATGCCGTGCGCCGCACGCACTGCGACGGCGGAATTCAGATCGTTGACGAACAGATGGCCGAAGGTCACCAGCGCATACAGCACCAGGAACACTTCAGTGAATGCGCGCAAACCGAACTGCTGGCGAAACTTCACCAACAGCAGGTTCATCGACACGTTGGTCATCACATACGCCGCCGGCAGCCAGGCCATTTCTGCGGTGGTTGCGCCGAGGGCGCCCTGCAGATACGTCAGGTTGGCGACCACCAGCGAATTACCCAAACCACCGGTCAATGCCACCAGCACACCGACCAGCGCATAGGCCAGGCGCTTGGGATTGGAGTGCAACGGCGTCGAGGGGGAACCGGGCAGACTGGGCTTTTCGTGGGGCTGCCAGTTGCGCGGGGCGTATTGATCCATGGAAAGGCCTTGTACGGAACGTGGGTGAAGTTTGCCGCAAATTCACCGGCAACACACATCCCATGGACAACACAGATCCTTGTAGGAGCTGTCGAGTGAAACGAGGCTGCGATCTTTTGATCCTGTTTTTTTTAAAAAGCCAGATCAAAAGATCGCAGCGTGCCGCAGCTCCTACAAAGTGATCTGCGTCGCGACGGCAAGTCATCGTATAACTTGCTGTTGACATTCCCGCAAAACCTAGGAAATATCCGCACCCATGTTGTACGACGACGTATGACAAATAATAAAAACAACAAACGAAACAGGGAGCGTCACAGTGAGCACACTTGTCCGCAATTCCGTCCGCCCAACTCGCTTCTCCAACCGCTCCACCCTGAGCCTGATCGGCTGCAGCAGCCTGGCCCTCGCCCTACCGATGAGCGCCGATGCCGAAGGCTTTCTCGAAGACAGCAAAGCCACGCTGAACCTGCGCAACGCCTACTTCAACCGCAACTTCGTCAACCCGGCCAATGCCCAAGGCAAGGCCGAAGAGTGGACGCAGAACTTCATCCTCGACGCCAAATCCGGCTTCACCCAAGGCACCGTCGGTTTCGGTCTCGATGTGCTGGGGATGTATTCGCAAAAGCTTGATGGCGGCAAAGGCACCGGCGGCACGCAACTGTTGCCGATCCACGATGACGGGCGTCCGGCGGATAATTTCGGCCGCCTCGGCGTGGCGTTGAAAGCCAAGGTCTCGAAGACAGAATTGAAGGTTGGCGAATGGATGCCGGTGCTGCCGATCCTGCGCTCCGACGATGGCCGCTCCCTGCCGCAGACCTTTCGCGGCGGCCAGATCACCTCCACCGAGATCAATGGCCTGAGCGTCTACGGCGGTCAGTTCCGCGGCAACAGTCCACGCAACGACGCGAGCATGGAAGACATGTCGATGAACGGCCGCGGCGCGTTCACATCAGACCGCTTCAACTTCGGCGGCGGCGAATACACCTTCAACGACAAGCGCACCCTGGTCGGCGTGTGGTACGCCGAACTCAGCGACATCTACCAACAGCAGTATTTCAACCTCAGCCACAGCCAGCCGTTGGGCGACTGGACCCTGGGCGCCAACCTCGGTTTCTTCACCGGCAAGGAAGACGGCAGCGCCCAGGCCGGCGACCTCGACAACAAGACCGCGTTCGCCCTGCTTTCGGCCAAATACGGTGGCAACACCTTCTACGTCGGCCTGCAAAAACTCAGCGGCGACGACGCGTGGATGCGGGTCAACGGCACCAGCGGCGGCACCCTCGCCAACGACAGTTACAACGCCAGTTACGACAACGCCAAGGAACGCTCGTGGCAGTTGCGTCACGACTACAACTTCGTCGCCCTCGGCGTTCCCGGCCTGACGCTGATGAACCGCTACATCAGCGGCGATAACGTGCACACCGGAACAATTACTGACGGCAAGGAATGGGGCCGCGAGTCGGAACTGGCCTACACCGTGCAGAGCGGGCCGCTGAAGAATCTCAACGTGAAATGGCGTAACGCAACGATTCGCCGGGACTTCAGCACCAACGAGTTCGATGAGAACCGGATCTTTATCAGTTATCCGATTTCGTTGTTGTAAAGCCAGTCGCCACACCGAGTTTCCCTGTGGGAGCGAGCCTGCTCGCGAAGGCGGCGTGTCAGTCGATGCAAGTGTTGCCTGGACCGGCCTCATCGCTGGCAAGCCAGCTCCCACAGGATTTTGTGGTGAATGCAGTAATTGAAAACAACGCTGATACCTGTGGGAGCTGGCTTGCCAGCGATGGCGGCGGCAGATTCACCATTGATGTTGATTGACACACCGCTTTCGCGAGCAGGCTCGCTCCCACATGGGATTGCATTGCAAATACGGAACGGTGGTGATCGAAAAGACAACCGGGCCTTCCGTCATCTACACCAAAAGTCGCGTTGACAAGTTCCGGAAACCCTACCGATACTTCAGCGCAGTCATACGACAACCTACAACAACCCTAATAACAATATGTCCAGGGATTGCCATGACGTCTACCTCTACTCCCCGCGCTCCATTCAATCGCCTGCTGCTGACCGGCGCTGCCGGTGGCCTGGGCAAAGTTCTGCGCGAACGCCTGCGCCCTTATGCCAATGTGCTGCGTCTGTCCGACATCGCCGCCCTCGCTCCGGCTAGCGATGAGCGCGAAGAAATCGTCGTCTGCGACCTCGCCGACAAACACGCCGTGCACCAATTGGTCGAAGGCGTCGATGCAATCCTGCACTTTGGTGGCGTCTCCGTTGAGCGCCCGTTCGAAGAAATCCTCGGCGCTAACATTTGCGGCGTCTTTCACATCTATGAAGCCGCGCGCCGACATGGCGTGAAGCGGGTGATCTTCGCCAGCTCCAACCATGTGATCGGCTTCTATAAACAGGACGAGCCGCTCGATGCCAGCTCCGCCCGCCGCCCCGATGGCTACTACGGATTGTCCAAGTCTTACGGCGAAGACATGGCCAGTTTCTACTTCGATCGCTACGGCATCGAGACCGTCAGCATCCGCATCGGCTCCTCGTTCCCCGAGCCGCAAAACCGTCGAATGATGCACACCTGGCTGAGCTTCGACGACCTCACGCAATTGCTCGAACACTCGCTGTACACGCCGAACGTCGGTCACACGATTGTCTACGGCATGTCCGACAACAAGGACGTCTGGTGGGACAACCGCTTCGCCAGCCACCTCGGTTTTGAAGCGAAGGACAGCTCGGAAGTGTTCCGTGAAAAAGTCGAAGCGCAACCGATGCCGGCCGCCGATGACCCGGCGCGGATCTATCAGGGCGGCGCGTTTGTCGCGGCAGGTCCGTTCGGCGACTGATCACCCTGACAACGACGCAAAGGAATGAGTATGCAAGCCGAATTGATCGTCGATGCCCGCAACGCCGTCGGCGAAAGCCCGGTGTGGGTGGCAGAGGAAAATGCGCTGTACTGGGTCGATATTCCCAACGGCGGCCTGCAACGCTGGAGCGCCGACACTGGGCATGTGCATGCCTGGAAAGCCCCGCAAATGCTCGCCTGCATTGCCCGCCATAGCCGTGGCGGCTGGGTGGCCGGCATGGAAAGCGGATTCTTCCATCTGCACCCGCACAGCGACGGCAGCCTCGACAGTGAGTTGTTGGCCAGCGTCGAGCACAGCCGCCAAGACATGCGTCTGAACGATGGTCGCTGCGACCGTCAGGGCCGGTTCTGGGCTGGCAGCATGGTGTTGAACATGGGCCTGAATGCTCCCGAAGGCCGGCTCTATCGTTACGGCGCCGGGCAGTCTGGGGTGGTCGAAGCGCAACTCGACGGCTTCATCGTGCCCAACGGCCTCGGTTTCAGCCCCGACGGCAAGACGATGTACCTGTCCGATTCGCATCCCGACGTGCAACTGATCTGGGCGTTCGATTACGACACGGACACTGGCACACCGTCGAACCGACGCGTCTTCGTCGACATGAACAATTTCCCCGGTCGCCCCGATGGCGCCGCCGTGGACGCCGAAGGTTGCTACTGGATCTGCGCCAACGACGCCGGCCTCGTCCATCGCTTCACGCCGGATGGGCGCCTTGACTACTCGCTGCCCGTACCGGTGAAAAAACCCACCATGTGCGCCTTCGGTGGCAGCGGGATGGACACCTTGTTCGTCGCCTCGATCCGTCCCGGCGATGACCACGATCCGCAATCTCTGGCCGGCGGCGTGTTCGCCTTGAAGCCAGGCGTCAAAGGCCTTCCGGAACCCTTGTTCAACGATTGGCTTTAAACCCTCTGCTGCACCGCTGCGCCTTGAACACAACAATAACAAGACTGGAGACTCACCCCCATGAACTTCAAACGCACCTTGCTCGCCGCTGCACTTCCACTGATGTTCACCTTTGCCGGTGCCGCTCAGGCGCTGGAACTCAAATTCGCTGACATTCACCCCGCCGGTTACCCGACCGTCGTAGCCGAAGAAAGCATGGGCAAGACCCTGACCAAAGAATCCAACGGCGAGCTGACCTTCAAGTACTTCCCCGGCGGTGTGCTCGGTTCGGAAAAGGAAGTCATCGAGCAGATGCAGGTCGGCGCGGTGCAGCTGTCGCGCGTCAGCCTGGGTATCGTCGGCCCAGTAGTGCCGGACGTGAACGTGTTCAACATGCCGTTCATCTTCCGCGACCAGAAACACATGCGTGACGTCATCGATGGCCCGGTAGGCGACGAAATCCTCGGCAAAATCACCAACTCCGAATTCGGCCTGGTGGCCCTGGCGTGGATGGACGGCGGCACACGCAGCATTTACACCAAGAAACCGGTACGCAAACTCGAAGACCTCAAGGGCATGAAAATCCGTGTCCAGGGCAACCCGATGTTCATCGACATGATGAACGCCATGGGCGGTAACGGCATCGCCATGGACACCGGCGAGATCTTCAGCGCCCTGCAGACCGGCGTGATCGATGGCGCGGAAAACAACCCGCCGACCCTGCTTGAACACAACCACTTCCAGAACGCCAAATTCTATAGCCTGACCGGTCACCTGATCCTGCCCGAGCCGATCGTGATGTCGAAAATCACTTGGGAAAAACTCACCCCGGATCAACAGGCGCTAGTCAAAACAGCCGCCAAGGCTGCCCAGGCTGAAGAACGCGTGCTGTGGGACAAGAAATCCGCTGCCAGCGAAGAAAAACTCAAGGCTGCCGGCGTCGAATTCATCACCGTCGACAAGAAACCCTTCTACGACGCCACCGCCTCGGTTCGGGAGAAATACGGCGCGCCGTATGCCGATCTGATCAAAAAGATCGAAGCCGTTCAGTAACGCCTCCCACTCCATACTCATGAAAAGGCCCGACGCGCCCGATGTTTGAGGCGCGTCCGGTTACGGTGGAACCCGATGAAGAATTTGCTGCTGCGTATCAACGACAAGATTTACATGACGTGCATCTGGGTCGCCGGCCTTTCCGTCCTGGCGATTTCCCTGATGATCCCTTGGGGCGTGTTTGCCCGCTACGTCCTGGGCACCGGCTCGAGCTGGCCGGAACCCACAGCGATTCTGCTGATGATGGTGTTCACTTTTATCGGTGCTGCCGCCAGTTATCGCGCTGGCGCGCACATGGCGGTGGCGATGCTCACCGACCGCATGCCGCCGCAACTGAAATCCGCAGCGGCGATTTTTTCCCAGTTACTCATGGCGGCGATCTGCATTTTCATGACGATCTGGGGCGCCAAGCTGTGCATGTCCACCTGGAACCAGTTCATGGCCGCCCTGCCCGACCTGCGGGTTGGCGTGACCTATTTGCCGATTCCACTGGGCGGTTTGCTCACGCTGATTTTCGTTGTGGAAAAACTCTTGCTCGGTGACCAGAGCAAACGACGCGTCGTGCAGTTCGACCTGGTTGAAGAAAGTGAAGGTGCCGCTTAATGGACGCTCTGATACTGCTGGGCAGTTTTATCGTATTGATCCTGATCGGTATGCCAGTCGCCTACGCGCTGGGCGCCGCCGCGCTGATCGGTGCATGGTGGATCGACATTCCGTTCCAGGCGGTGATGATCCAGGTCGCTTCGGGGGTGAACAAATTCTCGCTGCTGGCCATTCCGTTCTTCGTACTCGCCGGTGCGATCATGGCCGAGGGTGGCATGTCCCGTCGATTGGTGGCGTGTGCCGGGGTGCTGGTGGGTTTTGTCCGCGGCGGTCTGTCGCTGGTCAACATCGTCGCGTCGACCTTTTTCGGCGCGATCTCCGGTTCGTCGGTGGCCGACACGGCGTCGGTGGGTTCGGTGCTGATTCCGGAAATGGAACGCAAGGGCTACCCACGGGACTTCTCCACCGCCGTGACCGTCAGCGGTTCGGTGCAAGCCCTGCTGACCCCGCCCAGCCATAACTCGGTGCTTTACTCCCTGGCCGCCGGTGGCACGGTTTCGATTGCCTCGCTGTTCATGGCGGGCATCGTGCCGGGCTTGCTGATGAGCGCCTGCCTGATGGTGCTGTGTCTGATTTTCGCGAGAAAGCGCGATTATCCCAAGGGTGAAGTGATCCCGATGCGCCAGGCGTTGAAAATCGTCGGCGAAGCCCTCTGGGGCCTGATGGCGATGGTGATCATCCTCGGCGGCATCCTGTCCGGTATCTTCACCGCGACCGAGTCGGCGGCGATCGCCGTGCTCTGGGCATTCTTCGTCACCATGTTCATCTATCGCGACTACAAGTGGCGCGAGCTGCCGAAACTGATGCACCGCACGGTGCGGACGATTTCGATCGTGATGATCCTGATCGGTTTCGCCGCGAGCTTCGGCTACATCATGACCCTGATGCAGATCCCGGCGAAAATCACCACGCTGTTCCTGACCCTGTCGGACAACCGCTACGTGATCCTGATGTGCATCAACGTCATGCTGCTGTTGCTCGGCACGGTGATGGACATGGCGCCACTGATCCTGATCCTGACGCCGATCCTGATGCCGGTGATTCTCGGCATCGGTGTGGACCCGGTGCAGTTCGGCATGATCATGCTGGTGAATCTGGGGATCGGACTGATAACGCCGCCGGTGGGTGCGGTGCTGTTTGTCGGTTCAGCGGTGGGCAAGGTCAGTATCGAGAGCACCGTGAAAGCGCTGCTGCCGTTCTATGCCGTGCTGTTCCTGGTGTTGATGTTGGTGACTTACGTGCCGGCACTTTCGCTGTGGTTGCCGCATCTGGTGTTGTAACAACCTGAAAGATCGCAGCCTCGTTTCACTCGACAGCTCCTACAGGGAAACGCAATCCCTGTAGGAGCTGCCGAAGGCTCGGGCCGCGATCGGACGATCTTTTGATCTTCCAATACTCACGCCCGCAACAACATATACCCCGCCACCACCAGACAGACACTGGCAAACCCCACCTGCAACGCCCGCGCCGGCACCCGTGCACAGAGCTTGCGGCCGATGATCATGCCGACAATGCTGGCGACGATGAACGCCGCGCCCTGCCCGTCGATTCGCACACCGGCGTGAAACGATCCGATCACGCCAATCGCCGAAATCAGGCTGATCACCATCAATGACGTCGCAACAATCCCGCGCATTTGCACATCGGTCAGTTGCTTGAACGCCGGTACAATCAAAAAGCCGCCACCGACACCGAGCAATCCGGAAACAACCCCGGTGATCGCGCCCAAAGCCGCCAGGGTCGCGGTGCATTTGGCCGTCCAGTCAAAGCGCCCGGTTTCTTCATTGAGCATGCAATTCTTCTGACCCCAACTGGCGTGACCGTGATCACTCGGCCCTTCCTGCTGACGCTCGCGGCGCAGCATGCGCCAAGCCACCATGACCATCAGCAGACTGAACAGAATCATCAGAATCTTCTCCGGCAACTGATGCGCGAAGTAGATCCCCAACGGCGAAAACACTGCGCCCAACGCCGCAATCAACAACGCCGCGCGATAGCGCACCAGACCATGACGCAGGCCGTCGATAGCGCCGACCGCCGCCGCACTGCCCACCGCAAACAACGCCACCGGCGCGGCTTGCGTCATCGTCCAGCCAAGGCCGAGCACCAGTGCCGGCACCGCAAGAATCCCACCGCCGGCCCCGGTCAAACCGAGGAGCAATCCCATCACCACACCAAACAGACTTGCCAGCAACATAGGGTTTTCTCAGTCGACCTTTGACAGACCTGTCAGCCACTCGCGGCCTTTGAGCATGCCGTTCCAGTAGAACCACGGCAGCAGCGTCGCCTTGAGAAACCACGCGGAACGCCGCGCCACGGTCGGGTCCATCGGGAAGGTCGGCAGCAACTTGCCGGCGTAACCGAACTCGGCGAGGATCACCTTGCCCTTCTCCACTGTCAGCGGGCACGAGCCGTAGCCGTCGTACTTCAGCGGCAGCGGTAATTGCTGACGCAGGGCCAGCAGGTTTTCCGCGACCACGACCACTTGTTTGCGCACCGCTGCGGCGGTTTTCGCATTGCTGGTACCGCAGATATCACCGAGTGCGAACACCTCGGGATAACGCGGATGTTGCAGGCTGTGCGGGTTGACTTCGCACCAGCCGGCTGCGTCGGCCAGCGGACTTTGCGCGATGAAGTCGGGCGAAACCTGCGGTGGCACCACGTGCAGCAGGTCGAAGATTTTCGCCACGCGAGTGAGGTTGCCGTCGGCATCCTTGATCTCGAACCACGCGGTTTTCGCCGGGCCGTCAACCTTGACCAGGTTCGAATTGAACGCCAGTTGCGCGTTGTATTTCTCGATGTACTTCATCAGTGGCGGCACGAACGTCGCCACCCCAAACAGCGCGGCGCCGGCCAGATTGAATTCGACATTGATGTTGTTCAGCACAGCGGCTTTGCGCCAGTGATCACAGGACAGATACAACGCCTTTTGCGGCGCGCCGGCGCATTTGATCGGCATCGCCGGCTGGGTGAACAGGGCTTTGCCGCCGCGCAGTTTCTGCACCTGATCCCAAGTGTATTGCGCGTGTTGATAGCTGTAGTTGGAGGTGACGCCGTGGTGGCCGAGGCTTTCCTGCAAACCTTCGATTTTCTCCCAGGCCAGACGCAGGCCGGGGCAGACGATCAGGTTTTGATAGCTGACGGTGCGCTGATCGTTGAGGGTGAGCAGGCGCTGGTCCGGGTCGATCGCGGTGACCGCCGCTTGTAACCAGTTCGCTTGCCGGGGCATGACCTTGCTCATCGGTCTGGCGGTGTTTTTCACGTCATAGGCGCCACCGCCGACCAGCGTCCACGCCGGTTGGTAGTAATGGTGAGTACTCGGCTCGATGACCGTGATACTCAGCCCTGGATCACGCTTGAGCAGACTGGCGACAAAACCGATGCCGGCCGTACCACCGCCGATGACCACGATGTCCGCACTGATGGATGGGCCCCAGTGTTGATCGTTCATTGCTTGTTCCTTTTGCTGCACGCAAGGATTTCGTCAGCCATCACACAGATCCATTGTAGGAGTGAGCCTGCTCGCGATAGCGGTGTATCAGTCGATAAATATGTTGGCTGACCCACCGCTATCGCGAGCAGGCTCACTCCTACAGGGGGGATGGTGTGAAGGCTGGCATTTATGGCTGTTCCCAGCTTTTGAGGACGGCACCGCAATAAAGCCCCGACAGGGTCTTCATCACTTGAATCACTTCGTGACTGGCGAGCCCGTAGAAAATGTACTTGCCCTCACGCCGGGTCGCGACCAGCCCTTCATCACGCAGGATGCCCAATTGCTGAGACAGGGTCGGCTGGCGCACACCGGTCATTTTCTCCAGTTCGCCGACATTGCGTTCGCCCTGGGTCAGTTGACAGAGGATCAGCAAGCGATCTTCATTGGCCAAGGCCTTGAGCAGCGCGCAGGCCTTGGAGGCCGAGGCACGCAGTTGCGCGACTTCACATTCGGTCAGACTGGATTGCATTTGCACGATGCCTTCAACGTCACTTAAGCTGCGAACATTATGTTTTTAGATAAAGTGTTGCAACCCATTTTCCATGTTCAGGTTGGTGTCCATGTCCGCACAGATTGAAGCTTTCCTCGACTCCGCCTCCTCGACCTACAGCTATGTGGTCTATGAAGCCGACGGCGGGCAATGTGCAATCGTCGATCCGGTACTCGACTACGACGGTGCCGCCGGACGTACCTGCACCGCCCAGGCCGACAAGATCATCGCCTTCGTTCGCGCACACAATCTGCAGGTGCAGTGGTTGCTGGAAACCCACGCGCATGCCGATCACCTGTCCGCCGCGCCCTATCTGCGCCGGGAACTGGGTGGCAAGATCGCCATTGGTGAATCGATCAGCAAAGTGCAGCACGTGTTCAAGGCGCTGTTCAATCTGGAGCCGGAGTTTTGCGTCGACGGCTCGCAGTTCGACCACCTGTTCGCGCCGAACGAGTCGTTCCGCATCGGCAACCTTAAAGCCACCGCTCTGCACGTCCCCGGCCACACTCCGGCGGACATGGCTTATTTGATCGATGGCGAGCAGATTCTGGTCGGTGACACGCTGTTCATGCCCGATGTCGGCACGGCGCGCTGCGACTTTCCCGGCGGCAATGCCCATCAGCTGTTTGCCTCGATCCACAAACTGCTGGCCTTCCCCGCCAGCGTAAAACTCTACGTTTGCCACGATTATCCGCCCGAGGGTCGCGCCTCGCAGTGCCAGACCACGGTCGGCGAGCAGCGCAAAAGCAATATTCATGTGCATGACGGGATCGATGAGGCAGCGTTTGTCGAAATGCGCACCAAGCGAGATGCCGGGCTGGGTATGCCGACGCTGCTGCTGCCGGCGATTCAGGTCAATGTGCGCGCGGGGAATCTGCCGGCGGCGGAAGACAACGGCGTGGTTTATCTGAAAATCCCGATCAACAAGCTTTAACGTCAAAAGATCGCAGCCTGCGGCAGCTCCTACAGTTGGAACGCGTTTTCCCTATAGGAGCTGCCGCAGGCTGCGATCTTTTGATCTTCACGTCCCCAACGTCAAACCGTTTGCCGGCAGCGGCAATGCAGTTTTGTATCTCACCTGCTTCAGCGCAAAGCTGGAACGGATGTTCGCCACACCCGGGACTTTGGTCAGGAAGTCCATCATGAAGCGTTCGAGCGACTGAATCGTCGGTACCAGGACCCGGATGAGGTAATCCGGGTCGCCGGCCATCAGGTAGCACTCCATCACCTCGGGGCGATCGGAAATCGCTTCCTCAAAATGCTGCAGCGCTTCCTCGACCTGCTTTTCCAGGCTGACGTGAATGAACACGTTGACGTGCAGCCCCAGCAGGTCGGCATCCAGCAGCGTGACCTGCTCGCGAATCAGCCCCAATTCTTCCATCGCCTTGACCCGGTTGAAGCATGGTGTCGGCGACAGATTCACCGAGCGCGCGAGGTCGGCGTTGGTAATGCGCGCGTTCTCCTGAAGGCTGTTGAGAATGCCGATATCGGTACGGTCCAGTTTGCGCATGAGACAAAACCACCTGTTTTTTATGTTTATGCAGAATTTCTATCTGCAAATCGTCTCCAGCGCAACGAAACAGAGATAAATATTCTTCTTGCCCGGGCCTATGATTGTTGTAGGACAAGATTTCTTCTACCGAAGAATGACTGCCAGCTCACTACAAGAAATTCACAAGATCGAGCGTAGAAGCCATGACCCAAGCGTATGAACCGCTGCGTCTGCACGTCCCTGAACCCTCGGGCCGTCCAGGCTGCAAAACCGATTTTTCCTACCTGCATCTGACCGATGCCGGTACGGTGCGCAAACCTCCCGTCGATGTAGAACCTGCCGACACCGCCGACCTGGCGCGTGGGCTGATTCGCGTGCTTGACGATCAGGGCAACGCCCTCGGCCCATGGGCTGAGAACGTGCCGGTCGAGATCCTCCGTAAAGGCATGCGCGCCATGCTCAAGACGCGCATCTACGACAACCGCATGGTGGTCGCCCAGCGTCAGAAGAAAATGTCGTTCTACATGCAGAGCCTTGGCGAAGAAGCCATCGGCAGCGCTCAGGCCCTGGCCCTGAACATCGACGACATGTGCTTCCCGACCTACCGTCAGCAAAGCATTCTGATGGCCCGCGAAGTGCCACTGGTCGACCTGATCTGCCAACTGCTGTCCAACGAGCGCGATCCGCTCAAGGGCCGTCAGTTGCCGATCATGTATTCGGTCAAGGACGCCGGTTTCTTTACCATTTCCGGCAACCTCGCCACGCAGTTCATTCAGGGCGTGGGCTGGGGCATGGCCTCGGCAATCAAGGGCGACACCAAAATCGCCTCGGCGTGGATCGGCGACGGCGCTACCGCCGAATCGGACTTCCACACCGCCCTCACCTTCGCTCACGTTTATCGCGCGCCGGTGATCCTCAACGTAGTCAACAACCAATGGGCGATTTCGACCTTCCAGGCTATCGCTGGTGGTGAAGCCACCACCTTCGCCGGACGCGGCGTCGGCTGCGGCATCGCTTCGCTGCGCGTTGACGGCAACGATTTCTACGCGGTTTACGCGGCATCCGCCTGGGCTGCCGAACGCGCCCGCCGCAACCTCGGCCCGACCATGATCGAATGGGTCACCTACCGCGCCGGCCCGCACTCGACCTCCGACGATCCGTCGAAATATCGTCCGGCCGATGATTGGAGCCACTTCCCGCTCGGCGACCCGATTGCGCGCCTGAAACAGCACCTGATCAAGGTCGGTCACTGGTCGGAAGAAGAACACACCGCCGTCAGCGCCGAACTCGAAGCCGAAGTGATTGCCGCGCAGAAACAGGCCGAACAGTACGGCACCCTCGCCGGTGGCCAGATTCCAAGCGCCGCGACCATGTTCGAAGACGTCTACAAAGAGATGCCGGAGCACTTGAAGCGCCAGCGTCAGCAGTTGGGGATCTGACATGAACGACCACAACAACAATATTCAGTTGGAAACCGCCATGACCACGACCACCATGACCATGATCCAGGCCCTGCGCTCGGCCATGGATGTGATGCTTGAGCGTGATGACAACGTGGTGGTGTTCGGTCAGGACGTCGGCTATTTCGGCGGCGTGTTCCGTTGCACCGAAGGCCTGCAGACCAAGTACGGCACCTCGCGGGTGTTCGACGCACCAATCTCGGAAAGCGGCATCGTCGGTGTGGCCGTCGGCATGGGCGCCTACGGTTTGCGTCCGGTCGCCGAGATTCAGTTCGCCGACTACGTCTACCCGGCTTCCGACCAGATCATTTCCGAAGCGGCGCGCCTGCGCTATCGCTCGGCCGGCGAGTTCACCGCGCCAATGACCCTGCGCATGCCTTGCGGTGGCGGCATCTATGGCGGTCAGACCCACAGCCAGAGCATCGAGGCGATGTTCACTCAGGTGTGCGGCTTGCGCACCGTGATGCCATCCAACCCGTATGACGCCAAAGGCCTGCTGATCGCCTCCATCGAAAACGATGACCCGGTGATCTTTCTTGAGCCGAAACGCCTGTACAACGGCCCGTTCGACGGCCACCACGACCGCCCGGTAACGCCGTGGTCGAAACACCCGCAAGCGCAGGTTCCGGACGGTTACTACACCGTGCCGCTGGACGTTGCCGCGATCACGCGGCCGGGCAAGGACGTGACCGTGCTGACTTACGGCACCACCGTGTACGTCTCGCAAGTCGCTGCCGAAGAATCCGGTGTCGACGCTGAAGTCATCGACCTGCGCAGCCTGTGGCCGCTGGACCTGGACACCATCGTCAAGTCGGTGAAGAAAACCGGCCGCTGCGTGGTGGTTCACGAAGCCACCCGCACCTGCGGTTTCGGCGCCGAACTGGTGTCGTTGGTGCAAGAGCATTGCTTCCATCACCTGGAAGCGCCGATCGAGCGCGTCACCGGTTGGGACACCCCCTACCCGCACGCGCAAGAGTGGGCGTATTTCCCAGGGCCGTCCCGAGTGGGCGCGGCGTTGAAACGGGTTATGGAGGTCTGAATGGGCACGCACGTTATCAAGATGCCGGACATCGGCGAAGGCATCGCAGAAGTAGAACTGTCGCAGTGGCACGTCAAAGTGGGCGATCTGGTCGTTGAAGATCAGGTGCTGGCAGACGTGATGACCGACAAGGCGATGGTCGATATTCCCTCGCCGGTGCACGGCAAAGTGATTGCCCTCGGCGGCCAGCCGGGTGAAGTGATGGCGGTTGGCAGTGTGCTGATCAGCATTGAGGTTGAAGGTGCCGGTAATCTGAAAGAGTCCGCCGCACCTGCGCCGGCTAAAGAAGCATTGGTTGCGCCGAAAGTTGAAACCGTTGTTGAGAGCAAACCTGCTCCAGCCGCGTTGCGTCCGGCTGCGGTTTGCCAAGGCCCGATGGTTGCCCGCGAAGCAGACGAACGTCCGCTCGCCTCGCCGGCCGTGCGCAAACATGCGCTGGATCTGGGTATTCAGTTGCGTCTGGTGCGCGGTTCCGGCCCGGCCGGTCGGGTGTTGCACGAAGACCTTGAAGCCTATCTGGCGCAAGGTCAGTCGAACGCCTCGGCGCCGGTGGCCGCTGCTTACGCCCAGCGCAACGACGAAGAACAGATTCAAGTCATCGGCATGCGCCGCAAGATCGCCCAGCGCATGCAGGACGCTACCCAGCGTGCCGCGCACTTCAGTTATGTCGAAGAAATCGACGTCACTGCGATTGAAGAATTGCGCACACACCTGAACGAAAAACACGGCGCCAGCCGTGGCAAGTTGACCTTGCTGCCGTTCCTCGTCCGCGCTTTGGTCGTCGCCCTGCGCGACTTCCCGCAAATGAACGCCCGTTACGACGACGAAGCCCAAGTCATCACCCGCCTCGGCGCGGTGCATGTCGGCGTCGCCACGCAAAGCGATGTCGGCCTGATGGTGCCGGTGGTGCGTCACGCCGAGGCGCGCAGCCTGTGGGACAGCGCCGCCGAGATTTCCCGTTTGGCCAGCGCCGCACGCAATGGCAAGGCCAGTCGCGATGAGCTGTCCGGCTCGACCATCACCCTGACCAGCCTCGGTGCACTGGGCGGCATCGTCAGCACGCCGGTGCTGAATCTGCCGGAAGTGGCGATTGTCGGCGTCAACAAAATCGTCGAACGGCCGATGGTCGTCAAAGGCCAGGTGGTGATCCGCAAGATGATGAACCTCTCCAGCTCGTTCGATCACCGCGTGGTCGACGGCATGGACGCGGCACTCTTCATCCAGGCCATTCGCGGCCTGATCGAACAACCTGCCACTTTGTTTGTGGAGTAAGGCGCGCATGCAATCTCTGAACACTACGCTGCTGATCATCGGCGGCGGCCCCGGCGGTTATGTGACGGCGATCCGCGCCGGGCAACTGGGCATTCCAACCATTCTGGTCGAAGGCCAATCGCTGGGCGGTACGTGCCTGAACATCGGCTGCATCCCGTCGAAAGCGCTGATCCATGTCGCTGAGCAGTTTCACCAGACCCGGCATCACAGTCAGCATTCGGCACTGGGCATCAGCGTTTCCGCGCCGACGCTCGACATCACTAAAAGCGTCGAGTGGAAGGACGGCATCGTTGATCGCCTGACCACCGGCGTCGCTGCACTGTTGAAGAAGAACAAGGTTCAGGTCATCAATGGCTGGGCCAAAGTCATCGACGGCAAAACCGTTGATGTCGGCGACACGCGCATCCAGTGCGAGCACCTGGTACTCGCTACCGGTTCGACCAGCGTCAATCTGCCGATCCTGCCGATTGGCGGGCCGGTCATCTCCTCCACCGAAGCGTTGGCGCCGACATCCGTGCCAAAACGTCTGGTGGTGGTGGGCGGTGGTTACATCGGTCTGGAGCTGGGCATTGCCTATCGCAAGCTCGGCGCAGAGGTCAGCGTGGTCGAGGCGCAGGATCGTATCCTGCCGGCTTACGACGCTGAACTGACGCAACCGGTGCATGACGCGCTGAAGCAACTGGGCGTGAAGCTGTACCTCAAACACAGTGTGCTGGGTTTCGACGGCACGTTGCAGGTGCGCGACCCAGAGGGCGAAACCCTGAACCTGGAAACCGATCAGGTACTGGTCGCCGTCGGTCGCAAACCGAATACCCAGGGCTGGAACCTTGAAGCGTTGAATCTGGACATGAACGGCTCGGCGATCAAGATCGACAGCCGCTGCCAGACCAGCATGCGCAACGTCTACGCCATCGGCGATCTGAGCGGCGAGCCGATGCTGGCCCACCGCGCCATGGCCCAAGGCGAAATGGTTGCCGAGTTGATCAGCGGCAAAACCCGTGAATTCAACCCGACTGCCATTGCTGCGGTGTGCTTCACCGACCCGGAACTGGTGGTGGTCGGCAAGACACCGGACGAGGCAAAAGCTGCGGGGCTGGACTGCATTGTTTCCAGTTTCCCGTTCGCGGCGAATGGCCGGGCGATGACGCTGGAGTCGAAAAGCGGCTTCGTGCGCGTGGTCGCTCGTCGGGATAACCATGTGATTGTCGGCTGGCAAGCGGTTGGCGTGGGTGTTTCCGAATTGTCGACGGCGTTTGCGCAGAGCCTGGAAATGGGCGCACGGCTGGAAGACATCGGCGGCACCATTCATGCGCATCCGACTTTGGGTGAAGCGGTGCAGGAAGCGGCGTTGCGTGCCCTTGGCCATGCACTCCACCTGTGAGTGAGGGTGGCAATGATGGCCCCATCGCGAGCAGGCTCACTCCTACATTTTGGAATGCATTCCCTTGTAGGAGTGAGCCTGCTCGCGATTTCTTGAGAACAACGCGATTTATCTGCCTGTCATCCGATAGTCCGGGCTGCGAAACCGCTCAAGAATGAAGTATTGTTGTGCCCATCCAAAAAACGTCAGAAGCCTTGAACCGTTTCGACGGTTGTTCAGTGATAGAGGGTGTCATGGGTAACGAAAGCATCAATTGGGACAAGCTGGGTTTTGACTACATCAAGACCGACAAACGCTATCTGTCGTACTTTCGCGATGGCGAGTGGGACAAAGGCACCCTGACCGAAGATAACGTGCTGCACATCAGCGAAGGCTCGACTGCCCTTCACTATGGCCAGCAGTGCTTCGAAGGCATGAAGGCCTATCGTTGCAAGGACGGCTCGATCAACCTGTTCCGCCCGGACCAGAACGCCCTGCGCATGCAGCGCAGCTGCGCGCGTCTGCTGATGCCGACGGTCGACACCGAGCAGTTCATCGAAGCGTGCAAAGCCGTGGTTCGCGCCAACGAGCGCTTCATTCCACCATACGGCACCGGCGGCGCGCTGTATCTGCGTCCGTTCGTGATCGGCGTGGGTGACAACATCGGCGTGCGCACTGCACCCGAGTTCATCTTCTCGATCTTCTGCATTCCGGTCGGCGCCTACTTCAAGGGCGGCCTGACCCCGCACAACTTCCAGATCTCCAGCTACGACCGCGCCGCCCCACAAGGCACCGGCGCCGCCAAGGTCGGTGGCAACTACGCCGCCAGCCTGATGCCGGGCTCGAAAGCGAAGAAAGCCAACTTCGCCGACGCGATCTACCTGGACCCGATGACCCACACCAAGATCGAAGAAGTCGGTTCGGCCAACTTCTTCGGGATCACCCACGACAACAAGTTCATCACCCCGAACTCGCCGTCGGTTCTGCCAGGCATCACCCGCCTGTCGCTGATCGAACTGGCCAAGTCCCGTCTGGGTCTGGAAGTGGTTGAAGGCGACGTGCTGATCGACAAGCTGTCGGACTTCAAGGAAGCCGGTGCCTGTGGTACTGCGGCAGTGATCACTCCGATCGGTGGCATCAGCTACAACGACCATCTGCACGTGTTCCACAGCGAAACCGAAGTCGGCCCAGTGACCCAGAAGCTCTACAAAGAGCTGACGGGCGTGCAGACCGGCGACATCGAAGCGCCAGCGGGCTGGATCGTCAAGGTTTGATCTGACGGCTGCTGATGTAGAAAAGCCCTCCACCGAGTGATTGGTGGGGGGCTTTTTTTGTGGCGTTTGGCGGGATATGTGTGGCGTGCTGGCGATCCTTTCCCCCTCACCCCAGCCCTCTCCCCCAGAGGGGCGAGGGGGAAAGGGAGCCGATTTTTGTGCTTTTCAAAACCTGAGTTCGACTTGATCGTTCAGGTCAATGTAGTACGCGAGAACACCTCGGTCGGCCCCCTCTCCCTATGGGCGGTCCGACGTTTCGGGAGGGCTGGGGTGAGGGTATGCTTTTAGCTCTTAAAGGCAATCCGTTTGCCTGCACGGTTGGCAATCCCGCTCGCCTGCCCATTCTGCTGCTTGCCCATCCGCGCCTGCGTAATCAACCCCGGAATCAACTCCCCCTCCGGCAGATTTTTCCAGAACCGCGCCGGCAAATGCCCCTGCATGACCTTCTCGTTCAACCGCGCCGGATTGAAGATGTGGCTGTAATAAGTCAGCCACAGATCACCGTGAGGATCGTCGACGTTCTGCGCCAGTTGCTGCCATTCCAGCGGGCATTGACGCTGATGGATCAGTTGTTCGCCATCGTAATAAACCCCGTCACGCGGCGTGGCGATCAGCCAGCGATGCTGGCCCATGCGCCCGACGAAATGCTCGCTGGCGCTGAGCAGGATGTCGTGAGCCGGTTCGTGCCACGCCACGTATTGCGGGCCTTGGCTGTTTTTCGGCCGTTCAATGAAGCGCACAAACGCATGCAGGTGATGAGCTTCGCGGCGCACTTGTTTGATTCGCCGCTGCAACTCGCTGCCCAGCTTGTCACCGGCCATCATTGCCGTGCGATCACCGTGGCTGACGCGCCACAACACTTCGTACAACAGACTCCAGCGTTGATCACCACGGTATTGCGCGGCGTGCTCCAGCGTTTCGAGCAGTACACGCGGGATCTTCGCCATAAATGGACCTTGCCCTTCAGGCACAGGGGCATCACTGGCAAACAGATCGCCCACGCCTTCCGAGGCCCAGCTCACCAGGCTCGGATCGACTTCATGGCTGAGCAGCCAGCGTGCCTGCTGACGCCAGGTGTCGAACATATCGTCGCAGTCGAGATTGATCATCCCCACAATCCCATCTGTTGCGGCATCGGCCGGTCGCGTAATTGTTGATAGAGCAAGTGGCTGGTGACCTCGGCCTGCTGCGGATGGTAGTCGCTTGTAATGATGAAGGGTTTGGCCTTGGCCAGGACGCAGCGCATGCGTGCGACATCTTCGTAGCGGATCTTGCGTTGTCGGCGCAGCTCGACCAGACGTTCGGTGGTGCGCAAACCAATGCCGGGAATACGCGCGATCAATGACGCCTCGGCGCGGTTCAGATCCAGTGGGAACACCTCGCGATTCTGCAACGCCCACGCCAGTTTCGGGTCGATGTCCAAGGCCAGATTGCCCGGCCCCTTGAACAGTTCGTCGGCACGGTAACCGTAGCTGCGCAGGAGGAAATCGGCCTGGTACAAACGGTGCTCGCGCATCAGCGGCGGCGCGGCCAGTGGCACGCTTTTCGGGCTGTCGGGGATCGGACTGAAGGCCGAATAGTAAACGCGACGCAAGCGGTAGTTGCCGTACAACGACTGAGCACTGTGCAAGATCGTGCTGTCGTCAGTGTCATCGGCGCCCACAATCAGTTGCGTGCTCTGCCCGGCAGGGGCGAACTTCGCCGAACGCGGTTCGTTCAAAACGGTCTGCACACCGGTGTAAATTGTGTTCATCGCTTGCTTGATCGAAGCGATGTCTTTCTCCGGAGCCAGGGTTTGCAAACTGGCATCGGTGGGCAGTTCGATGTTCACGCTCAGCCGATCGGCGTAACGCCCCGCCTCCTCAATCAGTGCAGGGTCGGCGTCGGGAATGGTCTTGAGATGGATGTAGCCGCGAAACTCATGTTCTTCGCGCAACAGCTTCGCCACCCGCACCAGTTGCTCCATGGTGTAGTCCGCCGAGCGGATGATCCCGGAGCTGAGGAACAGCCCGCTGACACAGTTGCGCCGGTAGAAATCCAGGGTCAGCGTCACCACCTCTTCGGGTGTGAAGCGGGCCCGCGGTACGTCGCTGGAGCGGCGATTGACGCAGTACTGGCAATCGTAAAGGCAGAAATTGGTCAGCAGAATTTTCAACAACGACACGCAACGCCCGTCCGGCGTGTAGCTGTGGCAGATGCCCATGCCATCGGTCGAGCCCAGCCCGCTCTTGCCCTCGGAGCTGCGCTTGGGCGCGCCACTACTCGCACAGGACGCGTCGTACTTGGCGGCGTCGGCGAGGATGCTCAGCTTGTCGATGATTTGCATGGCGCGGGCTCTTTACTGTTTGGATATACAGTATAGCGTCACGAACGTGGGCACAAGGTTGGGCACGACCCCTCGTCGGCTTAGAGCGAAGATCAAAAGATCGCAGCGTCCCGCAGCTCCTACGTAGATTCGGGATCGGGATTTATCGGATGCACCCGATTTTCATCGGGTGTACACCCGCCCTGTAGGAGCTGCCGCAGACTGCGATCTTTTGATCTGGCCATTTTCATTCGCCAACTCAACGCCAAACCGCACGGCGATTTCCCTGCGCCCCACCACGGTCAACGCCAACGCCCGACTGTCCAGATCCTGCGTCAGCCACTTGCGCTTCAACGCGGTTTGCAACAGCGCCGCCCCCAGCGATCCGCCGAGATGCGGGCGGCGCATGCTCCAGTCCAGGCACGGGCAGGCAAACTTGCGCCGCAACGTAGTCAAATCCCGCACTTCAATGCCCAAGCCTTCGAACAACGCCGCGCCACTGTCGCTCAAGCAATACGCTTGCTCGTCCGACTCGTCCAGCCACCCCGCCTCGAGCAAACGGTCATGCAGCAACACCGCCAGCGTCCCCGCCATGTGGTCGTAGCACGTGCGGGCGAATTGCAGGCGATCCGGCGTGTGCGGTTTGAAGGTCGGTGTGGCGCTCTGGCCGATCACCATCAACGCTTCCAGCGCCTGGGCCACGCGTTGGTCGGCCAGGCTGTAATAACGATGACGACCCTGCACGTGCAGGCGCACCAACGCCAGATCCTTGAGCTTGGCCAGGTGCGCGCTGGCGGTAGACGCGCTGACTTCGGCGATGGCCGCCAACTCGGTGCTGGTGCGCGCGTGGCCGTCCATCAGCGAGCAGAGGATTTTCGTTCGCGCCGGCTCCGCGATGGCGGCAGCCACCTGCGAGACGCCGATGTCTTGATGTTCTGCGTGCATATTTCGCTCCCCGACGAATCATCGCCGCTGAGCACTGACGATACTCGCATCACTTTCTCGACGACAAGGCTGCGAACCATGGACCCGATCAGCGCTGCGACTCATGCCGACCCCTATCCTTATTACGCCGGACTGCGTGCTCAGGGCGGATTCACGTTTCATCACGAACTGAGACTGTGGGTCGCCAGCAGTGCCCGGGCGGTGTGTGCGGTGCTGGCGCATACCGATTGCCGGGTGCGTCCGGCGCAGGAACCGGTGCCCACGGCGATTGCTTCGGGCATGGCGGGCGAGGTGTTCGGGCAATTGATGCGGATGAATGATGGCGAGCGTCAGCGCTGCCCGCGTTCGGCGATCGAGCCTGCGCTTGAGTTGATTGATGAGGCCCAAGTACGAGCATTGGTAGCCGCGCGACTGATCACTGTAAACACCGACGGCCTGTATAAAGCCATGTTTCGCGGCCCGGTGTGCGTGGTTGCGGCGCTACTCGGCTTCACCCCGGCACAGGGTCGAGCCGTCAGTGAGCTGACCGCCGACTTCGTCACCTGCCTGTCGCCATTGAGCAATGACCTGCAACTGATGGCCGCACATTCGGCGGCGGAGCGGTTGCG
The DNA here is from genome assembly GCF_044743175.1 of Pseudomonas sp. NPDC087690. Lineage (NCBI taxonomy): Bacteria > Pseudomonadati > Pseudomonadota > Gammaproteobacteria > Pseudomonadales > Pseudomonadaceae > Pseudomonas > Pseudomonas sp. NPDC087690. The sequence goes on from NZ_JBIUVX010000010.1 coordinate 79,280, forward strand.
CGATTATTTCATCGAGTTGCTGGCGCAAGCGGATAGCGCGTTGCTGACGGTGATCAAGCAGCGATTTGACGGCGCTGAAGAAACGTTGATTGCCAATCTGATCGGGCTTTGTTCACAGACTCACGAAGCCACTGCGGGATTGATCGGCAACGCGCTGCTGGCGTTGCGACGGCAACCTGAGTTGCGCGACGCACCGACGCAGGCGTTGTTGGCCGAAGTGCAGCGTTTCGACCCGCCAGTGCAAAACACCCGACGGTTTGTGGCTCAGGCTTGTGAGATTGATGGCGTTCGGGTCGAGGCTGGAGATGTGATTCTGGTGCTGCTGGCCTCGGCCAATCGCGATCCGGCGCTCAATCAACAGCCCGACGCGTTTTTGCTGGAGCGCACGAATCGGCGCAGTTTCAGTTTTGGCAGTGGCCGGCATCATTGCCCGGGGCAGTTGCTGGCGATGAGTATCGCCAGTGCGACGGTCAGCGAACTCCTCGCTCACGGCGTCGACCCGAACCGGCTGCACTGGCAGTACCGCCCGTCTCTCAACGGGCGCATCCCGATGTTCAGCGAAGCCACGGCTTAAGCGTTACGCAGCTCGATGGTCAGATGCGCCAGCTCATGCACTGGCGCCAACCGCTCGCGAATCGCTTGCGCCGTGACATCCGCTGCCGCGACCACACTGACGATCGCCGCCCGCGCCTGCGGGCCGACTTGCCAGACGTGCAGGTCGCTGATGCGCACGTCGTTGGAGGATTCCAGCAGCTGGCGAATCTCTGCAGCCACCGGCTCATCGGTGGCGTCGAGCAACACCGCAGCACTGTCGCGCATCAGGTTGTACGCCCACTTGGCAATGACGATGGCACCGACAATCCCCATCACCGGGTCCAGCCACACCCAACCCAGATAACGCCCGGCCAGCAACGCGGCAATCGCCAGCACCGAGGTCAAGGCATCGGCCAGTACATGGACGTAGGCCGAACGCAGGTTGTTGTCGTGATGGTGATGATGATCGTGGCCATGAGCATGCGCGTGGCCGTGGTCATGACCGTGAGGCCCCATCAGCAGGAAGGCACTGATCAGGTTCACCGCCAGGCCCACAATCGCGATCACCGTAGCCTCGCCAAACGCCACCGTGGTGGGCTGGAACAAACGCAAAACGGACTCACCGGCAATGCCCAACGAGACCAGCCCCAAAATCATCGCCGAGGCAAAACCGGCCAGATCGCCGACCTTGCCGGTGCCGAAACTGTAGCGTTGCGCCGGGCGAAGCCGTACGCCGCCGCGGCAATGCCCAACGCGCCAGCGTGGGTGGCCATGTGGAAACCGTCGGCCAGCAGCGCCATCGAACCGGTGACGTAACCGGCGGCGATCTCGGCAATCATCATCACGAATGTCAGCACGACGACCCACAAGGTGCGGCGGCCATTTTCATCGTGAGAAGCGCCGAGAAACTGGTGGTCGTGACTGAAGTGTTCAGCTTTCGGAGTCAGAGTCATGATGTCTGCGCTCTATTTGGAGTAACGGCGGATGGCTTGCAGCAATTCTTCAACGCCCTGTGCGCGTTCGTCGTCGCGCAGGCCCGCAAGGGCAACGTGTTCGCGGGCGTGGGCCTCGATGAATTGCTCCATCAGCCCATTGACCGCACCGCGAATTGCCGCGACCAGATGCAGCGTCTTGGCGCAATCGGCATCACCCTCCAGCGCTTTCTCGACCGCCTGCACCTGCCCGGCTATCCGCCGTACGCGGTTGAGCAGTTCGTCTTTGTGTTGGTGAATGTGCGACATACCTATACCCCTTACCCCTATATGGCGAGAATGATCATCGATGGCTTCGACAATGGCAAGACCGGTCAGGTGTTCAGGGTTGGAAGCGGTTTTGGGAACAACTCCCCCCCTGTGGGAGCGGGCTTGCCCGCGAAGGCGGCGTACCTGACTGCAGAGTTGCTGGATGTGCCGGCCACTTCGCGGTCAAGCCCGCTCCCACAGGTATTTGTGGTGTCGAAAAGTTATGGGGTCGGCGCTGGCGGCCGGAAAAACGCAGCATCATTTCGGCATCATCGTGCGGGCTACAGCGCCTTGCGCCTTTGCCTACAACTACGCCAGAATCCGCCGGCTTGTGCGGTTTGAGGGCTGCCGGTAGCTTGGTTCGCGTCACTGAATGTTCAGTGATCGGGTTTAGTCGCTCGGTAATCTATTCAAACTGCATAACATTCCAGACAGTAGGTATTTCGGTACCTCACTCAATGGTAGCTGTGCGCAGGGCGCCTTCGGGTGCGCCGGTTTGGGTGGGTTTCCGGTCGACTAACCTGTGCATAGCTGCCACCTTCTGGTTTAGTCGCGAGGTGGTGTCAGCATCACTTTGGAAACCTCCGAAATGTTAAAAGTAACGCCAAATCCGCCAGAAGCGGATGCCACAACCGAATCAGATCCAGTATCCCCCTACTCCACGCTCGACCCGACAAAACTCAACGAGGCCGCCGAACGTGCCCTCGACCACTACCTCAAACCTCCCGCCCCACCCCAGCGAACGCCCAGCACCATGTTCCTCGTCGCCCCGGACATGGACACCGAATCCCTGCTGGCCCACGCCTGCGAATCCATGGCCTCGGCCAGCATCATGCTCAGCGACTTCGCCGGCCTGCTCGAAACGCCCTACCGCAACACCCTGCTAGGCATCCAGCAAGTGGTCATGCTCGGCGAGCTCGCGGTCAACCGCGCCCTCGACAAACTCGAACCCGACCCGAGGCAATGACCATGACCAACAAAACAGATGCACAGGTTGTCGCCTGCGCCGTCACCGCCCTCGCCCAACTCGATGAACTGGCCGAAATGGCGCACGCAGCCTGATCGACCGCGTAATCGTTCTTCGCGAGCAGGCTCGCTCCCACAGCTTCGCGGTTGCTCACAGCATTTGAGTACACCGCCATGCCAATGTGGGAGCGAGCCTGCTCGCGAAAGCAGTTGCGCATTCACCGCCGAAAATCCGCCAGGATGAACGGCGTATGGGCCCTGAGATAAGCTTCGACGTCTTCCAGCGTAGAGAGTGAATCACTGGATGATTCGATTTCACCCTCCTCATCCTCATGCGTCACTTTGACGATGTAGGCGTCACTTTCCTCAAGCAATACGCCTGAAATTTTGACCTGCCGTCCACTTTTCTCGGTAAAGGACGTCGCCTTCAGGGTTGCCACTTTCAAGGTCTGTGCAGTGCTGGCCGTGAAAGCTTTGCGTTTTGCCAGGGCACTTTTCGATACGAACATTGCGAAAATACAGCCGAGCCCCATCAACAGGATTTCTATGTTGTGAATCGGACCTCGCCGCCCTTCATGCTCCAGACTCAGCCACGCGACTGCCTTGTAAATAATCTGATCAACATCCATTTACCCGGCTCCCGAACGATATCCTGGTGATCAATCCTCCCGCGTCAAAACCTCCAGCAACTCAATCTCGAACAGCAGATTCGAATTCGGCAGAATCTTGCCCATCGTTCGCTCGCCATAGCCCAGATGCGCCGGCACCAGCAGTTTGCGTTTGCCGCCCACCTGCATGCCCATCAGCCCTTGATCCCAACCTTTGATGACCCGGCCAGTGCCAATCACGCACTGAAAAGGTTTGCCTCGGCTGTAGGAAGAATCGAACTCGCTGCCGTCTTCCAGCCAGCCGGTGTATTGGGTGGTGATCAGCGCGCCTTTGACCGCGGCTTTGCCTTCGCCCACCTGAAGATCGATTACCTGCAGTTCATCATTCATAACATTCACTCTATTGTTCAGCAGGCCGCCGTTTTCCCAGAATTGCCGGTCATTGGCAACCCGCACGCGCAGATCAACGCTGTATCCGCTTTGAGTGATGAAGCATTAACATAGCCAACCGCCACTACTTCACGGATCGATTCGCCATGCAGGCAGCGCCTAAATGATTCAGCTCTGGATCGGCCTTGCCGCCGGTACGATCATGCTGGCCGTGATTGCCCTACTGGTTTGGCGCGAACGCGGTTTGCGCCGGCAACTCGCCGAATACCGCGAATTGTTGAGCCGCGCCGCTGAAGGTCGGAATATTCATCAGGATGCTGACGCCGAGCGGTTCAAGCGCAGCCAGTATTTTGCCCGCACAGCGGTTGGAATGGCCCGTTCAATTCGCAGGCTGGCCAAATGGAACGCCGTTGAAGGTGTGAGTGCAGCACAGGCAACCCGGCGTCATGTTCTCGGCCTTCAAGTCGGGATTGACGATTTGCAGATGGTTCTTTTCATCGACGTACAGGCCACTGAAGTAGCTCGACTCGCCCAATCGGACGATGTCCTTGCGCTCATCTTCCCGAATGGCAACCATCCAGAACAGTGGATCGGGATGATCGAGGCGAGACACCGCTTCACTGAAAATCCGATCCCAATGGCCACCCACCCGGGACAACAAGAACCGGAACAGCGGCGTGTAATCCAGCCCGTATCGTTTGCCTGGATGCATTGAACCTCGCGATGCTTCGCGGCGACTCTCGGTCTTGGTATTGCGCTGATCGCGATAATGCGCGACCGATTCATTACGTCGAACACCCCAAGTGCGCGTGTTTACTTTGCGATAAAGCGGTTTCTTGTCCAACCGATTGCTCCTGACTTGCAGCCACTCGAAACGCCCCAAGGGTTTTACCCGAACGGCGCTCGATTGCAATCATCCGTCCATGGCCAATTAGCGCTGGAGACTCAACGCGGAACCGGTTGCATCTCGACAATGGTCCCGTTGGTGATCATCACCATGACGTACTGGTCATTGATCTGCACCCACTGCGCCTGATCAACCGGTTTTTTCAGGCCTTTGGTTTTCCAGTCGATGGCTTTTTCGCTGCGTTGATAAATGTCTGGGGCGCGGTCGTTGACCTTGAGTTCGCGGTCGCTGACCGGGGATTGAACGGTGGGCTCGCTTGAGGTTTGCGCCGCTTGAACAAGTGGGCTGATCCCGGCAATGCCGGCAACGAGGGCCAGGCTGGCGATTAGGGTTTTGCTGTTCATCGGTGAACCTCCATTGATGTGTGATACCTGAACTCGGACTGTATGGTTCGGGAATCATTCCTTGTTTTTTTGCCTGGGAGGGCTCGGGGATTGTAGTCGTCAGTCAGGCCGCCATCGCTGGCAAGCCAGCTCCCACGAGGGGCCAGGGTGTTAGCGAAAGTTGCGGGCACCCCGAAAACCTGTGGGAGCTGGCTTGCCAGCGATAGGGCCGATACATTCAACCTCGTCATTGCCTGACCCGCCGCTTTCGCGAGCAAGCTCGGCTCCTACAAAAAGCATGCGTCGAGCACATTGATCCGCTTTGCACATCAATGCATGCCAATAATGCAATTAACATCCTGTTACAGCTGGGCCACCATCCGCCTCAATAAGAACCGTGCGCTGCCTCTCCGTGGCGCACGTCATAAAAGCGGTGGAGTCCTTTGTTATGACAGCCTCAATCCCACACGGCGGCTCGCGGGCCGGTGCCATTTTCCGGGTCACCTCGGGTAACTTCCTCGAACAGTTCGACTTCTTTCTGTTTGGTTTTTACGCCACGCAGATCGCGGCGGTGTTCTTTCCGGCGAGCAGTGAGTTCGCTTCCCTGATGATGACCTTTGCGGTGTTCGGCGCAGGCTTTTTGATGCGTCCACTGGGAGCCATCGTGCTCGGCGCGTACATCGATGATGTCGGCCGCCGCAAGGGCTTGATCGTTACGCTGTCGATCATGGCCAGCGGTACGATATTGATTGTGCTGGTGCCCGGATACGAAAGCATCGGCCTCTTTGCGCCAGCGCTGGTGCTGATCGGGCGCCTGCTGCAAGGCTTCTCCGCTGGTGCCGAATTGGGCGGGGTTTCGGTGTATCTGTCCGAGATCGCCACCCCGGGCCGTAAAGGCTTCTTCACCGCTTGGCAGTCAGCCAGTCAGCAAGTGGCGATCATCGTTGCCGCTGCGCTGGGCTACGCATTGAACGCGTGGATGGCGCCGGACGTAATTGCCGATTGGGGCTGGCGGATTCCGTTTTTCGTCGGCTGCATGATCGTGCCGTTCATCTTCTTTCTGCGTCGCAATCTGGCGGAAACCGAAGAATTCGCCGCGCGCAAACACCGTCCGAGCATGGGCGAAGTGTTCCGCACCCTCGGTCAGAACTGGGCCGTGGTGCTTGGCGGCATGCTGATGGTCGCCCTGACCACCACCGCGTTTTACCTGATCACCGTGTATGCGCCGACCTTCGGTAAAACCGTGCTGCACCTGAGCACGTCCGATGCGCTGCTGGTGACCTTGCTGGTGGGTGTGTCGAACTTCTTCTGGTTGCCGATTGGCGGCATGTTGTCTGATCGCATCGGTCGTCGTCCGGTGCTGATCGCGATGTCGCTGCTGGCACTGGCCACCACCTATCCGGCGCTGTCGTACCTGGTGCAGGCCCCGAGCTTCAGCCACATGTTGCTGTCGCTGCTGTGGCTGTCGTTCATCTACGGCCTGTACAACGGCGCGATGATTCCGGCGCTGACCGAGATCATGCCGGTGGAAGTGCGCGTGGCCGGTTTCTCCCTCGCGTACAGCCTGGCGACGGCGATTTTCGGCGGTTTCACCCCGGCAATGTCGACCTTCCTGATTCAGTACACCGGCGACAAAGCCGCGCCGGGTTACTGGATGAGCATCGGTGCGCTGTGCGCGTTGTGCGCCACGCTGTACCTCTATCGCCGCGCAGGCGGCCGTCTGCAACCGGTCGCAGCATAAGGAACCATGACCATGAAAAAACTCTTTAACTTCGCCGCCATCGCCCTCTGCGCTTTCAGCACCCTGGCACACGCTGAACAGCTGAACGTGATGACGTCGGGTGGCTTCACCGCCGCCTACAAAATCCTCGGGCCGAAATTCGCTGCCGCCACCGGCAACACCCTCGACACCCAACTCGGTCCGTCGATGGGCAAGGCACCGGAAGCGATCCCCAATCGCCTCGCACGCGGTGAACACGCCGACGTGGTAATCATGGTCGGCTACGCCCTCGATGATTTGATCAAGCAAGGCAAGGTCGACCCGGCTTCTCGTGTAGAACTGGCGGATTCGCGGATCGGCCTGGTGGTGCGCGAAGGTGCGCCGAAACCGGACATCAGCAGCGTCGACAATCTAAAGAAAACCTTACTCGACGCGCAGTCGGTGGCCTACTCCGACAGCGCCAGCGGCGTGTACATCGAGCAGCAGTTGTTCAAGAAACTGGGCATCGAAGATCAACTGAAACCGAAGGCCAAGATGATTGCGAAAGTCCCGGTGGGCTCGGTGGTTGCCACCGGTGACTATCAACTGGGCTTCCAGCAGGTCAGCGAACTGCTACCGGTGCCGGGCGTGAGCTTCGTCGCGAAGATTCCGGAATCGGTGCAGTCAGTGACGCGTTTTGCTGCCGGCATTCCGGTCGGCGCGCAACATCCGGAAGAGGCGAAAGCCCTGCTCGCCTACCTCGCCGCACCGGCTGCGCAACCTGACGTGCAGGCCACCGGGCTGGATTCGGTCAAGCGTTGATCGTTGGCGGCTGGACTTTCATTTCCACCACCAGCCGCTCCAGTTCCAGTGCCGCCGGGGTCAACGTACGGCCCCGGCGCTTGATGATGCCGACACTGCGCATCACTTGCGGATCGGTCAGCGGAATACGTGTCAGGATCGGATGATCCGGCCCCGGCATCGCCATTAACGGCACTGCCGCCACTCCCAATCCCGCCTCGACCAGACCAATCATCGTCGTCACATGTTTGGTTTCGCAGATGCTCTGCCGCTGCGGCACCACGGTGCTCAAGGCCTGATCGAGCAAAAAGCGGTTGCCTGAGGTCTTGTCCAGCGAGATGTAATCCTGCTGATAGAACTCGTCCCACGTCACGCTGTTGCGCCCGGCCAACGGGTGATCGCGGCGACAGGCGACGACATAGCACTCCTGCACAAGCGCTTCGAAATCGACTTTGGCATCCTGCGTACCCAAGAAACTCAAACCGAAATCCGCCTCGCCATTGACCACCGCGCTCAAGACATCGTGGGCGCTGGAATCGAGGACTTTGACCTTGATCCGCGGGAATTGCTGGTGATAGCGGGCGACCACCCGCGGCATGAAGTAGTACGCCGCCGAAGGCACGCAGGCGACGGTGACGTGGCCCAGCCGCGTCGATGCCACCTCGCTGATCCCCAGCAGGGCGATATCGAGATCATCCAGCAAGCGCTCGACACTCGGCATGAAACCGCGTCCGGCCTGGGTCAGGCTGACCTTGCGTGTGGTGCGCTCGAACAGCTTCACGCCGAGGGCGTCTTCGAGTTTTTCGATGCGCCGGCTCAGCGCCGGTTGCGACAGGCGCACGGTGTCGGCAGCCTTGCGAAAACTGCCCTGCTCGACCACGGCGCGGAAGGCTTGCAAGTCGTTGAGGTCGAAGTTGATGGCCATGGCGGGACTCAGAAAAATTGATACGCAGGGGTTATAAATGTAACCAATTGATGCCAATTATCACAGAAACAACGAAAATTCCCTGTAGGAGCTGCTGCAGGCTGCGATCTTCTGATCTTGCTTCTTCGAAGGCAAAAGCAAGATCAAAAGATCGCAGCCTCGTTGCACTCGACAGCTCCTACAGGGGATCTTCGGTGGATGAAAAGTCGCTGTAGCCCTTATCCTTGTCACCCCCCGCCGTACCGTTGTCAGGAGTTCCCCCATGCCCCATGAAGGCAATCTGTTGCAAGCCGCCGTCGTGTTTCTGTTCGCGGCCGTGCTCACCGTGCCTTTGGCCAAACGTCTGCAACTGGGCGCGGTGCTCGGTTACCTGTTTGCCGGGGTGATCATCGGCCCGTCGGTGCTGGGCCTGATCGGCAATCCACAGAGCGTTGCGCACATTTCCGAACTCGGCGTGGTGTTGCTGCTGTTCATCATCGGTCTGGAACTGTCGCCGCGACGCTTGTGGGTGATGCGCAAATCGGTATTCGGCGTCGGTCTGGCGCAGGTGCTGCTGACCGCTTCGGTGATCGGCGTGCTGGCGTTGTCGGTGTTCGGCCAACCGTTGAACAGCGCGATTGTGCTCGGCCTCGGACTCGCCTTGTCGTCCACGGCGTTCGGTCTGCAAAGCCTCGCCGAACGAAAAGAGCTGACCAGCCCCCATGGACGTCTGGCATTTGCGATTCTGCTGTTCCAGGACATCGCCGCGATCCCGTTGATTGCTTTGGTGCCGATGCTCGCGGGTGGCAATCACACCACCAGCACCGCCGAAGATCTGAATCACGCCTTGCAAGTGCTCGGCGGCATCGCCGTGGTGGTGGTTGGTGGACGTTATCTGTTGCGTCCGGTGTTCCGCGTGGTGGCGAAAACCGGTCTGCCGGAAGTCTCCACGGCCACCGCGTTGCTGGTGGTGATCGGCACGGCGTGGCTGATGGATCTGGTCGGCGTGTCGATGGCGTTGGGGGCGTTTCTTGCCGGTTTGCTGTTGGCGGATTCGGAATATCGCCATGAACTGGAAGCGCAGATCGAACCGTTCAAGGGCCTGCTGCTCGGGCTGTTTTTCATCAGCGTGGGCATGGGTGCGAATCTCAGTCTGCTGCTGAGTGCGCCGATCACCGTGTTGGGGCTGACACTGCTGCTGATCGGGCTGAAATTGCCGCTGTTGTTTGTCGTCGGACGCCTGGCGGGTGGCTTGAACAAGGTCAGTGCAATTCGCCTTGGCATCGTGTTGGCGGCCGGCGGTGAGTTTGCTTTTGTGGTGTTCAAGATCGGTCGCGATCAAGGCCTGTTCGAGCCGCGTCTGTACGACTTGCTGGTGCTGACCATCACCCTGTCGATGGCGCTGACGCCGTTGTTGCTGCTGATCTGCGCGCGACTGGTCAGCCCGAAAGTGCAGCCGGTGGAAGTGCCGGAAAAATACCGTGAGATCGACACCGAAGCCCCACGCGTGGTGATTGCCGGCATGGGCCGGATGGGCCAGATCGTCGCGCGTATCCTGCGGGCGCAGAACATCAAGTTCGTCGCGCTGGACACCTCGGTGGAAACCATCGAACTGTCGCGCAGTTTCGGCGGTGTGCCGGTGTTCTACGGCGACCCGATGCGCCCGGAAATCCTCAACGCGGCCAAGGTCGGCGAGGCGGAATATTTCGTGATTGCCACGGATGATCCGGAGACCAATATCAAAACGGCCGAGGTGGTGCGCAAGCTTTATCCGCACATGAAGATCATCGCTCGGGCCCGTAACCGTCAGCATGTGCATCGGTTGGTCGATGTGGGCGCTGAAGCGATTCGGGAAACGTATTACTCAAGTCTGGAAATGAGCCGACGCACATTGGTTGGCCTCGGTTTGACCCAGGCCCAGGCCGATGCGCGGATCAAGCGTTTCAAACACCACGACGAACAGGTGCTGGAGGCGCAACACGCGATTTACGACGATGCGGCGAAAGTCCTGCAAACCGCCCAGGAAGCCCGGGCGGAACTGGCGCGGTTGTTCGAATCCGATCAACTGGAAGAAGAATCACGCAACACCTGAGCCACACCCGATTGTTCCCACGCTCCGCGTGGGAATACAGCCCGGGACGCTCTGCGTTCCAATTCGCAAGCTGGAACGCGGAGCGTCCCTTGAGGCATTCCCACGCGGAGCGTGGGAACGATCATCTTGCCAAGGTCAGACCAGTTCCAGTTCCAGCTCCTGTTTGACCGGCGCCACCTCAAACCGATCCGCCAAAAACGGCGTGATATCCAGCGGCAGCGGCTCATCGTTGACCAGCTTATCCAGCAGCACGCCAGTAATCGCCGAAGTCAGAATCCCGGTACGGAAGTGGCCGCAGGCATTCAGGTAACCCTCCACCCCACGCATCGGCCCGAGTATCGGCAATTCATCCGGCGAACCCGGACGCAACCCCGCCCACGTGCGTTTGAGATTCACATCCTTGAGTTCCGGCAGGCAGCGCACCGCGCCCTGCACCAGCCCGGTGATTTCCGGGTAAGTGGTGGTGACGTCGAAGCCTTTGTCTTCGGTGGTGCTGCCGATCAGGATTTCGCCGTTGTCCTTCTGCGCCACGTAACAGTCGCTGGTGGTCAGGCAGCCGTTGAGGATTTTCGGCAGGCGCTCGGTCAACAGAATCTGGCCCTTGACCGGTTTGACCGGAATGCGAATGCCGCTGGCCCACTCGCTCAGATCCGCCGCCCACGCGCCCGCCGCGTTGATGAGGGTCTTGCAGTGGAACACGCCCTCCTCGGCCGTCTGCACTCCAGTGACGCGGCTGCCATGGTGCAACACGCCGGTGACGTTGGTGTTGACGAAAATGTCGACGCCGTTCTGCCGCGCGCCTTCCATGTAGGCGTCGGCGAGGCGAAACGGGCTGACCTGGTGATCACAGAGAAACTCCAGCGCCCCGCGTGCTTCATGGCTGACGCTCGGTTCAGACTCGCGCAACGCCGCCTGATCGAGCCAGCGCACCTGATCGGCCAGGTGCGGAATGCAGCCGACGATGTGCTCGGCGTAGAGCCGGTCTTCATCGTCATAAATGACGAATTTCAGCCCGGTCTTTTCGAACTTGAAATCCATCCCGTGCTGTTCTTTAAGCTCGCGGTGCAACCCCGAGTACAGGGCGTTGGACTGCAGAGCAAAATCAAAGAATGACTCCGGCAGAATGTGTGGCGTGCTCGCGTCCACCGCCACCGCCGCGCCCTGGGCTTCACGCTTGCGGTTGGCTGACATCATGCGGAAAAAAATCACCCCGCAGCCGAGGCCGACCGATTCACCGATCGCCCACAAACCACCGGCCGAAGCACGCGTCGCGTTGCCGGGGCGCTTGGCATCGATCAGCGCGACCTTGAGGTTTTTGCGCTTGGACAATTGATAGGCGCAGGACGCCCCGATCACGCCGCCACCGGCGATGATCACGTCATAGAACTTACTCATGGGCAGCGGCCTCCGTGCCGACGGACTGGAACGCGGAAAAAGGAATCGGATCAATCGGGAAACGCGGGCGCAGCCAACCGACATCCTTGCGCCCGGTGGCCTGGCGTAACCGGTCGCTGCAATAGCCGACGCACATGCGCCCCTGGCAATCGCCCATGCTTACGCGGGTGCGCATTTTCAGGCTGGCGATGTCTTGCACGCCCTGCTCCAGCGCCAGATCGATGTCGGCACGGGTGGCGTGTTCGCAACGGCAGATCACCGTGTCGGCGGCGGGCAAAGCGGTCTGGCCGACACCGCGCTCGGTATAGCGATCAACGGCGGCGCGAAAACGCACGATGGCTCTGAGTTTGCCCAGATAACGGTCGCGGCGCACGCGGGCCAGTTCTTCTTCGAGGACACCGCGTTGCAGCAGGATCGAAGTCGCCGCGATCTTGCCGGCAAGCATCGCCGCTTCACCGCCGCGAATCCCACCCATGTCACCGGCCAAATGCACGTGCGGCTCGTTGCTTTGCTGCCAGAGGTTGGCGTTGGCGCGCAGATAACCGTCGTCACTGAAGCCGTGATCCAGGCCCATCTGCTGACTCAGTTGGGTGCGCGGAATAAAGCCGTAACCGACCGCGAGGGTCTTGGCCTCGAAACGCTCGACGCGGCTCATGTCCGGTTCCCACGTGGCCGAGTACGGCGCGACGCTGACGCTTTTCAGTTCGTCCTCGCCATGGGCTTCAACCACGCCCCAGCCGTAATTCATCGGGATGCCGTGCAATTTCAGGTAGGCAAGCATGCTCAAGCCGTCGAGGAACAACTGCGGTTTGTTCAGCAACGCCAGGCTCTCACGGGCGATCTTGCCGAACGCACACGCCTCATACACGCCCGCGACGCTGACGCCCGAGGCATGCAACTGCGTCGCCACCAACGGCAACAACGGCCCGGTGCCGGCGATGATCACCGGCCCTTGCGGCTTGACCACGCCGCTTTTGATTTGCAGTTGCAGACCGCCAAGCATGATGACGCCCGGCAGCGTCCAGCCGGGGAACGGCACACTGCGTTCGTGGCAACCGGCGGCTAGCAGCAATTGCGGATATTCGATCTCGCGCAGTTGCTCGTCACCGTCCAGCACTACCAGGGCGCGAGTACCTTCGGCGCCGACCACCCGATGGTTGAGGCGCACGTCGATCAGTCCCGACTGTTCCTGAAACTCACCGTGCAGTTTGCCCAGCGCTTCGGAGTAACGCGGACCGAGGTAATCCAGTTGCACACCGTCACGCAGTGGCCCGCGATAGACCACCCCGCCGAGGCGCGAAGCCTCTTCAAGCAAGGTGCTGCGCACACCGTGGCGTGCCAGCTCGATGGCGGCTGCCATTCCCGCCGGGCCACCGCCGACAATCACCGGTTGCAGGTTCATACGACCTCCTGCGCAACGATGCGGTTGACCTGGGTTTCGATGCGCATGCCGTCGCGTACCACGGTCTGACAGGCGCGGCGCTTGTGCCGGCCGTTGATTTTCACCAGGCAGCATTGGCACACGCCCATACCGCAATAGGCGCCGCTGATCTGGTCATGATCGTTGCGGGCAATCTGGCGTACGCCGAGGGATTGAATGACGCTCAGGACGGTTTCGCCGATAGCAGCGCTGACCGCTTGACCGTTGATGTGGACAGTCATATCCGCCTGCGCCAAGGGCTGGATATCGAAGGTTCTTTCTTGGCAGTGCATTGAATGATCTTCCGTGAAAATTTCAGTGGAGTTTTGCGCCAGCTCCTTGCTGCACTACACCGTGCCGACCCGTTGTTCTAATGCATTTTGAGGGTCTGACTGCGGTACTCCGTCAGCGCAACCTGGTGCGCGTACAGGCAATGTAGTCGATACCGCGGCAAAGGCTTGGATCATTTACGGTAGGCGATATCGCCGGACGAAATATTGATCCAGGCCAGTGAAAGCGGTTGGATTGTCCAACGATCAATTGGCGAAGACGAACTGCCCTTTGATCTTCTTCGGGCCGATCATAGCGAGGTCCGGGAACAGCAGCGATTTGACCCAGGCGGCGTAGAACACCATGGCCAGAATGAAAGCCACGCCGAGCAGAGTCGACACGGGTTCTTCACTGAAGCCTGCCAACTCTCGAGGAATCTGGCTGATCGTGAAGGTGATGTAGATTGTGTAAACCACCGCGATGCCCTGATAAAAGCCCCATGCAAACAACAGCGGAATCACGCCGACAATCAACACCATGGCCACCGCCATAACGATGCCGCCGTCATTGATTTGCACAAGCCCGGCTATCCCCCCGAGCAGTCCCCAGATGCCCATCAGCGCGACCAGGATATTGACTTTAACGGCGTGGCGTTTTCTGAGGACGGGATCGCGACGCCCGCCGATCCAGCCTGCCAGCACTCGATCCTTGACCTTGCCGCCCGACAGCGCCTTGAAGGTTTCGCTCCTGGAATGCCCGCCCTCGAGCATTTCGACGACTCGTCGTTTGATTGCTTGCCTGTCCAACGTATTCATCCTTAAACATGCGCACAACGGCCGACCCGTTGCCGACGCGGATTCTCGCCTTGTTGCCCGTCAGAAAGCAAAAAGCCGCTTCCACCCGAAGGTGGAAGCGGCCGAGGCATGGGCCTCAATGGAGCAATCAGTGCACGAACAGGGCGATCAGGATAATGATCGGGATCGGTACGCCGAGGAAAAACAGCAGTAGTGAGCGCATGGTGATGCTCCTTGTTTAACGGACTGGAGTGGTCGTGGTGTAGGTGTCGACTTCAACGTACTCGACCGCATCGCGACGACGACCGCCGAAAGTAGCCGCGAAACTGGCGAAGAACGCGCCGGCCAGCAACGAGATGAACATCCACAGCGAGGTCCAGGCAGCGACTTTCGCAGCGGTGTCGGCGGCTTGCTGAGCTTTCAGCTTGGCGTCGGCCAGGGCTTTCTGAGTACGCGCGTAGATTTCATCGACACGACGTTCGGCGTCGGCCTGAGTCAGGTTGGTGCGTTGGGCAACCAACTGCGCGAGGTAGGTACGGTCTTCGGCGCTGAGCTGACCGTTGGCCAGGCTTTGCGCGAAGATCCGGGCCACGGCGCCATGCGCAGCGTCATCGCTGACGGAGGCCGGACGGTCATCGCGAAACAGGCTGTCGATGTAGTAACCGTACTGATTGCTGTCGGTGTTCGCCGCAGCAGTACCGGCCGCTTGGGTCATGGCACCGGCTGCACCGCCAGCCAGACTGGCACCGGCCTGCACACCACCACTGATGACGCTGCTGACCGAGCCGACCACCAGCACTGCGGTGACCAGCGTCGCCACACACCAGGCGAGGAAGCCGTGCGCGGTGTCGCGGAAATACACCTCGTCACCGTGCATGTTCGCCCACTTCACCCGCAGGCGACCGGCGATGTAGCCGCCCATACCGGAAGCGATGATCTGCGTCGCCGCCAACCAGACAATCGTTGAAATGCCCAGGCCCTTGGCGCTGACGCCCTCTCCGGCCCACGGTGAAACGGCAGAGAAACCCAAACCGAAACCGAGCAGGACCAAAATCATCGACAGGGCTGCGGCAGCCGCAGCACCTGCGAAAATCGCGCCCCAGGACACGCCCGAAACGCTGCTCGACTCTTCAACGGCGGGATAAAACCCATCAGGGGATCTATTCATTGTTGTTCTGCTCCAGGCATGAAAAATGGTGTTACAACTCGTCATCAGAGGAATTGCAGTGACCGTGCCAGTCGCGAGAATTAAATAAGTCGTTTAATTTCAGCTAGTTATAAAGAATGAACTTCCGAAAACCTTGCAAATTGCAACAACTGCCGGATAACAGCGGGTTTTATGCATTGGCCTCGAATACCCATCACGCTCGAAATTTGCGTTTGTGACAGGTGAACATGAAAGTTAATTTAAAGCGTCAACGGATTTTCTTGGCAAAATGCAGCCATTCCGTTTGAACCGATCAACAGGCCTGCCTATGACTCGTATCTTGACCATCGAAGACGACGCCGTGACCGCCCGGGAAATCGTCGCCGAACTGAGCAGCCACGGGCTCGACGTCGACTGGGTCGACAATGGCCGCGAAGGCCTCGACCGCGCTGTCAGCGGCAACTACGACCTGATCACCCTTGATCGCATGTTGCCCGAACTCGATGGCCTGGCCATCGTCACCACCCTGCGCACCATGGGCGTGGCCACCCCGATTCTGATGATCAGCGCCCTTTCCGATGTCGACGAGCGTGTACGTGGTTTGCGGGCCGGCGGCGATGATTACCTGACCAAACCGTTCGCCACCGATGAAATGGCCGCACGGGTTGAAGTCTTGCTGCGTCGACAGAACAGCGGCGCCACTCAAGCGACAACGTTGCAGGTGGCCGACCTTGAACTCGACTTGATCAGCCATGAGGCGCGGCGTGCCGAGCAAGTCCTGACGCTGCTGCCGACCGAATACAAACTGCTGGAATTCCTGATGCGCAACAGCGGCCAGATTCTCTCGCGGATGATGATTTTCGAAGAAGTCTGGGGCTATCACTTCGACCCCGGCACCAACCTGATCGACGTGCACATTGGTCGCCTGCGCAAGAAAATCGACGCGGCGGGCAATGTTCCGCTGATCCGCACGGTACGGGGCTCGGGTTATGTCATTGCCGAACCCGTCTGACGGTTGGCGCTCTTCCAGCAGCCGCTTGCTGGCGCTGTACAGTTCGCTGTTCGTGGCGTGGAGCGCGATCCTCATGGGGGTCATGTATTACGAGGTCTCCGGCTACCTCGACAACCTCGCCAAACACTCGCTGATGCAACGTCAGCACCTGTTTTCGCACTTTCGCGGCGCACAGCTGGAAGACGCCCTCGCCGCCAGCATGACTTTCGACATTCGCGGCATCGACGCCTATGGCTTGTTCGATGCCGACGGCGTTTACCTCGGCGGCGCGTTGCAGCAGATCCCCGAGGGGCTGCCGCTGGACGGCAAGATCCACATGCTCGCCGATTGCGCCAACTCCGACGACCCGACCCTGCCCAATGACAGCTGCGACGCCGTCGCCACACAAACCCGCGACGGTCGCTGGCTGGTGTTGTTGCGCGACAACGGCTCGCTGTTCGCGGTGACGCGGATCATTTTGCACGCGTTGTTCTGGGGCGTATCGCTGACGATTCTGCCGGGGATTGCCGGTTGGCATTTGCTGCGACGCCGGCCGTTGCGGCGGATTCGCGCGATTCAGGCCAGCGCGCAGGCGATTGTTGCCGGCGATCTGACGCACCGCTTGCCGCTGTCCAATCGCCGCGATGAACTGGACATGCTCGCCGCCATTGTCAACGCCATGCTCGAACGCATCGAGCGCTTGATGAATGAAGTCAAAGGCGTCTGCGACAACATCGCCCATGACTTGCGCACGCCACTGACCCGCCTGCGCGCGCAGCTTTACCGCATGCAGCAACAGGCCGGCGAAGGCTCGCAGGAAGCGGCGCAACTGGATCTGGTGCTGGCCGAAGCTGACACGCTGATGGCGCGGTTTCGCGGGTTGCTGCGGATTTCCGAGCTGGAGGACCGGCAGCGCCGCTCAGGTTTTGTCGAACTCGATCCGGTGCAATTGCTGGAAGAGCTGCACGAGTTTTACCTGCCGCTGGCCGAGGAAGGCGAACTGCGTTTCGACTTGAACATGCCGGAGACGTTGCCAGCGCTGAATGGTGATCGGGCGCTGTTGTTCGAAGCGTTGGCGAATTTGTTGAGCAACTCGATCAAGTTCACCCCGCCGGGCGGCACGGTGATGTTGCGTGGTGTAAACGCGGGTGGGCAGACGCGGATTGAAGTGCACGACTCCGGGCCGGGGATTCCCGAGGCTGAGCGTGAGGCGGTGTTCCAGCGGTTTTATCGCGCCGAGGGTGGGCAGCCGCAAGGGGGCTTTGGTTTGGGGCTGTCGATTGTCGCCGCGATTGTCAGCTTGCACGGCTTCAGTCTGGAAGTCGGCAGCAGTGATCTCGGTGGAGCGAAACTGCTGCTCGATTGCCGGCAGAGCCTGATCGAGAACTCCTGATCCTCGACATGATCGTTCCCACGCTCTGCGTGGGAATGCCTCAACGGACGCTCCGCGTTCGGCTCTGAAAGGGACGCAGAGCGTCCCGGGCTGCATTCCCACGCAGAGCGTGGGAACGATCATCAGCTCAGGCTGGGTAATTGGCGCGCAGTGCCTCGAGGCCACCCTGATAGATGCCGCTGAACAGCGCCACCACTTCCTCATCGCTCACACCTTTGGCGTTGAACCGCCCCGACCACGTCACCCGTGCGCCCTGCCCTTGGGCTTCAACCTTGATCGTCGCCAGATAATCCGTCGCCGGGAACGGCGCCTGTTCAATCGAATAGCTGTAAGTCTTCGCCGCGTTATCGAACGCTTGCAGACGCTCGACCACCACGCCGCCGTCAGCGGTTTGCAGCGTGCGCACGCGGCCGCCGTCGCTCAGTTCACTGTTGGGAATAAAGGGCAGCCAATCGGGCAGCGTGTTGAAGCCGCCGATCAATTGCCAGACCTGATCGGCCGAAGCCGGAATATCGATGGTTGCGGATGCTGTAGGCATAAATAAACGTCTCTCTCGGGAATTCAGATCGTCAGGCTGTCGACCACGCCGCCATCGACGCGCAAGGCTGCGCCGGTGGTGGCTGAGGACAGCGGCGAAGCAATGTAGGTGACCAGGTGCGCAACTTCTTCAACGTCCGCGACACGCTGGATGATCGAGGTCGGGCGGGCCTTGCGTACAAAGGCGTCGGCTTCATCGCGCAGGTTGCGCCCGGACTCGGCAGCGGCATCCTTGAGCATGTCTTGCAGGCCATCGGTGAAGGTTGGCCCCGGCAGGATCGCATTGACCGTTACACCGGTGCCAGCCAGACGTTTGGCCAAACCGTGGGATACCGCCAGATTGGCGCTTTTGGTCACGCCGTAATTGATCATGTCGGCAGGCGTTGCCACACCGGATTCCGAGGACAGGAAAATCACCCGGCCCCAACCCTGCTCGACCATCGCCGGCACGTAATGCCGCGCCAGGCGCACGCCGGAAATCACGTTGACTTCATAGAAACGCGTCCACTCGCTGTCCGGCGCTTCGAAGAAATCGACAGCGTCGAAGATGCCAAGATTGTTCACCAGAATGTCCGCGCGCGATTCGGCGGCGAACAGTTTCTGCGCGCCCTCTGCAGTGCCCAGATCGGCAGCCAACCCACGCAATTGCGCGCCAGGGACTTTCTCGCGAATGCTCGCCAGCGCCTGTTCGACCTTGCCGGTGTCGCGGCCAATGACGACCACCGTAGCCCCCGCCTCAGCCAATGACTGACTGATACCCAGACCAATGCCCGCCGTACTGCCACTGACAATCGCCAGTTTGCCACCCAAGTCAATCTTCATTGCACACCCCCCATGTAGGAGCTGCCGAAGGCTGCGATCTTTTGATCCGGCAACGGCGCCCGTTCAGAAACCAGTTTCGCTTCACGCAATGCCTGCCAGAAACCGGCAGGAATGACCGCCGACAACGCCGCGACATCTTCAGCAATCCGCCCCGGTTTGCTTGCACCGGGAATCACCGCCGCGACCGCTGGGTTGGCCAGCGAAAACTGTAGTGCAGCAGCTTTTACATCGACGTTATAGACCGCGGCGATGCGCTTGATCTGTTCCACCCTGGCGATGATCTCAGGGCTGGCCTTCTGGTATTCGAAGTGCGCGCCACCGGCGAGGATGCCTGAGCTATAAGGGCCACCGACGACGATTTCAACGTTCTGGGCCAGCGCCGCATCCATCAGGCGTTGCAACGGACGTTCGTGGTCGAGCAGCGTGTAGCGACCGGCCAACAGGAAACCATCCGGTTGCGCTTCAGTGAGATCGAGGGTCAGTTCACACGGCTCGACTTTGTTCACACCCAGGCCCCAGCCCTTGATCACGCCTTCTTCGCGCAAGCGGGTCAGCACTTTGAACGCGCCGGTACGCGCCTGGTTGAAGTATTCCAGCCATTGATCGCCGTAGAAGTCCTGAGCGATGTCGTGCACCCAGACGATGTCGAGGCGATCGGTTTGCAGGCGCTTGAGGCTGTCTTCAATGGAGCGCAGGGTCGCGTCGGCGCTGTAGTCGTTGACGATCTTGTTCGGGCGACCGTGTTCGAATACACCACTTTTTTCGCCGAGATCGCGGGCGGCGGCATCCTCGATTTCATCGAGAATGACCCGACCGACTTTGCTGCTGAGCACGTAGTCGTCGCGCTTGTATTGCTTCAGTGCTTCGCCGAGGCGGATCTCCGACAGGCCGGATCCGTAAAACGGCGCAGTGTCGAAGTAACGCACGCCGGCATCCCAGGCCGCATGCACGGTGGCTTGCGCTTCCGCTTCCGGAATGGCGCGGAACATGTTGCCCAACGGGGCGGTGCCGAAGCCCAGTTGGCCGGGCAATTTGTCTTTCAAGCTCATGGGTTTTTCCTCGATAGGTTCTGGGTCTGCGTGACCGTTGAGCAGATCCTAGATTGCGGCACCGAGACCGTCCAAGACATAATCTGCAGCACTTGAGTCCCTATAGGTCTGACATGATCGACATCCGCCAATTGCGCTACTTCGTTGTAGTCGCCGAGGAAGAACACGTCGGCCGCGCCGCCGAACGGCTGCATATTTCCCAGTCGCCGCTGAGCCGACAAATCGCCCAGCTCGAGGAGCGCCTCGGGCTGACCCTGTTCGAGCGCAGCCAGCAACGCATTCGCCTGACCCGCGACGGCCAGACCTTCCTCGCTGAAACCCGCGCCCTGCTGACCCACGCCAATCGCCTGGAATCCCTCGGCAAACGCCTCGGTCGCGGTGAAGAAGGCGGCCTGTGCATCGGCTATATCGAGAACGCCATGCACGCCGGAGTTTTGCCTAATGCCTTGCGCGTGCTGCGCGCCGATCGGCCGAATGTGCACGTCGCGTTGTACAACCTCAGTTCCGCCGAGCAACTGGAAGGCTTGCGACAGCGTAGTCTCGATATCGCCTTGGTGAGTGAGCCGCCGACCGATGACGATCCTGATCTGCTGAGCCTTCAGGTGCTGGATGATCCGATGCTGCTGGCGTTGCCGGAGCATCATCGGTTAGCCCAGCAGAGCGTGCTGAGCCCCGAGGATCTGGCCGAGCAGGAATGGATCGGCGTGCAGCCGCGTCAGGATGCCAACGATGAGTTTGTCAGCGCGTGCATCCGCGCGGGCTTCAATCCGGATGTGCGCATGCAGGCGACCGAGCCGTTTACCGCGCTGGGGCTGGTGGCGTCGGGGTTGGGGATTGCGATGATCCAGAAAGGTTTGAGCCATAACGCACCGCCGGGAGTGGTGTTGCGTGAGGTGCCGTGGCTGACATTGACCACGCCATTGTGGGCGGCGTGGCACCGGGTCAATTTGCGGCCGTTGGTCGAGACTTTCCGCACCGTTTTGACAGGTAATGAGATTTCCGCTGACTGAACGGGCCTCATCGCGGGCAAGCCCGCTCCCACAGGTTCATGGGTGAGCCTGAACTTTGTGTACGCCGCAAATCCCTGTGGGAGCGGGCTTGCCCGCGATGAGGCCAGCAGCCACAACCATTGCCCTCGGGCGTTCTACACTCAACGGATACGCACCCAGCCGAGAGTTGACCATGAAAATGTCTGCGCAAATGACCGTCGTCGCAGTCCTCGCCACCCTCGCTTGGCTGGGTCTGGCGGTGTGGGGCATTGGCGGTGTGGCGATGTTCTTTTCCCACGGTTCGTTGGTGATCGTGGCACTGGCGACGATGGCCATGGTGATCGCTTCACTGTTCAGCGAGGTCAACCTTAGTGCTGGCGAGCGTGAAGACCGGGCCAATCGCTGGGTGATTCCGGCCTTTGGCGTGATTGGTCTGGTCAGCGGATTCTTGCCGGCCTACTGCGACCGGGTGAATGTCTGGACCTTCGGTGGTGAAGGCGTGCGCTGGCTCGGCGCTTTGCTGTTTATCGTCGGCGGCGCGCTGCGATTGTGGCCGGTGTTTGTGCTGGGGCGGCGTTTCAGTGGCTTGGTGGCGATTCAGCCGGGGCATCGGTTGGTCACCGAGGGCATTTATCAGCACCTGCGTAACCCGAGTTATCTGGGATTGGTGATCAATGCCGTGGGCTGGGCGCTGGCGTTTCGTTCGGTGGTCGGGCTGTTGCTGGCGGCGCTGACCTTGATTCCGCTGATTGCCCGGATTCGTTCCGAAGAGGCGCTGCTGCGTGCGCAGTTTGGGGTTGAGTACGACGCTTATTGCGCGAGGAGTTGGCGTTTGGTGCCTGGGGTTTATTGATTTGCGAACACCGTCACCCTGTAGGAGTGAGCCTGCTCGCGATAGCGATGTGTCAGTCAAATCTGTGTGTCTGACACACCGCTATCGCGAGCAGGCTCACTCCTACAAGGGATTGTGTTGTGTCAGTTTTTTTGCAGGTGGAGCTGACCGTCGCTATCGATCTTGACGCTGACCGCAGCATAACTGGCCAACGTCGCATGCACCGTTTCCAGCGCATGCTGATGCGTGGTGGTGATGATCATCAGCGGTGCACCGGCCGCTTCGGCAGCCTGAATGCCGACCGTGGCGTCTTCGAAAATCAGGCAATCACGCGCTTCCAGGCCAAGACGTTTGGCAGCCAGTAAATAGCCGGCCGGATCAGGCTTGCCCGCCTGCACATCTTCCGCAGTGATCATCACCGCAGGCGCAGGAATCCCCGCTGCCGCCATGCGCCGCAAGGCCAGATCCCGTGGCGCCGAGGTCACCATCGCCCAGCGTTCTTTCGGCAAGCTGTCGAGAAACGCCGCTGCGCCGGGAATCTCGACAATGCCTTCAACGTCTTCGATTTCCGCTTGGGTAATGAACGCCGCTTGCGCCTCGGCATCAACGCCGGGCAGGTTCAGGCGATTGATCGTGTCGATGGCACGCGCACCATGGATGGTCGGCAGGAACGTCTGCACATCGACGCCATGACGCACCGCCCAAGCGGACCAGATGCGCTCGGCAGCGGCGATGGAGTTGAGGACGGTGCCGTCCATGTCGAACAGGAACGCGCCGAATGCGCGATCGAAAACAGAATCGTGAGCAGACAAAACGTCGCATCCTTTGGCTAGAAACCGGGCCAGCAATGTAGCACTTGCCGGGCCGATTCACCCAACGTGTCAGTGCAGGCGCGGGGCCTTGGACTTGAACGCGCTGTCCACACAGTCGAGCAACTGGCCGATAGCCCAAGGCTTTTTGATAAACGCCACCGAATGCTTGACCCCGGAGGTCTCCGGCGTTTCATAGCCGGACATGACCATCACCGGCTTGTCCGGCCAGCGGTCACCGACCAGGTTGGCCAGATCGGCGCCATTGAGGGTGCCGGGCATGGTGATATCGGTGAGCAATAACGCCACTTGCTGGGCGTGTTGCTCCAGATAAAGCGATGCGGCGTCAGCACTGGTGTGCGGCTCGACCTTGAAACCTTCCTCCTGAAGAATTTCGCAGAGAAACTCCAGAATCAACGGATCATCCTCAACCACCAGAATCAATCCGTCAGGAAGGTGCGCGTCCGCCGTCGGTGTTGGGCACATGAAACTGCACTCCCTGAATTGCATTAACGATTTAGCGGCTTGAATCCGCTGCTTATCTGGTATGAGCAGCGGGCTCTACAGAAATTCATTTTTGATACAGGTCTTTTGCGAAACGGCGCTTTTGCCCGTCAGCGGCAATCGTTCGCAACGGCGCATTTGTGGTTAAAATGCCGGCCCTTTTGTTTGCCGACCCTGACCGATGAACCCTGAAGCCCTCGCCACCCTCCACGCCCATCTGTTGCCTGCGCTTGCGGCGGCACCGAGCGAAACCCGTCGCCTGTTTCACGGGCGCGGACGTTGCTGGCCGGGGCTGGAGCAGTTGACCGTGGACTGGCTGCAAGGCGTGGTGCTGGTGTCGTTGTTCAAGGAACCGCTGCCCGAGCAACTGGACGACCTCAAGCGCTTGCTGCTGGAGATCAGCCGTTCACCGGAGTGGCAGCAGTGCGGCGCGCACACGTTGTTGATCCAGCATCGTTACTTGCCGCAAAGCACGGCTGAATGGCTGCTGGGCGCCGAGATCGACGAAATGACTATCGTCGAGGGAGGTCTGCAGTACCGGATCGATCTGGGCCTCAAACAAAACACCGGTTTGTTTCTCGACATGCGCTACGGTCGCAACTGGGTGCGCGAGCAGGCCAACGGCAAGCGTGTGTTGAACCTGTTCGCCTACACCTGCGGATTTTCCGTGGCCGCGATCGAGGGCGGCGCCGATCATGTGGTCAATCTGGACATGTCCCGCGCAGCCTTGAGTCGCGGGCGCGACAATCACCGTTTGAACGGCCACGACTTGAGCAAGGTCAGTTTCCTCGGCCACGACCTGTTCAAATCCTGGGGCAAAGTGATCAACAGCGGCCCGTACGATCTGGTGATCATCGACCCGCCGTCGTTCCAGAAAGGCAGTTTTCTACTGACCAAGGATTACCAGCGCGTGCTGCGCCGCTTGCCGGAATTGCTGACGGCGCAAGGCACCGTGCTGGCCTGCATGAACGACCCGGCGTTCGGTTCGGACTTTCTGATTGATGGCGTGACGCAGGAAGCGCCGGGGTTGCGCTTTGAGCAGCGGCTGCAGAATCCGCCGGAGTTTGCGGATGTCGATCCTGAAAGCGGACTCAAGGCCCTGATCTTCCACCGCACTCCCTGACACCCCGAAGATCCCTTGTAGGAGTGAGCCTGCTCGCGATAGCGGTGTGTCAGTTAGCACTTATTTGACTGATAGACCGCAATCGCGAGCAGGCTCAAACCAACCAGGGGGTTG